>JAGQPW010000128.1:6890-14291 GCA_020426515.1 Planctomycetaceae bacterium | reverse complement strand
GTTGCGCCCCAATCCGTACCGCGTCGGAATCAAAGCGACACTCAACTACGATGCGTGGATTCGCGACGCTTTCCGCAAGAACATGCCTTATGACCAGTTTGTCCGCGAATTGGTGACCGCCCAGGGAAGTACATTTCGCGAAGGGAATACCACGCTGTTTCGTGACCGGCGTGCTCCGGACGAGTTGACGACTATCGTCAGCCAGCTGTTTCTGGGCATTCGGCTGGAGTGTGCCAAGTGCCACCATCATCCTTTTGAGGTGTATGGTCAGGACGACTTCTATAGCTTCGCGGCTTACTTCGCGAAAATCGGCCGCAAGGGAACGGGCTTGTCGCCGCCAATTTCGGGCTCGGAAGAATTCATTTTTTCCGGCAGCAAGGGCGAAGTGAAACACCCGTTGACGGATGAAGTCCTTCAGCCACGTCCACTGTTTGGTGAAGCACCGGAAGTGACCGATGACGTCGATCCGCGTGTAATTCTCGCCGACTGGATGACCTCACGGGACAATCCGTATTTTGCCCGCACCATGGCCAACCGGGTCTGGGCCACGATGATGGGACGCGGACTGGTGGAGCCGGTGGACGACCTGCGGGCTTCGAACCCTCCGGTCAATGGACCATTGCTGGAGCAGCTTGGAAATGATTTTGCCGCGAACGGTTACGACATCAAGCAACTGATCCGCAGCATCGCTCTTTCCGAGGCCTACAGTCTGAGTTCGGTTCCCAACGAACGGAACCTTGTGGATACCCAGGCCTATTCACGGCACTACCGTCAGCGTCTGCGGGCCGAGGTGTTGTTCGACTCGCTCACGAGAATCACCGGTGTTCCGGACAACCTTTCCGCTATGCCACCGGAATCGGAGGCTCGCGAAATCTGGACACACCGGATTGGCTCGCTGTTTCTCGATGCCTACGGTCGGCCCGATCCCAATCAGGACCCGCCATGCGAACGCACACCTGAGCCCACAGTGGTACAGACACTGCATCTCATGAACTCGGAACAGTTGTACAACCGCGTCGCTTCCAAGGAGGGGCGGGTTGCACGTCTTGCCGCCAGCGACCTGACACCGGCACAACTTGTGGACGAATTGTACCTCTCAATCTATTCGCGCCGGCCAACGGACGCAGAATTGAAGCTCGCAGTCGAATTGTACGAATCTAACGGGGCCGACCGCCGCAAGCTGACCGAAGATTTCATGTGGGCTTTGATGAACACTCCGGAGTTCGTCTTCAAGGATTGAAGCCGCATTCCACGACATCCCGACTCATCCGTCGACCTTTACACAATCACCTGCCATGACGACTCACCGCAATTGCAATGGAGTGACCCGTCGCGACTGCCTGAAGCTGGGACTCGGCGGCGTTCTCGGAACAGGACTCGTCGATCTGCTGAGAATGCGATCCAATGCCGCATCATCTCGGGCCAAGGCTCGCAGCTGCATTCTCGTCTGGCTGGATGGCGGCCCTACTCACTACGAGACCTTCGATCCCAAGCCAACTGCCCCATCGGAGATTCGTGGCGAGTTCTTCCCCATCGACACCGCCGTTTCGGGTGTGCAGTTCTCGGAGCATATGACGCAACTGGCGGCCATGGCCGATCAACTGGCCATCATTCGTTCCATCCGGCATGATCAGGGGAATCACGGGGCGGGGAATCACTACATGATGACCGGCGCCCCTCCACGAATTCCGGTCGGCTGCGGGGCGTTCGTCAGCTTTCACCCCAGTCTCGGTTCGGTGACTGCTCATCAGCGGGGACATCAGAATGGCTTGCCCGCTTACTTTTCGCTCCCTTCGATGACGCGTTCGGGCGGACCAAACTTTCTGGGAGCCCAGTACGCTCCGTTTGTGGTGCCCAACGACCCCAACAGCAGCAGCTTTCGTGTTCGCGACGTCGCCCTGCCCAAGGATCTGGAGCAACTCCGGTTCGACAATCGCCGCGATTTGCGGGTCCAGGTCGACCAGTTGCCCCGCTTCCGCGATCGGGCCGCGGGTGATCCGGTGCTGGCACTCGACCAGTATTACCAGCAGGGTTACGACCTGATCGCCTCCTCCACGGCGCAAGCGGCGTTCGACATTCATCAGGAAGATGCCGCCGTTCGCGACCGATACGGCCGCAATTCATTCGGACAGCGGGCTCTGCTGGCCCGTCGACTCGTCGAAGCGGGCGTTCCATTTATTACGCTCAACGAGGGAGGCTGGGACCACCACCGCGATTTGTTTACGTCCTGCAAAAAGCGGCTGCCAGATGTCGATCAAACGATCGCCACGTTAATCACCGACCTGCAGGAACGTGGCCTTCTCGAAGAGACCCTTGTGGTTGTGCTGGGGGAATTCGGACGCACGCCAAAGATCAACAAGGACGCTGGCCGCGACCACTGGTCGAATGCCATGTCTGTACTGATGGCAGGCGCTGGAACTCCGGGCGGCACCATTGTGGGAGCTACCGATGCTCATGGCTATTCGGCCGTCGATCGCGTCGTCTCTCCCGAGAATTTTGCCTCCACGATCTACAGCAAGCTGGGGATTGATCCTGACGCAATGCTGTATACGCCTCAAGGTCGTCCGGCCCATCTCGTCAGTGATCCCACACCAATTTCCGAACTGATGGGGTAGCCCGCAGTGAACTTGCACGCTGTTTGTCACCCCGTTCGATTCAGGCCCCTGTTGATGTCCAGCCTGCTGTGTGCGGGCATCGTGACGCCGTTAGTCGCGGCTCCTCCGGCCATCACGGCGGTCAGTCCACCGGCCGTTCAGGTCGGAACGACCGCGACACTCGCACTGGCTGGAAAGCCGGGGAATGCCCCGATTGAGGTCTGGTGTGATCGTCCGGAACTCTCCGTGAGCATGACCGGCGAGAAGCCGCAGCTTCAAGTGGAGGTTCCTGCAGACGCAGTCCCCGGGCTCTGCTGGTTGCGATTCTACAACGCCGAGGGCTGCACCGCTCCCGTGCCGCTATTGGTGGGAGTACTCCCGCAGGTCGACGACAAGGAACCCAACAATCTGCCGCGCGAAGCCCAGGAGCTGAAGTCGCTGCCTGTTGCGGTTCAGGGAGTCCTGCACAAGTCGGGTGAGGTCGACACGTATGCCGTCACGCTCAGTGCCGGGCAGCAGTTGATCGCCTCCGTCGCCGCATTCGAAGCGTTCGCCTCTCCAATGGATGGTGTGTTGCAGATTGTTTCGGACGAAGGCTATGTGGTCGAGCAGAACGATGATCATCACAGCAACGACCCGCAGATAGAGTTCGTCGCCCCGCGTGACGGTGTCTGGTATGTGCGCGTGTTTGCATTTCCAGCAACTCCCAACAGCACCATTGGTTTCGCTGGCGGCGACGATTACCGATATCGACTGTCGCTGACCACGGGCCCCTTTGTTGATCATGTCATCCATCATTCTGATGGGACGTCCCAGCTGATCGGCTGGAACCTGCAGGGGAACGAAGATTTGAAGCAGCTGCCCGGTCTGCATTTGTGGCGATCATCGAATGTGACCAGTGCCCCGATACAGTCTGCCAATGCGAGACTGACGCCGGGAACGGTTCACACGGGCGAACTGGCCACTCCTCAGACGAGTTACTCCGGCGCCTTTTCAGCGACAAAAGGGACGAACTACCGCATCCGCGTCACCGCTCAGGCTCTCGGCTCCATCCTCGATCCCGTCCTGAGCATTGCCGATACGGACGGTAAGGTGCTCAAGGACTCCGACGACATTGGCCGCGACAACCGCGACGTTGATTTGATATGGAAGGCTCCCAGTGACGGTGAATTCACGTTGAAGGTGACGGACCGTTTTGGACATGGCAGCCCGCGACACTTCTTTGAGCTCCTCGTCGAGGTCGATCAGCCACGAGTCGCTCTGACACTGGAGGCAGCTCAGTTTGACATCAAACGCGGTAAGCCGTTGGAAATTCCGGTCACCATCGCTCGCAGCGGCTTTGCAGATCCACTGACCGTGACTGTTGTTGGTCTGCCGGACGGCGTTACGGTGACGGCTGCGACGTCTGAGCCGAAGGGGGACAGCAGCAAATCGGTCAAACTGAAGCTGGAAGCGGGAGCCGCCGCTGCGTTTAACGGTCCTGTTCGCATCGTTGCACGATCGAGTGCAGATGAGCAAGCGGCTGAAATCACTACCGCCACCGCCTCGCTTCCGGTCTCGGGATGGTCCACTTCCGTTATCTGGCTGACCATTCCTCCGGAGCCGGAAGAGAAGAAATAACGAGCGGCAGCTAAGCCAGGATTCCCTGCACGGGATGTTGGTCTTCCACGCCGGTCAGGCGAACGTCGAGTCCCTGGAACTTGTACGACAGTCGCTTGTGATCAATCCCCAGGCAGTGCAGGATGGTCGCGTTGAGATCATGAATGTGGACTGGGTTCTCGACGACGTTGTAACTGAAGTCGTCTGTCTCGCCATACACAATTCCCGGCTTGATGCCACCGCCAGCCATCCAGATTGAGAAGCAGCGGGGGTGATGGTCGCGCCCGTAATTCTCGCGGCTGAGTCCTCCCTGTGAGTAGACCGTCCGTCCGAACTCGCCCCCCCAGATGACGAGCGTGTCGTCAAGGAGCCCGCGTTCTTTCAAGTCCTGCACGAGAGCCCAGCTGGGCTGGTCGATGTCGCGGGCCTGATTCGGCAGGTCACCGGCGATGTTTCCATGCTGGTCCCAGCCTCGATGGAAAATCTGCACGAAACGCACGTCCTTTTCGATCATCCGGCGGGCGAGCAGACAACTCGCGGCGAACGTGCCGGGCTTCTCGACATCGGGGCCGTACTTCTCCAACGTCGCTTTCGACTCGCCCGAGAGATCGGTGATAGCGGGCACCGAAGACTGCATGCGGAATGCCATCTCGGCCTGTTCAATTCGAGTGCGGGTTTCCGGGTCGCCGAAGGATTCGAGCGTTCGCTGATTGAAGCTGTTGAGCCGGTCCAGCATGCGACGACGCATTTCACTGCTCACGCCGGGGGGATTGGAGAGGAACAGGACCGGGTCCCCCTGTGAACGCAGCGAAACTCCCTGGTATTCGCTCGGCAGAAAGCCGCTCCCCCACAATCGGTTGTAGAGCGCCTGCGCATCCTTACGTCCCGTCCACGACGGAGTCATCACGACGAATGCCGGTAAGTCTTCGTTCATCGAGCCCAGGCCATAACTCAGCCATGCACCAAGGCTCGCGCGTCCGGGAAGCTGGTTGCCCGTGCAGATGTAGGTGATCGCAGGATCGTGGTTGATCGCCTCAGTGTGTACTGTCTTAATGATGGCAATGTCGTCGGCCATCTTCGCGGTATGAGGCAGCAGTTCGCTGAACCATGCCCCACTCTGGCCATGCTGCGTGAACTTGAACTTCGAGGGGGCCAGCGGGAACCGCTTTTGCCCGGAGGTCATCGTCGTCAATCGCTGTCCCTGCCGAACTGATTCGGGCAGGTCGGTATCGTACAGTTCGTCCAGCTTGGGCTTGTAATCCAGCAGGTCAATCTGACTGGGGGCCCCGGCCATGAACAGGTAAATCGCCCGTTTGGCCTTGGGGGCGAAGTGCGGAATTCCGGGCAATCCTCCGGTCGCTGCCTGCAAGGTCTGCTGGGGAAACATCGATGTGAGCGCTGCGGTCCCCAACCCCATGCCCATCTGGCCAAAGAAGTGGCGGCGGGTCAGAGTCTGAAAGTAGTCCTGGGTGGGATGCATGGCCGGACCTTGCTTCGGAGGGAGGATCTCACAGCAGTGGAATTCATTAAACAATCTCTGCTGATGTGACTACGCTAACAACTCCCGAATGGCGCCGACAAGGCTTTTCGGGAAGGCGAGCCCGCAGCGTCCGTTCACAGCTCGTTCCTTCACCCGGCGTGTTGCCCCGACTACACTTCAACTTACGTTGAAATGACGTCCCGTTCGCCAGACTCAAAGGTTCGGCCTGTTATGCAGAAGCTTCCGTTCATCGCTCTTGCCGCATTCCTGTTCGCGGCTCCCGCCTGGGGAGCCGAACGCAACATTGTGTTTTTTGTGACCGACGACGAAAGTCCGACTCTGGGCTGCTACGGAGACAAGGCCGCGGTCACGCCCGCAATCGATGCCATCGCCGCGGATGGAACGATCTTCCACAACGCTTATGCCACGACGGCCAGCTGCAGCGCCAGTCGCTCGGTCATCATGTCCGGCCTGCACAATCACATGAACGGGCAGTACGGCCACCAGCATGCGTATCATCACTTTTCTTCGTTTCCTGATGTCATCAGCTTTGCTTTGCCGCGCGTGCTGGCCAACGAGGGCTACCGCACCGCACATATCGGGAAGTATCACGTCGCCCCGGAAGAGGTGTTTCACTTCGAAAAGTATCTGAAGGGAAACAGTCGCAACGCCGTCGAAATGGCGGAGAAGTGCCGCGACTACATCGCCGACTCATCCGATGATCGCCCGTTCTTCCTGTACTTCGCCACATCTGATCCGCATCGAGGCGGCGGCATCGACAAGACGTCCGAACTGGAGCACAAACCGGACCTGTTCGGCAATAAGCCGGAACGGGGCGCTTTTCCGGGAGTGGAGGAAGTTTTTTTCGACCCGGCGAAGGTCCCGGTCCCTCCGTTCCTGCCTGATACGCCCGCCTGCCGTGCGGAGCTGGCGCAGTACTATCAGTCGTGCTCGCGTATCGATCAGGGTGTTGGTCGACTGGTGGAGATCCTCAAGGAGGCCGGTGTGTACGACAAGACGCTGTTTGTCTTCACGGCGGACCATGGGATGGCATTTCCCGGTGGCAAGACAACGGTCTATGAAGCGGGGTTGCGTGTGCCATTTGTGGTCCGAAATCCCTATGAGGAAAAGCGGGGCGTGCATTCGCAGGCGATGATCAGCCACATCGACATCACTCCTTCGCTGCTGGATTTCGCAGGCGGCCTGGATGCCCGGAAAAATGCGCCCAGCAAGTGGGTTGATCCCAAGACGCTTGCCAAGGGCGAATCTGGCCCAGAACGCGAGAATCGTAACGGTGGACATCCCTTTAAGAAGTATCACGGCAAGTCGTGGATCTCCATTCTGGGCAATCCTGACGCGACGCACTGGGAGACGATTTTTGCCTCCCACACGTTTCACGAAATCCAGATGTACTATCCCATGCGGGCTGTGCGCGATGGACAGTACAAACTGATCTGGAACATCGCCCATGGATTGCCGTATCCGTTCGCCTCCGACCTGTGGGCCGCTTCGACATGGCAGGCTCAATTTCAGCAGGGAACGACCGCGCCATACGGACTCAAGACCGTGGGAGATTACATCCATCGCCCCGCATTTGAGCTGTACGACCTGCAGAAGGACCCCAATGAAAGCGAGAATCTCGCCTTCAAGACCGAGTACGCCGAAGTCCTCAAGAAGTACCAGGAGAAGATCAAGCAGTTCCAGGAGGAGATGCACGATCCCTGGATC
>JAGQPW010000128.1:0-6792 GCA_020426515.1 Planctomycetaceae bacterium | reverse complement strand
TGCTGCTCCCGCGAGGCGGAACCATACGATGTTGCCTCGCAGGCCCCCATCGGGAACGCCCAGCGCCGGCCCAATTCCCCACGCCAGCAGCACGCCCCACAATCCGCGAGTGCTGTAGAAGACGTTGGCGACGGCTGCGTGTCCCCAGATGGCCACAGTGCAGACGATAGCCATGGATTGCAGGGCAATCAGCAGGCATCCACCTGCCAGCCAGCCTCGCGCCGGTAGTGGGATTTCGCTGAGCTTGCCTTTGAAGAAGAATGCGAAGGGCAACGAAATCAGCCCGCCAAACATGAAGGCGATGGGCAGCAGACGCCCCAGCCCCCATACGGGAGACCAGATCTGCACGCAGACATCGAACAGGCTGAACGACATTGCGGAAATCAGTGCCGCGACCACGGAGAGCGTCACGCTGCCACGATTTTGCCCCTTGGCACCGACATTCAGCAGCATCACGCCAGCGGTTGCAATCACGGCGGCCATCCACAGGTCCGGCGGCAGCGGTCGACCTGTGATCAGCCATGAGAAGATGGCCACCATCACGATCTTGAGACCGAGAACCGGAGTCGCGACGGAAACCTCACCTTTGGTCAGCGCAATGATTGCGGTGATCTGGCCGAGCACGAAGAGTCCGCCAATGATCAGCGGCTGGTAGAGTGCATGCCAGCCCGGAATTGTTCCACCAAAGGCCAATAGTGGCAGAAAAATAAATGCGGTTGACAGATTGGATACAAAGGTCGTGCGCCACGTGTCCACCTGCCAGTGAGCGGCCCGCTTGAGCAGCAGGGCGCCCATGGCAAACAGCACCGCAGCCAGCAGTGGAAACCACAACAGAGGACCGGCGATCAATGGAGTAGGCAGGGGAGTCTCACGCGGAAGGCAGGGTGGGGCAGGGCGAGCAACCGTTGTGGCTCAACAGAATGACACGATGAGGGCATTGAGGTTCGTCAGTTGCCCTCTTCGGGAAGTGGAACCTGGCTGGGATGCTGCAGGTAGGCGAACAGATTGCGGACCTGCTCGGGAGTGAGTGTTTCCAGAAGTCCTTCGGGCATGGGGGAGAGTGGCGTGACCTTGCTGGCTTCGACTTCCGCGGTCTCCACGACGAACTGCTCGGTGGCGGTTCGAATGGTGATGGTGCGATCGTTGCGGTCTGTCACCAGTCCGTTCAATACGCGGCCATCGGCCAGTTGCAGGATGGTCATCCGGTAGTCCTTGTTGACCACAGCGCTGGGGTCGAGGATGTTCTCCAGCAGATAGTCCAGATTGTTGCGATTGGCGCCGGTCAAATCCGGGCCAATCTTGCCCCCTTCACCGTACAGCCGGTGACAGGTCGCGCACGTCTTCGCGAACAGTGCCCGCCCGGCGGAAAGATTTGCTTCACGAGCGTGCTCTTTGGTCAGGTTGGCTTTCGCCAGATCAATGGCTTTACGCCGTTCTTGAGGCGTATCGCGAATCTCGCCCCAGACTTCGCTCACCAGTTCGCTGAGTCTGGCATCGTTCAGACTGTGAATCTGTCGCACCTGGAATGCAGACAGGTCGCTTCGTGGAATTTTTCCCGTGGCGATGGCGTTGAGCAGGGCACCGGCAAAAGACTTTCGCGAGACCAGAAGTGACACGACCTGAGGCCGATTGGGAGCACGAAAACGCCCGTAGGATTTTACCAGCATTTCCGCAACGTCCGGGTCGTCATACAACGCCAAACCGCGTGCGGCGATGGTATTGATTCCTGCGTCGTTGAGCAGCGATTCACAGATGGAGCGGAGGTCTTCCGGCTTGCTTTCGATCAGCGTTTCGAGTGCCGAGACGCGAACGGTCAGTTCGGCCTGCTTGTCGAGTGCCATCTGCTTCACTTCACCCAGGGCGCGGCCATCCCCAAAGACCACGCTCAATTCCCGGACCCGCTGCTGTTGTGTCTCGTCAGGCCCCACGGCCACGCTGGCGACCAGTGCAGGCCAGGATTGAGGCTGGGGAGCCTTTCGCCAACCACGCAGCCCCGTACTCAATCCGACGAGTACGCTGTTGCGAAACGCCACATCCGAATTTTTGGCTGCGATGTCCAGCAGCCGGTTGATGAACTCCGGTCGGCGCTCGATTTCTTCTCCCAGTCGACGTGCAATCAGCTCAGTCGTCTTTGGCAACTTGCTGACAGCCGCGACATCGACCAGTGATCCCAATTGATCTCCGTCGATGGCGGTCAGTCCGTACCAGATCATCAGGGGCAGATTGTGGTCTTCGGCGTCTTCGGCATGTGCCACCAGCCCAATGGCGAGTTCTGCCCGTCGATCAACCGGCAGCCGCTGCATGGTTGAGGCCAATGACAGTCGGACCAGGGCCGAAGGATCATTGGCAGCCAAAGCCACAAACCGGGGCAACCAGACCGAGACGCCAGCCAGTCCATCACTTCCGCGACGCTTGACCGGCCCATTCGGAGAATCCAGCGGCCACGAGTCACTCGCCAGACGAATCGCCCATGCACGCACATGTTCATTGGCATCGGTCAGCTGCTGCTTGAGCAACGGTTCCGACAACTTTCCCAGCGTGTGCAGTGTCCACATCGCCCGCAGGCGATGCAGATGGTTGTCGCTGGTCAGATTCTGAGTCAGCAGCGTGACTGCGGCGGCGACATCGGCGTTGTGGTGCGCGAGTTCACTCAACCGCACGCGGGCCTGCCGCGCCAGCCATTCATTGTCCTCCAGTTGCAGCTGAGCCAGTTCGAGCGGGCTTCGTTTCAGCAAGTCGCTGACTACCGGCTGCGGATTGCCGTAGGCCACGCGGAAGATGCGACCGCTCTGTCGATGAACGCCGGTATGCTCGTGGCATTCTCCCGTGTCGCTCCAGTCAATCACGAAGACCGAGCCATCCGGGCCATAGCTGAGATCCATGCCTCGGAACCACGGGTCCGCGCTTTGCAGCATGTCTTTTCCGTGCCGCCCCACGTAGCCGCTCCCCTCACGTTCCAGAATCTCCTGATTCGCGCGTCGGCCATGCATGTTCAGGGTGAAAAGTCGACCGCGATATTCTTCGGGCCAGTTATTGCCGAGGTAAATCATCATGCCGATATGGGCATGTCCTCCGCCGTACTCGTCGGCAGCGCCATGGCGTGATGCGGTCCAGCTCTTGCCTGTGTCGAAGTGCCAGTGATCGGCGTGCATATCGATCTGATCATAGACATGACGATTCGGATCGAGTGAGGAGGGCCGCACGAAATGTGCTCCGGGAATCGCATGCCACAAGTGACCATTCACGGTATTGATGAAGAATGGTTCCCCTTCAGCCGTCCAGTCATGCCCCCAGGGATTGGTGGTTCCGCTGTTCAGAACATCAATGTGTTTTGAATACGGATGATAGCGCCACATCCCCCCAACGAGGGGAAGACGTTGTTCCTCGGGGGTATTCGGCAATCCAATGAGTCCGGGGCACGAGCCACCACACCGCCCATATAGCCAGCCATCGGGCCCCCAGCGGAGTCCATTGGCGAAGTTGTGATAGTTGGCGGTCGCCACCGTGAATCCATCGAGAACCACCTCGGCCGGGCCATCGGGGCGGTCATCGCCGTCGCGATCAGGAATGAACAGTACATTGGGAGGCGTCATCAGCCACACGCCTCCGTGCCCCACTTCAATGCTGGTCAGCATCTGAACATCATCGGTGAAGACTGTTCGCTTGTCGAAGCGTCCATCGTTGTCGGTGTCCTCAAAAATCAGAACACGATCGCGGAGCTCCAGGTCGAAACGCTGCTTCGACTCGGCATAGGTGTAGTTCTCCGCAATCCACAGGCGGCCACGGGCATCCCACGCCATTGCAATTGGATTCTGGACATCCGGTTCGGCGGCGAAGAGTGTGGTTTGAAACCCGTCCGGAACAGACAGTCCGGCCGCAGCCTTGTCGGCTGGCATAAGTGGTACGGAAAGATCAGGCTCACTGTTGTAAGGAGCCGGGAATTCCGCCCAGGCGCGAGCCGTGGTGAGCAGCAGTAGCAGAACGATGGTGAGCCGATTTGTGTTCATCGCGTGTCGATCCCGGGGATTGCGATTACCAGTCAACACCGTCGCAGGCGACGGAAGAATTTAGCTGAGTCCCGAGAGTGTCCTGTATCAAACTGCCTATTGCAAACTTCTCGCCTGGGCCTCCAGTATTGCGTCTCGCACAGCGCCATGGGACACTGAGCAGAGAGGTCCCGTGCAGGAGTGTTCATGTTGACGGATGCCGACATCATGCTGCGAGTACAGGCTGGCGAGTGCCAGTTGTTCGCAATATTGGTGGACCGCTACCGCGCACGATTGCTGCGGTTTGCCAGCAGCAAACTGGGCGACCATACCGCTGCCGATGATGTTGTCCAGGAGACGTTGCTCGCCGCATACGCTGCACGCGAGTCCTACCGTCCACAATTCGCCTTCAGCACCTGGCTGTGGACTATCCTCATCAACCTCTCGCGGCGATCGTTTCGACGCAAATCACGTCGGCGAACTCATGAGGCGGCGTTTGCGACCGCGATGGCATTGACTGGAGATTCCAGTCCGTGCGGGTTGTCGCTGTTGCTGAGACAGGAACGGCAGGATCGGGTTCACGTCTGGCTCGCGAACATCCCTGAGCCCGAGGCCGATGCCATTCGCTTGCGCTACTTTGGTCAACTTCCTTACGAGGAGATCGCCGCCGCGATGGACAGCAGTCTCAGCGGTGCCAAGGCTCGTGTGCATCGCGGGCTGGTGCGACTGGCTGAACTGGCGCGTGAAGAACGCTAGCACTGCGCGTGTTCAGGTCACGTCACCAGCGATTCTCCCATCAGGTGCCGCAGGACCGTGTGCACTTGCTGGTGTTCCGCTGAAACAGTTTGCGGTAGACGCGGAACAGGTTGTAGTAGGCGGTATCCCGCAGGCGGTTGTGTCCCACGGGAGTAGGAGAAAAGCCGCGCTGCCGCAACTGGTGATTGACTTGATACAGCGCCCGGCGACGATCCAGGTCGGGGGTTCTGAATGTGATGCTGAAGGAAATGGAGACTTCGCCCAGGTTCTTCACCCAGTGCGGATAGGTCACCGGAAAGTGCAGTCCCTGTCCGGGCTTCAACTGGAAGGTCCACCCATCGTGAATGCGTGATTCCGCCAGTTTCAGGTTGCGGTGTTTGTCGCTGTAGAACCCTTCCAATTCCTGTTCGGTGAGCAGCGAACGATCCCGCCCATCGTACATGTGAATTTCCTTGTCGCCACGAATCTGCAGCAGGAAATTGTGTTCGGGATCGATGTGATAAGGCGTTACCGAGCCGGGAGATGTCAGAAAGATGAACCCCTGAGCCTGTGTCATTCCCGGAGCGATGGACTCGGAATAGGGGGCAATTTCCGCCAGACAATCGTGCAGCAGTTGATTGTATTCGGCGTCATTCTCCACGTATTTCAGCACCAGCCACGACTTGCAACTGGCGATGCGCTCGATCGTTTCCTGCGCGGTCAGCCCGTTGAGCGGTGTCAGTTCAGGATCGGCGTTCACGGGGAGTTCGCCAGCATTGTATTCCAGGCAATGCGCCGGGAGTCGCTGCGCCAGTTCCAGCAGCCGATCCACACTGAACAGCGGATGATCACACAGCCGGTGGCCAATGAGAAATGGTGTCTGCGAGAAGTTCTGTTCGAACTCCAGCGGATGAATGTCGAGCAAATGGCCTTTTCGGGCGGATTGCGAGAGCGTGGATTGTGATGCGGTTGTCGCTGGCATAACGGGACTCTTTCAAGAATTTGTCCGCAGGAATGGAATCGCCTGACGCACTGCGGACCCGCAGCGTTTGATTTGTCGATAGAGCACACGCAGCAGTGGCAGGCTGGCAAGTTGCAGTTCGGAACCTGAGCGGCCCGTGGAAATGAGGATGTCTTGAATGGTGCGGCGGTCGCTCCACAGCCGATTGATCATCTTGTGCTCGGCTACCGCACACGAATCCATCCAGTCCCGACCGGACGCTGCAAATTTCTGGATGTGGTCAAGTTCCAGCAGAACTCCGGGTGAGAAGCGGGCCAGTTCTTCGTTGAACGCAATTTTGAAACTGAAGCTCCCGGCATCAGCCAGCAGATTGCACTTAAGGGCAATTGGCTCACCCTGGCAGAACAGCCCCATCATCTCGATACGACGTTCGGCGAATCCGGTGGAAGTCATTTCTCGAAAGAACGCTTCCTCCTCCGGATGCTGTTTCATTGATGTTCCCGAGCGACCCTTCCAGCCGCTGTCTTCCAACTCAAGAAACCAGTCAGTCCAGAGATCCACCTGAGACAGGTGAGTCAGTTGGCGGAACTCGAGATCACCGCGTTCGCCAAGCCGTCGTCGCTGGCGTCTCAATTCCCGGGCGTGATGTCCACCCAGGCAGTCGGCGATGTACTGCTGGCCGTCGTCGTCGGCATCTCTCCATCGTTCACGGGAGAGCAGGGCACGGTTGTGTGTGCTGCGTACAAATCGTGACAACAGCAGTCGCCGTTCCACGTCCACCAGCGCCTGCTGAATGGCGCCGGTCGCCGAAATCTGAGAAAGTTCCAGAAGGCCGGGAAGAGTGGAATCGTGCTGAAGGCTCAGCATCAGCGTTTCCAATGACACGTCCAGTGAGTCTTGTCGAATCAGTGGCGTGGTGAGAAAGCAATGGGAATGGTTCCACAAACTCAGCAGCGACAGGCCCCCGCTTGCCTTGCGGACGAACGGGAAGAATGCCAGCCATGTGGACTGTTGTGGAGTTACTGATTCCACGATGGCCAGATGCCAGCGCTCCTGCTGGCCAAGTTGCGCAGCGGCGGGCAGAAAGAACCAGGGCTCGTAGTAAGAGTT
>JAGQPW010000127.1:6069-14309 GCA_020426515.1 Planctomycetaceae bacterium | reverse complement strand
GTAATCCTCAATCGACGTGATGTCGCGTCCGCGATCCGTTGTTGGTCGCCGGCGGATGACTTCCTTCCAGATCAACTGCTCCAGCCAATCAGCGGAGTCGACCACGACGGTCCGGAAATCGTGAGCCTCTGAGTACAGTGCCAGCACGGCTGCCATGACATCATCGAATAACTCCGCCAGGGGGAACCTCGCGGCATCGAGGTTGCCGAGCCCGTCTTCGGTCTGAATGAACACCGGCTGGGGAGCCATCGCTCCGAATGTGGAGTTGTGCGTCAGGATGAAGTCATCGGTGACATACAGCGAATCGAGGGCGGCGATCCGAATGCACTGGCACTCCTTCTTGCCGATCGGCTCCACGCTCCGGATCGTGTTCAGGATGTGCCACTCGGGGTTCCCCCATTTCGCCAGATGCTTGGCCGAAGTGACGGGCTCCATCCCCTCCGGAAACGAGGCATGGATGCGATACACCAATCGACAGACCCGTTTCACGCCGTTCTTCTTGTACGAACCTCGCTTGGTCGTCACTTTGGCGGAACCACCAATCGACCGGACGAGGAAACAGAAGTCTTCCGCCAGGCGTGGACTGACCGTCGTGTATTCGACCGATCCGGGATTCGTGACGTAACCGTCGCTGTCGATCAGGCCGGCGAGAAGTTCCATCCGCTGCTCAGCCGAACCGTGCAGGTAGATGGAGGGAACGAATTTCTCCTCGGAATTCAGCCCGGCCAGCCCGAGTTCTTCCAGAGCCGCTTTGAACGCCGTCCCCCGGTTATCCGGCGAGACGATTCTCAGATGGATCTTATCGAACAGAACGACCCGATCGTGGTCCAAAGTGACAATTTCGCGAATCCGGTCATGGATGTCCTGTTCGGAGTTCGTGATGATCACGCTCGTGTCGGTGTGGCCATCACCGAGATAAATTCCCAGCAGCCACGGATGAGCCGGGAGTAACTTCTCCGGGAATTCGACCGGCTGGACTCGCGGCACGGCATGATTGAAGTGAGTGCCGTACCGCAACGACTCGCGGATATCGCGCAACGTCCGGACCGCTCCCCGCAATCCCTGCCTGCGCTCTAGGAATGTCGTCGTGAACCAGAGGTGGTCATCGCAACATTCCGTCGACGAGCCGTCTCGAAATGTCACGCGAAACACCTCTTTCTCACCTTGCGGATAAACTCCCAACACCCAGCACGGTTCGCCGTCGGAACCAATCACCTGGTCGCTGACTTTGATGTCGCCCATCGGGACGAATCCCTCCGGCGTCAGCACCTTCGCCGTGAGCGGCTGTGCTTTCCCGATGCCGTGGACGCCGTAGAGCATTACCCGGCGAGGCTTCTGATTTCGTTCCGATTCAATCGTCTGCAACAGGCTCATTCGTTCTCCTCATTGTTGGTGACATCGGACTTGGTGATTTCCCCGTAGCCGCCCGCAATGAATCGCTCGCGCAGTTCGTCGATCCGATCCACCACCGTCATGAGGGGGAGCTGCATACGACGTGCAGCGTCGGACGGCGAAGTCTCTTTGAGCAGTTCGGCAAGCTGCCGCAGATCGCGCGGCAGAGAGGCGATGATCGTTTCACAGTCGGCCCGCAATGCGATCAGGTCATAGTCACTGACTTCGGGCTGGCCGCGTGTACCGTCGAGCAGACCGCACTCGGCCTCATCGGTAAGTGGCTCTTCGCGGCGGTAATCTCGTTTCTGCCGTTCCTGATCTCGGATCAGCTCGCAGACCTTGAAGTCGATGACGTTCTGAATGAACGTCGTTGCCTTGGCGACATTTGGGTCAAATGCCGGCCACTGCTGGAGCAGGTGAAGGAGCAATTCCTGGCGAATGTCCTCGTCTTCGTCCTCGGCGAAGCCGTAGTGGCCAGCGAGTTGTTCGGCCTTTCTCCCGATGTACCAGGTCGCGTAATCGACGCCGGTTTCGTGCAGGATGGCAAAGGCAGGGTGATCGAGAGCAACAAACGCGTGCGGTTCTTGAAGAGCGGGCATCGGCAATCTCGGCGACAGAGAGCGGTCACTGGGCTGTTCGTCGGAGAAGCGCGTTTCACTCGCCCTCCCTCTAGTTAATTGCCGCTCGACCCCCAATCGCACAGGGACATCTGGGCATTTCACATGCGCAAATGTCCCCGCGGCGCAAGTCGTTGCCAGTCAATGCGAATGCGCAGAAATGTCCCTGCGGGGACATCGATTTGCGCAGAAATGCGCACATGACCCCGGGGACATGCGCGCATGTCCCTGCGGGGACAGGGACACATGTGCGCATTTTTCACTCCATGCAAATGTCCCCGCTCCCTGACGAAGAATCCGTCCCGTCGTCGGCCCGCCCCAGGCGGTTCGTAACTGTGCCGATGGCAGTCACACGGATTCCGAGTCAGGAGCAAACCATGCAGAAGCCAGATTCCCCGCGCCACATCGAACCCTGGAAATTCGAACTCGTCCGCGAGCGGGCCCGCAGGATGGGCTTTCAAGCAGCCGACATTGATGATGCCGTTCAGGAGATTGCGATTGAGTTGCTGGACTTCAAATACGATCCAGCAGCAGCGAACACGGCCACTGAAAAGACCGTCGTCACGCATCTGATTGACAACCGACTCCGGATGATGCGGCGGGCGGAGTCACGCTACCAGAGACGGCTGGAAGCGATGAACGAGGCAGCCCGCCCGGCAGTCCACACCACAGTGGATGAGCCAGACGAACGCCGTGAACCGGCCTATGAAGAGAATCCCGGAGCGGTCCTCGACGTTCACAACGCCCTCGCAACTCTGGATGCGCCGGAGCGAGAAGTCTGCCAACTGCTGGGCGAAGGGCACTCACTCAGCGACGTGGCCCGCATCCTCGGGTGTTCGCAGACCACGGTCCGGACGCACGTCGACAAGATCCGCGAACGTTTCACGGAACTCGAGGTGCATCTCTGGATCGTCGCAGACAACGGAGATGACGACGAAGACGAGCCGAGCGATCCATTGCTGCTCACAGCCCGCAAGGCGGCTTCGCTCTGCGGCAAGTCGCTCCGCACCTGGCGGACGTGGGATGCAGCGGGCTTCATTCCGCAGCCGGTTCGCATCGGGCGGTCCACGTTCTGGCGGGCGGACGAACTGAAGGAGTGGATCGCGGCCGGCTGTCCCAAGCGGTCCGTGTGGGAGGTCATGCGCTCGGAAACATGACTTGAGTTCTCTCCCCACACCGGCATCCTGTCACCAGGGCGTGGCCCTGGCCCCGGTGCGAGCTATCGCTCGGACACAAGAACCCACTCCCGTTGGTCGCTCGCGTCAATCACAAAACCATGCTCGGCCTGCGGGCCGAATTTGATATCAATCAGAAGGATCCCGAAATGGCCAGCATCTATAAGAAACCGATCACCGTCACCGATCCCAAAACCGGGAAGAAGATCAAGAAGAAGTCCAGCAAATGGTGGGGCCGCTACCGCGACGCCCTCGGCCGCGACCGCCGCGTGCCACTCGCGAAGGACAAGGCCGCCGCTCAGGCGATGCTGAATGAGATTGTCCGCAAGGTCGAGTTGAAAATTGCTGGCCGCATCGACCCTTTTGAACAGCATGAGCAAATTCCCGTCGGCCAGCACATCAGCGACTTCGAGGCGCATCTGAGTGCGAAGGAGAACGGTGAGAAACATGTCTGCGAGGTGGTAGGAAAGATCAGACGGGTCGTGAAGGGATGCAATTGGAAGATGCTTCCGCACATCAACGGAAACCAGGTCCTCCAGTACCTCGCCGATCTTCGACAGGGAGGTCTCAGCGCTCAGACGAGTAACCACTATCTGCGAGCCATCAAACAGTTCACACGCTGGCTCGTGCGGGACCGGCGAATGCGAGACGACCCGCTGGTGCATCTCTCGATGGTCAACGTGAGACTTGATCGACGGCACGATCGGCGGGCTCTCGATCCTGATGAGTTCTCACGACTGATTGATGCTGCCGAAGGCGGCCGCACGGTCGAATCAATTCCTGGTCCGGATCGAGCGATGATGTACGTTCTCAGCGCCTGGACCGGCTACCGCAAGGGAGAGATTGGCAGCCTGACGATTCGTTCATTCGACTTAGATGGCGACCCACCAACAGCCACCGTGGCAGCGGCTTACAGCAAGCGGAAGCGACAGGATACGCAGGTTCTGCATCCTGAAGTCGCGCGGCGATTGACGGAATGGCTGCAGTCCAAGTCGAAACTGAAATCGACCGATCTGCTCTTTTCGGTTTCAGGCAAGGTGCCCGGCGGGACGGAACGCAAGACCGCCAAGATGATGCGAGTCGATCTGGATGCCGCGCGCAAGAAATGGATCAAAGACGCCGAGACGGATGAAGAGAAAGGGCGGCGGGAAGCGTCCGACTTCCTGGCGTACTGTGACCATGACGGTCGATTCGCCGACTTCCATTCGAACCGGCACACGTTCATCACGAGCCTGTCGCGAAACCACATCTCGCCCCGAACCGCCCAAACGCTCGCGCGGCATTCGGACATCCGGCTGACGATGGGGACCTACACGCACATCGAACTGGCCGACCAGCAGGCGGCGATCGCGGTGCTCCCCGCTCCGCCCGGTAAAACTACCGATTCTCGCCACGACGCGAGCGGACAACGCGAGGACGACGAGAACTCCGAGCCGCGAAACGGATCGCCACACGGGCCAACGTCGTCGCCCCTGGGGCCAAACGGGATCCCGAACCAGAACGGTATCGGATGCGGCCCTGACGGCCGAAGTAACGGAGGCAAATCGCCCCCGTCCGTGGTGCCAACAGTGGTGCCACGCGGTGCCAAAAATGGTGCCAGACGGCTCGCATCGAAACCGTCACACTCTGCACCAGTTTGCACCGAAACGGCCCCGCCAGACTGCCCGTCACGAGAGACGGTGATCGCCGTAACCGGCAAACGACACGTGGAGTTGCGACGCCAAACCGCCGCCTCCACAGGGACTTGCGAAGCGGCAAGTCCCGTGAAAGAAGAAATACACCCCAGTGGGCTCGAACCACTAACCTTCGGTTCCGTAGACCGATGCTCTATCCAATTGAGCTAGGGGTGCGGGTGGGGTGGGAGTTTATTGGGGTGGCGGGTGGACTGCAAGTGTTGGGGGGCCGCTTGAATGGGAACTTGGCGGAAGGTCGATGTGGAGTTTGTGGATGCTGCTGATTAGGGCATCACAAAGTCGTGGCCTTCAGGGCGAACAGTGAGTACCGGGCAGGGGGATTTTCGCACGATTTTTTCAGCGACGCTGCCCATCAGCACATGTACGAGGCCCGTGCGGCCATGGGTGCCGATGACGAGCATGTCGATGTCGTGCTCACGGGCGTAGCGGATGATCTCCAGGAATGCCGTGCCGATCAGCACCTCTCGCTTTACTTCGACCCCTTCCACCCACGTTGGATCGGGGCGGGTGGCCAGTGATTGTTCAGCAGCAGCCTTGAGGTCGTTGAGATAATTAGCGGCTGTGGGGAGCAGCATTCCCGATTCAGGAACCAGTGGGTAAATGTCCTCCACTACACTGATGACGTGCAGTTCCGCGCCAAAACGACGGGCAAATTCGCAGCCGTACTTCATGGCATGCAGGCTGAATTCACTGAAGTCCGTTGGTACGAGAATCTTCTTCAGGTTAATCATCATTGGCTCCGGATTGTGGTCATCAGTGTGCGGGAGGTCTTGGGATATTTCCGGTGCAAGATGCGGACCGGCCCCAGGCTATTTTTTCAGAATTTCGTGCAACACACGTGGTGGTGACATCGGCAGTTGATGCATCCAGATGCCTGTTGCCTTGTGGATCGCTGCCCCCAGAGCTGCAGGAGGTGGACAGATCGGTACTTCGCCGACGCCGCGGACGCCGTAAGGATGGTCTGGATTGGGAACTTCAACGATGATCGTGTCGATGTTGGGGACGTCGTAGCAGGTGGGGATGCGGTAGTCGAGGAAGTTGGCATTTCGCAGGTGACCTTCAGAGTCGTACCAGTATTCTTCATTGAGTGCCCAGCCAATTCCTTGTACTGCTCCACCCTGCATTTGACCTTCGACATAGGCCGGGTGGATGGCGGTGCCGGCATCCTGGCAGGCGGTGTACCGCAGGATGGTGACCTTGCCCGTATCGGGATCGACATCGACGTCGACAAGATGGACACCGAACGCATTGCTCGAGTTCGGCATGTTGGTGTTGCCGGTGGCGGTAATGGATTCGCCGGTCTGCACAATTTGCGATGCGACGGCTTTGAAGCTGAGTGACTGACCAGCGGGGCCGGTGAGAGTGGCATCGTCGTTGTAGCGGACACCTTCCGGGTCGCATTCCCAGATGCGAGCTGCGCGTTCACACATCAGATCGCGGATCTCCAGCGCGGTTTTGTAGGCCGCCATGCCGGTCGCCATTGTCACTCGGCTGCCGCCGGTCACATCGGTATAGCCGACGCTGTCGGTATCGGCGACAATCGGCTGCACATCCTCTACAGGGATCCCAAGGACTTCGGCGAACTGCATGGCGATGCTGGTTCGCGTGCCGCCAATGTCGGTCGAGCCTTCCACCAGCGATACCTTGCCATCAATGTTCACGCTGGCGGTGACACTCGATTTCAAGCCGATGTTGAACCAGAAGCCGCAGGCGACTCCGCGACCCTGATGCGGCCCGGTCAGTTTGGACTTGTAGTGATCCGAGGCCTTCACAGCTTCAAGGCACTCGATGAAACCGATGCGCGGATAGACGTAACCATCGACCCGCCGGCTTCCTTCCTTGACCGCATTCTTCAGGCGGACGTCCATGGAATCGAGGCCGAGCTTCTCGCAGACCTCTTCCAGTACAGTCTCCACTGCAAATGCGGCATTGGTTGAGCCGGGAGCACGGTAGGCGTTGGTGCGGGGCTTGTTGACGCAGACGTCAAAGCCGTCGACGCGGGCATTGGGGATGTCGTAGCAGGCGAAAATGCACATGCAGCCCGGATTGACCGGGGAGCCGGGATAGGCCCCGGCTTCGTACGCCAGCCACGCTTCGGCGGCGACCAGCTTTCCGTCTTTCGTCGCTCCCAGTTTCACCCGAATCACCGAAGCGGGTGTGGGGCCGGTCGACTTAAAGACGTCGGTCCGGTCCATGATGATTTTGACGGGGCGGCCTGACTTCTTCGACAGGAGCGCCGCGAGAGGCTGTTCGTAGACGGAGATCTTCCCGCCGAAGCCGCCGCCAATTTCGGTCGGAATCACTTTGATCCATGTCAGCGGGACTTCCAGCAGTTCCGCAACCTGCTGACGAACCGTGAACGAACCTTGCGTGCTCGTCCAGATCGTCAACCGCCCATCGCCGTGCCACAGCGCGGTTGATGCATGGGGCTCGATGTAACCTTGATGAACTGTCGCTGTGCGGAATTCCCGTTCCACGACGACATCGGCCTGGGCGAAACCGGCGGTCGGATCGCCCACTTCGTAGTGAATGTGTTCTGCGACATTTGAAGGACTTTCAGAAACGGGCGCCCCCAGTTCGCTGGTGAAGACATCGTCATTTAAGACGGGAGCCTCAGGCTGCATCGCCTGCAGCACGTCCATCACGGGCGGCAGGACTTCGTAGTCGACTTTGATCAGTCGCGCAGCTTCTTCCGCAATGTGAATGGAATCGGCAGCGACAGCGGCAATGGGATGCCCGTGATACAGGGCCTTGCCGTGAGCGAGGCAGTTCGCGCTCAGGTGGCTCAATCGGACCGAGCCTTCGCCGAGTTCGGCAATACGGTCCCCCACATGCGGCATGTCCTTGCCGGTGATGACCGCATGGACGCCGGGATAGCTTTCCGCCGCGGCGGTGTCGATGGATTTGATGCGGGCGTGGGCGTGCGGACTGCGGAGGATGTAACCGTACAGCATGGCCGAGAGACGGGTGTCTGCCCCGTATTTGGCCCTGCCGGTGACCTTGTCTGCCCCGTCGTGTCGGATGGGACGGGTTCCGACCACCTTGTAGGATCGGTCGTGATGCTTCACCGTCACGCTGCCTGGGGGAGTGCTTGAGGCCATCGTCCATTGACTCCTGCTGAATCTTCGGGGTTCGCGGTCACGCCTGTTGCCAGTGATTTTGACATCGAATTGACGAATCTGCCACCCTGACCGCAACTTAACCAACCGTGACGGTCGGGCAATTCGCACCAGGGACCTGACGGTTGAAGTTGTCCGCGACTGAGAATTTTCCATTTGCTGCTTGTTTTCTGTGCGCGGGTGGCGATGATGGAGAGTTCATGCGACGCGTCACACAGTCGTCGGGGGCCGAAAAGTCCTCGT
>JAGQPW010000127.1:0-5971 GCA_020426515.1 Planctomycetaceae bacterium | reverse complement strand
CCCCACGACAACTTCAAGAATGCCAACGATGTCCCTCCGGACGTCGCCGAACAAGCGGATGCGTCGCCTGCTGAGCCCGCACCGGTCGATGCTGTGCCTGCTGAAACATCCGCCAGCGATGACATCAGCCCGCTGTCAGGAGAAGTCGTCGCAACGACTGACGGCGATGCTGCGATTACTGGTGAATCGGTTGAAGAAGCCACTGAAGCTGTCTCAGAAACGGTTGCAGAAGCAGCGGACGAAGAGTCCGTTCAGGAACCGGCTCGTGATGCTGTCGCCGCAGAAGAAGCTGTCGTGGATTCCGTGGCGGCCGCTGCAGCGGAATTCTTTGCCGAATTTCCTGGCGGCGACGATGAAGACGAGTCCGAGCCAGCTGCGCCTGTGGCGAGCGACTTTCCGACGATTGACGAAACTCGCGGCATCCGGTTGCAGCGTTATCTGGCGGCGTGTGGTCTTGGTTCCCGGCGTGAGTGTGAAGCCCTGATTACCGATGGGCGCATCACCATCAACGGAAAAGAAGAATCCGTACTGGGAACGCGCGTCAGCCCACTGACGGACGAGATCGCCCTGGATGGTACGCCCCTGAAAATGGAGCGGAAGAAGTACTTCCTGCTCAACAAGCCCAGCGGCGTTGTATGCACCAATCGCGATCCAGATGGTCGGACGCGCGTCATCGACCTGTTTCCGGAGATGGGCCCTCGACTGTTCTGCGTAGGCCGCCTGGATGCGACGACAACGGGCTTGATCATCGTGACCAACGATGGTGACCTCGCTCAGAAGCTTGCTCATCCCAAGTACCGCATTTATCGCCTCTATCGGGCCCTGGTTGCTGGCCATCCGGACCGCGAAATCTTCGATACGCTCCGTGAAGGCCTGCACTTCACCGAAGGCAAGTTCCGTGTTCATTCTGTCAAACCGGTCAAGAAGCAGGGGCAGAGCACCTGGGTCGAAGTGACCATGACCGAAGGCCAGAACCGCGAAATTCGCCGCCTGTTCGCTCGTGTCGGCCACAAAGTGATGCGACTGGAACGGATTGGGTATGGCCCCCTGCGTCTGGGACGAGTTCCCATTGGACAACACCGCGAGCTGACCCGGAATGAGCTGGCCGATATCCATGAGATTTTGCAGCGGAATATCAAGGGGGGGCTGACACGTCCACCGGAAACGTCATCCGATGAGGAAGATCGCCCACAGCGCCCGTCGCGACCTGCTGGCGAAGATCGTCCTCAACGGGGCAAACCGGGGCAAGGACGGACGGAGCGGGGCGCCGCAGGTCGTGGTCGACCGGAACGTGGGAAGCCCCCAAAGGGCAAGGCACCACGTGGTCCGCAGTCCGGCCGACGCGAACGTACAGAGCATGGAGACCAGGAGGAACGTTACGAACGTCGACCCGGCGGTGGCCGTCCTGGCGGTAGTGGCCGTCCCGGCGGAAGTGGTCGGCCAGCAGGGCCCGGTGGGCGTTCGGCGGGAACAGGTCGACCTGGCGGCGCCGGTCGTCCTCCACGTGAAGATGGAGAGTCGACAGATCGTCGCGAACGTCGACCCGCTCGCCCCGGCGGTAATCGAACGGGGACAGGACGTCCGCAAGGACAGGACCGGGATCGCAACGAGGCTGGTGGAGACCGTCCTGCCGGTCGCTTCAGCAAGAAACCGGGTGGTGCTCGCCCAGGTGGTGCGCGTAAGGGGGCAACGGGACGAAACGAAGGGTCAAAGCGTGGCGGAGCCCGCAAGCCAGGCCCATCCGCCGGACGCAAATCCGGTCCACCATCCGGTCGCAAGCCGGGCGGCAAGCGTCCTCCAAAGCGATAACGGTTTGGACGCCTGATCCGCATCAATTATACGAATCAACAAGGCCGCTCCTGATGAGCGGCCTTGTTTTGTTATGGATCGGGTGTTGACTGTGATTGGGAAGGTCAGGTGGAACTGGAGGCCGTCGCGTGTGTGTCCCTCGTTGCTGATTCACATGGTGCTGAATTCTTGGGCGTTGGTGAGTCGATCACCAATGGCGTTGCAGGCATCACCTGATCGGGACGTGGTGCGTACTTCTTTAAACTCAGGCAAGGCTGTTCCAGAATCGCCCAGGTCAGCTTTGCAATTCCGACGGACAGTGCCAGCGTGGCGGCGAATTCCCCCCAGCCTCGTCCCCACTCGGGAAAGGTACTCCAGTCAAACCGCATGATCAGTTCATGAGCGAAGCGGTGAAACACGTAGATGGCGTAGCTGTACTTGCCCAGCGTGCGGAGTGGCAGTATGGAAGCCGCCGTATACAGGAGGTGCCCGCGTGGAACTGTCGCCAGGGTGGCGATCAGGCAAGCGAAGAACAGGCCGATCAACGTGTGTCCAATGGAGGATGAGCCCACGGCCTGAGATTCGAGCACGGGGCAGAAGACATCAACGCCCACGAGCAATGCCAGTGCCCCGGCCGTCAGGACAGGGAGCCAGCCGACGCAGCGTCGGTAGACATGTTCGTTTCGAAGTCCCACGGCAACCAGAGCCCCCAGGCACAAACTGTCCATACGGGTGACGGTCATGACGTATGTCGTCACGGGATCGGCCCCTTGGGCGATCAGCAGGCAGCGGAGTCCAAGAGCTGTCACACACAAGGCGAGGCAGAGGCGAACCAGACTTCTTCGCGAGAACCAGGCCACGACAAACGGCCAGACGAGATAAAACTGTTCCTCGACCGCCAGCGACCAGAAGTGACTCAGCACCCGTTCATGAGGCCATGTCTGCCGAGCCGCGAACAGCCAGTTCTGCAAGTAAACCCAGTAGTAGAATTGATCTCCCTGCACCTGAGCCAGACGGCTGGAACTGTTCCAGCCTCCTGTCCACCAGAGGGCCGACGGGATCACAAGAAACACAACCGCCAACGTGGCGTAATATAGTGGAAAAATGCGAACAGACCGCCGGATAATGAAGCTGCGCCAATAGCCTGCGCGACCCCGCGTCTCCAGCAGAATTCCGGTAATCAGAAATCCCGAAAGGACGAAGAACAGGTCAACACCAGTCCAGCCGGCCGACGCCGTCTTCCTCGCCAGCAGGGTGACAGGTGAGCCGTCATTGACGAGCTTCAGACAGTCGTACATCAACACCAGCAGTACCGCCACGCCGCGCAATCCGTCGAGAGGCAGCGAGTGCGATTCCAGCCCCTGTTCAAAGGTGCGCTGGGCTGGCCAGAAGCGATCACGCAGGCGTCGCAGGAAAGTCAGCATGACGGATCTGCCTTTCGCCCGCGGTGCAGCAGGCACCCTTTGATCCATCGCAGCCCCTGCACCACATTGAGTGCTGTTCGGCCCGGGATGCTGCTGGCAAAAAGGCAGGCACCGATCCTCTGTCGCTCGCCCCAGACGTGTTCAATGAATGATCCTTCGCTCGCGCAGCTGTCAATACTTTCCAGATGCGTCAACTCATTGTGCGCATCGCAGGCAATGCGAGCCTTCAGCTGGAAACCGGGGCAACCTCGCTCCCAGTCGGGGTTCCATCCAAGTTTGAATGCAAATGCCTGGGTTCCAGACACCAGATGTGCGACGCTGGCGATGACTTCGTCGTCGACCCGAATCTGCGAAAAGAACAACTGGCCGCGTGCGCCAAATGACGCGGCCATCTCCCGCATGAACGCTGCCTGACGGGCATCGGAATTCAAAGCACTCCCTTGTTCGGCCTTCCATCCCATCCCTTCCAGTCTCAGCAAATGTTCGGTGGCCGTTCGCAATTCGTCGGATGTCGCCTGACCGCCGGGACCAATCAATTCAAAGATGGGGGTCCCGCGTTTCTCCAGTTCCCGCCAGCCTTTCCTCAGACTCTTTGCCCGCTTTACGGAGACGGACTGCAGGAAGTTGTGTTCCCCGATCGCTGAGGGACTGAGTTTCGCCCGCTGGCGGGAGGGGCCATTCCAGTGACTGATGTGAGCGGCTTCGGCTGTATCGCTCAGAATTCTCATCGTGGCTGAATCCTGAGCCGAACGCGAAAACTCGAGCCCATGCCAGGGATGCGAACCACGCAGCATGTATTCCCACATTGCAGTGGCGGCGGGAGCAGCCGCATCGCGGTGCAGCCACATGCCATCGAGGAATGTGTGTGTTGTTGACCAGCTGAGCAGATGGGGCAGCGGAAGCGACCGACTGGAATTGACCGCTTCAAAGACGCCGACCCCGATCAGTTCCTCACCGCGCTGGATCAGCAGGACTTCCGGCTTGCATTCCGAGGCCAGATGCCCGACAGCGGCACCGATGAAGTCAGGCGAAATAAACGGATTCCCATCCAGCACGAATGGTTCCAGTTGCCGCCATGCCTCCAACTCGGCCGCACTGAGCCGCGAGAAGGGGGTCAAACGCACACTGATCTTCGTGTAAATCGGCAGGTGAACTGGCCGGGCGATGTTGAGTGATTTGAGTTGCATGGATGTTAGTGAATTTGAATGCAGTCTGGGGATTCAAAAACCTAGCTTCGTTCTGCGGATCAGGCAGCCAGCGAAATGCTTCGAGTGGACCGGCGTGCGTGGGAGTCTTTCAAAAATCGTTACAACCGGTACGACGATCGCCCCCGACGCAGGCCTGCAAGTCGGCAAATCCCGAGCTTTCTCCTTGCCTGAGGGGGGGGCGGTCGATGACACTGGAAGCTGCATTGATGTCAAACAGTTCCCCGGCATCGATGTGGTGGTGAAATGGAATTCGATCTGACCTCACCTCAAGAGTTGCAACGTCTGTCCATGCGTTCTCCATTCCCAAGTGCTGTCCTGCTGGTGTTGCTGGCAACGCCCATGCTGCAAGCAGACGTGGTCCGTCTGAATCAGGGGGGTGAAGTCCGTGGTTTGCTTCTGGAGCAGGCCGCTGAGACGGACGCCGCGTATGTCGAAGTCGAGACCCTCGATGGAGTGCTGATTCAGGTCCCGCGTGAGAACGTTGCGTTTACCGAGCGGCGATCGAGGCTGATTGAGGAATACCAGACCCGGGTTCGTACGGGCGACAATTCGCTGGAGGCACACTGGGAACTCGCCGAATGGTGCCGCTCCATGAAGTTGTACGACGAGCGGGACGATGAACTCAAAATGATCCTGGCAATTGACCCGGATCACAAAGAGGCGAGACGCATCCTCGGTTACCAGAATTACAGCGGGAAGTGGATGACTCGCGAAGAATTCATGACCTCGCAGGGATACGTCCACTACAAGGGGAAATGGATCACTCCACAAGAACGCGACCTGCGGGAAAAAACCGATGCTCAGCGTGAAGCGGAGGGCGTCTGGTTTCCCAAAATTCGTTTGTGGGTCGGTTGGCTGAATGCTCAGGATCCCAATCGCCGACAGGCGGGACTGGCTCAATTGCGACAGCTTTCCGATCCAGATGCCCTCGCTGCTCTGTCCATGGTCATGCGAGAACATCGGGACGATCAGGTTCGGCTGCTGTACGTCGATATCCTCACTCGACTCCCTGAATCCAAGGGAAGCCGCGGCCTCGTCGATCGCCTGTTGTTCGATCCTTCTGCCGAAGTACGCCACATGGCGCGCGCCGCTGTCACGCCGGAAATCTATCCCCGAGCGACGCCGCTGCTGTTGGAATCGCTCAGTTCGGCCGACAACAGTGTGGTTCGCCGTGCGGCGGAAGTGCTGGGTGACATTGGCAATCCAGTCGCGGTCCCGGGCCTGATCCGGGCTCTCGTGACATCACACCGAATTACAGTCCAGGTTCCCACGAATACTGCGGTGACGTTTGGTCAGTCGGCCAATGGACGGGTCGGGATGTTGAGTCCCGGACAGACTGTGCTGCCACCGCAGATTGCAGGCATGCTCGCCACCGGACAATTGCCCTATGGTGTGAATGTGATTCCGTATGGTGCGCAGCCACAACGCATGCGA
Organism: Planctomycetaceae bacterium; assembly: GCA_020426515.1. Classification (GTDB taxonomy): domain Bacteria; phylum Planctomycetota; class Planctomycetia; order Planctomycetales; family Planctomycetaceae; genus JACKHO01. The sequence continues at coordinate 117 of JAGQPW010000127.1, read as the reverse complement.
ACAGTCGCCGTGCAGGTTGAGGTTACCAACCCGCAGGTACTGGATGCCCTGCGCAAGATCACCGGCAAGGACCTCGGGTACAACGACCGAGACTGGGAACTTTGGTGGGCGCTGCAA
>JAGQPW010000126.1 GCA_020426515.1 Planctomycetaceae bacterium | reverse complement strand
GCGAGCCAGTTCGGCCACGGGGACATCTTCGCAGTACAATTCGCCGTCGCGGTAACGAAACGGTTCCATGATTCAACTCGGTGCAAATGGATTCAGGACAGGGTGTGTCCGTGAATTCTAGCGAAACCGATTCAATGCGACAGTAGACCGGACGAGTTCAATTTCTCCGCGAGCCAAGTGGCGCGAGCCCTCGGGGCAGTTCGGCAACGAGCTACGGGAGAAATCCCCGGGGCCCACGCCGCCGGGATTGCCGAAGCAGGAAATTGTCAGTTGCGGGCAATGAGCTGTTCGACCCGTTCCTTGAGCATTGTCAGGCCGATGCGGCGGCGCTCGCGGTCGATTTGCAGGACCCACACGGTGACCGCATCGCCGACGGAGACCGCTTCAAACGGGGACTTGATGAACTCGCGGGACATCTGGCTGATGTGGACAAGGCCGCTGTCCTTGAGCCCGACATCCACAAACGCCCCGAAGTCGACCACGTTGCGGACGACTCCAGTCAGTTCCATGCCGACTTCCAGGTCATCCAGTGAGAGGATTTGCGAGCGGAACACCGGGCCCGCCTGATCCTCACGCGGGTCGCGGCCAGGGCGGGCGAGCGAGTCGAGAATGTGCCGGATGGTGAATGCATCAGCCTCGAGCTGTCGTGCAACTTCGTCAGCCTGAACCTGTTCCAGTTGCTGTCTGAAGCTCCTCGCTCCACCGGCCTCAGTCGTCAACATCTCTGGTGAAAGTCCGCACTGCTGCAGCAGCGAGCGTGTCAGCGGGTAACTCTCCGGGTGAATCCAGGTGTTGTCGAGAGGTTCCTCGCTGCTGGAAATTCGCAGGAAGCCAGCCGCCTGGAGGAACGTTGCTGCGCCAATGCCGGGTACCTTGAGCAGTTCCTGACGGCTGTGAAAAAGCCCGTGCTTCGCGCGGTAGGCCACAATTTTCTTGGAGAGGCCGGGATTGAGTCCCGAGACATATTGGAGCAAGGCTCCGCTGGCATTGTTGAGGTCGACACCCACAAAGTTCACGCACGACTCCACCACGGTATCGAGTGAGGCCTGCAGGGCCTTTTCGTCGATGTCGTGCTGGTACATGCCAACGCCCACATGCTGAGGCTCAATCTTGACCAGTTCGCTGAGCGGGTCCTGCAAGCGGCGGCCAATGGAGATGGTGCCACGGACGGTGGCATCAAGATCGGGGAACTCCTCACGTCCCGCTGTGCTGGCGGAGTAGATGCTGGCGCCTGCTTCGTTCACGATGGCGTAGCGGCAGCTGAGCTTCTCTTCCTGGATCATCTCCGCGATGAGTTGTTCCGCTTCGCGACAGCCCGTCCCGTTCCCCAATGCAATGACTTCGCTTTGGTGCTTGCGAATGAACTCGGCCAGTCGCCGGCGGATGGCGGCCAGCTTCTCCGGCGGACCGGTCAGGTACAGGACATCGGTTTCCAGCAATTCCCCTTGTTCGTCCAGCGCGGCAACCTTGCAGCCGGTGCGGAATCCGGGATCGATGGCGACGATGCGGGTCCGTGACAGCGGCGGTTGCAGCAACAGACTTCGAAGGTTGCGGCTGAATGTTTCGATCGCATGACGCTGCGCCGCTTCGGTCAGGTCACGGCGAATTTCTCGTTCGATGGAAGGATTGACCAGTCGGCCAATTCCATCTGCGAGAGCCCGTTGCATTAATTCTGCGGCGGGATGTTGCTGAAGGGTGAGGAAGCGGCCGCAGCGATCAAGGGCGCGTTCTTCGTCCCACGAGACTTTGACCCGCAATGCTTTTTCTGCCTCACCGCGATTCAAGGCCAGCGTGCGATGTGGCGGCAGTTTGCCGGTGCTTTGTTCAAAGCCATCGTAGTCTCGAAACGTGGCCGCCTGTTCCGACTTGGCAACGAGCCTGGCCTGAATGCAGGCCGATCTTCCAGCGACTTCGCGAACGATCTCACGCACGACGGCCTGTTCGGCAATTCGTTCGGCAAGGATGTCGTTGAGCCCCTGGTAGACCTTGTCTTCGGCATCGAGGGCTTCGTGCGTTCCGATGAGTTGTCGAACGCGCGTCGTGACGGATGCGGTCCCGAGTTTCCGATTCCAGATTTCTTCGGCCAGCGGACCGAGTCCCAGTTCACGAGCGGCATCGGCTCGGGACCGTCGGCGGGGTTTGAATGGGAGGTACAGGTCTTCGAGTCGCTTGAGGGAATCGGCCTGTTCGATTTCGGCACGCAGCGCTGGTGTCAGCTGTCCCTGCTGTTCAATGCTGCGGAGGATGGTCTCAGCACGCTGGCTCAATTGCCGGGCCGCTTCGGCAGCCGCTTGAACGGCACGAATCTGCTCTTCATCCATCCCGCCGGTTTGCTCTTTGCGGTACCGGGTGATGAATGGAACGGTGTTGCCCGCGTCCAATAGTTCCAGCGCTGCTTGAAGTTGAGGAACCTTCAGTCCCAACTCCTGAGCAAGCTGCGACAGCGATCGCGCGAGTGACTGCATACGACTCCAGGTGAACCCATGACATGACCGTATTTCCTCGCAGCCCAATTGATATCGCGAGATACGGGGCACTCATCGTATCGAGTCAGCGCAGGAACGGAAACTTAGCTGCGGGGGAGAGTCGAGAGTCAATTGTCAGCAGCCAACGACCAGCCGTCTGTGCTTGTCAAACTTTGTGGTGTGGACGATGCTGTCGACATGCGCATTCTTGTCCTTGGCGATATCCATTCCAACTGGCAGGCACTCTCGGCGATTCGAGAGGACTTCGATGCTTGTCTGGTGACAGGTGATGTGGTGGACTACGGGACAGATCCCCGCCCATGTCTCGATTGGGTTCGCAAGCACGCAACGGTGATTGTGCGAGGCAATCATGATCATGCCGTGGCTCAGCGCGTGGCCGGTCGGACTGGTGGTGGCTTGCGTCGTCTGGCGGCGATCGTCCGTTCCTATCACTGGGAGATTCTCGATCCTCAGCATCTGAAGTACCTGGGCCGCCTGCCGACGGTCGAGCACATTCAGTTGGGAGGACTCCGCTTCTGTCTCGTTCATGCAACCCCGCGGGACGCCATGGATGAATACCTTGGGCCGGATGAGGGTGCCTGGCAGCAGCGGCTGGAGGGAATTGATGCCGACATCGTTTGCGTGGGACATTCTCATGTGCCGTTTCATCTGCAGCTGAGCGGGAAGGAAGTTCTCAATCCGGGCAGTGTGGGGCAACCTCGAGACGGAGATCCCCGTGCCGCGTACGCCATCATTGAAAATGGAACCGTGGAACTGAAGAGGGCGGAATACGACATCGATGCGGCGGTGGCTCAGGCACGGGACGTGCCGTTGGCCCCCTGGGTGGCCGCACTCAATGAGGCCATCTGGAGAAGTGGCGGAGCCCTTACGAAAGCAGAGATGGATGCGTTTGTTTGAACCATCTGCGCGCTGCTCGTGTCCTGCAGGCCTTGCCGACAACGGCTGTCGTGTCCTGCTCCGCGCCGAGGAAGTGTGCATTGGGCGGGACAAAGCCGCCGGAAGTCGATAAATTGCGGCAGATTGACCCGTCCGCTCGCCTCGCTGCGAGAACTTTCCGATTGCAGGAGTGAAGGAAATGGCCCGTAAGGGAGAAATGTTTGCCGGACTGACCGTCGCCCTCGTGACTCCGTTCAAGAATGGCGAAGTCGATGAAGCAGCCTTGCGCAAACTCGTCGATGCCCAGGTCGAGGCCGGGACTGGAACTGTCAGTCCATGTGGCACCACAGGTGAAAGCCCCACGCTTAGCCATGAAGAGCACGAGCGGGTGATCAACATTGTGTGTGAGCAGGCTGCGGGCCGCATCCGCGTGATGGCTGGTACGGGCTCCAACAGCACTGCCGAAGCCATTCGCCTCACCCGCCGGGCCAAGGAAGCCGGGGCCGATGGGGCACTGGTGGTGACTCCTTATTACAACAAGCCGATGGCCGAAGGGTACTACCAGCACTTCAAGGCGATTGCCGAAGCCGTCGACATTCCAATTGTGCTGTACAACATCCCCGGCCGGACCGCCAAAAACATGGAGCCGGACACCATCTGCAAGCTGGGCGAGTTGACCAACATTGTGGCCGTCAAGGAATCAACCGGCTCAATGGATCAGGCATCGCAGATTCTCAACGGCAGCAACCTGACAGTGCTTTCGGGCGATGATAGTCTCACGCTGCCGCTGCTTTCGCTTGGTGGAAGTGGCGTGGTCTCCGTGGTTGGGAATATTGTTCCCGGCGATGTCACGCAAATGGTGAATGCCTGGCGGGCAGGCAATATCGCCGAAGCCCAGCGTCTGCATCACAAGCTGTTCCCGCTCTGCCGCGATATGCTGAGTCTGGCGACCAACCCGATTCCGCTGAAGGCCGCGATGAAGTTGCTCGGCCGCGATACGGGGGAAGTCCGCCTGCCGCTCACGCCGCTGGCGGAGTCGGATGTGCCAAGGCTGAAGCAAACGCTGCAGAACTACGGCCTGCTGTAAGTAATGTCGATCGTTTGAAGAGTGATCCTGGACATGAGGCAACTCGGCCAGTGGTCACTCTCTGACGATCGGAACCTTGGTTGATGGATCACCTGCGGGACGCCGGGTCCCGCTCTTTGATGTGCAGGGATGACATGGCGACTGCTGCGAAATCGACTTCCAACTACGGCGCGGACGACATTGAGGTTCTGGAAGGACTGGAACACGTCCGCAAACGTCCTTCCATGTATATTGGCGGGGTCGATGCCCGCGGACTGCACCACCTCATCTGGGAAGTGGTGGACAACTCTGTCGACGAGTACCTTGCGGGGGAATGTGATCGGATTACCGTCACATTGCACAAGGACGGCGAGTCGATTTCCGTGGAAGACAACGGACGCGGTATTCCGGTTGATACGCACAAGAAGACCGGCAAGTCGGCTCTGGAAGTCATTCTCACCACGCTGTATGCCGGGGGAAAGTTCTCGGAAAAGAACTACCTGCGCAGCGGCGGCCTGCACGGCATTGGTTCTTCGGCTGTGAATGCGCTGTCGATTGAACTTGTCGCGACCGTGCGTCGGGATGGTTTTGAGTGGATGCAGTCGTTCCAGCGCGGTCGACCACTGGGGCCGGTGGAGAAAGTGCGTCCGTTTCGCGGTCATGGGACCACGATTTTTTTTCGGCCCGATGATGAAATCTTCCGTCGGGTTGCGTTCCACGCCGACACAATTCGCCAGCACCTGGAGGACATTTCCTACATTCATGCCGGTCTGAAGATCACGTTCGTCGACGAAGCCAAGGGAGAGCGGTACGAACTGCACCATCCCGATGGCATTGCGGCTTACATGAACCGCATCATCGCCGATGACAAGAAGAAGACGATTCACGACCAGTATTTCGTCGCCGATCGCGAAGAAGGCAAGATTCGCGTGGAGATGGTGCTGCGCTGGACGGAGTCGACCGATGAGCACATTCGCAGTTATGTGAACGGCATTCGGACCCGAGGCGGTGGCACGCACGAATCGGGTTTTCGCACGGGCATTGCGAAAGCCGTCAAGAACTACATGGATGTGCATGACATCAAGACCAAAGGTCTGAGCATCACGCCCGATGATATTCGTGAAGGTCTCGTGGCGATCATTTCCGTGTTCCACAATGATCCGATGTTTCAGGGGCAGACGAAGGACCGCCTGAACAATCCGGAAATGTCATCGCTGGCGGAAGGCATGGTTCGGCCGTTGCTGGAGACATGGCTGAACAACAATCCATCGATGGCAGATGCCATCATCGGTCGCATCATTCTGGCGGCTCGCGCTCGTCAGGCATCGCGAGACGCCGTGAAGGAGGTGCGTCGCAAGGGGCCGGGAAGTAAACGCAGCAACCTGCCGGGCAAGCTGCTCGATTGTCGTTCGACTGAACCGGAAGAGTGCGAACTGTTCATTGTGGAAGGTCAGTCCGCCGGTGGGACGGCCGCCAGCGGCCGGGATGCCCGCACACAGGCAGTTCTGCCGCTGAAGGGAAAGATTCTGAATACCGAGTCGCTGGTTCTGTCCAAGATCATGCAGAATCAGGAAGTGAAGGATCTGGTGGAAACACTGGGGACCGGCATCGGTCCAAACTTCGACCCTCACAAACTTCGGTACCATCGCATCATCCTGTTGATGGATGCCGACAGCGACGGCTACCACATCAGCACACTGCTGCTGACCTTCTTCTTCCGGCATATGCGGGATTTGATTCAGCAGGGGCGCGTGTTTCTAGCGCAGCCGCCACTGTACAAGATTGAGGTTGGCAAGGAGCGGCACTATGTGCGAGACGATGTGGAGAAGGAAGAAGTGCTCGCATCGCTTCCGGCCAACCGCAACGTGGATATTCAGCGATTTAAGGGGCTGGGAGAAATGAATGCCTCTCAGCTTCGCGAGACCACGCTCGACCCGGCGACCCGCACGCTGCTGCGTGTGGACATTGAAAGTGCCATCGATGCCGATGCGATCTTCGCCCAACTGCTGGGAAAGGATGCTTCCGAACGCTATCGGATCATCATGGAAGAGGCGGCCGAGGTCGACGATATCGATCTATAACATTCGCTCTGACTGAGTCTGGAGACTGCTCATGCGTCACTGCCATCGCTGGTGCCTGTTCCTGGCGTCCTGTCTGCTGATGTGGGGGGCGGAGTCGCGATCGCGACTCGATGCTGCGGAGATTGGTCCCACGCAGGGGGCACTTGTGGCGGTGGGGGGCGGCGGCCTCGATGAGAGTATTCTCCAGAAGTTCCTGGAACTCGCCGGGGGAGATGAAGCCGAGATTGTGGTCATTCCCACTGCGGGCGGTGCAGCAGACTATACCGAAGCAACTGGCGGCACCCGGATGTGGCGTGAACTGGGGGCGAAGAAAGTCACGCTACTGCACACGTATGATCGTGACGAAGCCGATACCGAAGAATTCGTGAAGCCGCTCACAACGGCAACTGCCGTGTGGTTCGGTGGAGGCAGGCAATGGCGTCTCGCTGACTCTTACCTCGAGAACCGCACGCACGAGGCCCTGCGAGATGTGTTAAAGCGTGGTGGGGTGATCGGTGGCAGTTCAGCCGGGGCGACCATTCAGGGATCGTATCTGGCTCGCGGCGATTCCCAAACGAATACGATTATGATGGGCGACCATGAAGTGGGCCTTGGCTTCCTGAAGAATGTGGCGATCGATCAGCACCTGCTGCGGCGAAACCGCCAGTTCGACATGTTGGAGATTACGCACGCCCGTCCCGAGTTGCTGGGCATCGGCATCGATGAGAATACGGCAATCGTGGTGAAGGGGGATCAGTTTGAGGTGATCGGTGCTGGATACGTGGCCATCTATGACCCCGAAGGACGAGCGATTCCTGAAGACGAGCGGAAACGCAAACCGTTCTATTTTCTCTCACCCGGTGATCATTTCGACCTCGTGGAGCGACTTCCGTTTCGTCTCGCTCCGGCCAATGACAAGCCGGCTCTGACACAGCGAAACGAAGACTGACGCGACCGACCTGTTCGCGGCTCGTGTTGTTGATGTACCGGCGGTAGAGTATCTTGCCAGCGGAATGGGATGCAGAGAATTGACCGTGCATCCCACGGCATTCAGGACAAGTTCTCCGCCTGCTCTTCTTACCTTACGACTTAACCTGCATTGATTGATCTCATGAGTGATTCCTCCCGTCCGGCATTTCGTCGCGTCCTGCTGAAGCTGAGTGGTGAGAGCTTTTGCCGCAGCCGCGAAGGTGGCATCAGCATGACCGAAGTCACGGCCATCTCGAAGCAGATTAAGGAAGTGGCGGCGACCGGCGTACAATTGGCCATCGTGTGTGGTGGCGGCAACATTCTGCGAGGCAAGCAGTTCTCCGCCGTGAGCGAAGCGATTCATCCTTCAACGGCTCACTACATGGGCATGCTGGCAACCGTTATCAACGCACTGGCATTGCAGGATGCTCTGGAAAACGAAGGTGTTCCGACGCGAGTGCAGTCCGCGATTCGCATGGAAGGCGTGGCCGAACCGTTTATCCGTCGCCGCTGCGTACGTCATCTCGAGAAAGGGCGTGTCGTGATCCTTGCGGCTGGCACCGGGAGTCCGTTTGTGACAACCGACACTGCAGCCGCTCTGCGAGCCCGTGAAATTGAAGCCGATGTGTTGCTGAAGGCGACCAAAGTGGACGGGGTTTATTCGGAAGATCCCGAGAAGAACCCGCATGCCGTCCGCTACGCGGAAATCAGCTTTGGTGATGTTCTGCAGCAGGGGTTGCAGGTTATGGACGCACAGGCGATCCACCACTGCATGGAGCACGGAATTCCAATCCTGGTGTTCAATTTCCAGCAGGAAGGCAACATCTTGCGTGCCGTGACAGGCGAGCGCATTGGAACGCTGGTTCATCCCAAGAAAAATTGAAGTTGCGGCCTCGTATTGATATCCACCGGTCCGAAACAAAATGAGCGCTGCCCATGTGGGCCAAGATTTGTGGAGTGACTGATCCGGCACTGGCACGGAAGATTGCACAGGCGGGACCGTCGGCGATTGGGCTGAACTTCTATCGACCGTCACCTCGCTGCGTGGCTGTCGATGTGGCCGCGCAGATTGCTCGAGCGCTTCCCGCTCACGTGGAGCCGATTGGTGTCTTTGTGAATCACTCCGTAGACGATGTTCTCGATATTGCGAGAACGGTGGGCCTGCGGACCGTTCAGCTGCATGGCGATGAAGAACCGGCACAGGCGGCGGAAGTCGCGGATGCCGGCTTGCAGATTATCCGCGCGTTCCGTGTCGATGATTCCGGACTGGGAGATCTGGAACAGGAACTTGAGCAGTATCGCGACTTGCGTGTGGAGCTTCGCGGTTGCCTGGTCGATGCGAAGGTGGCTGGGAGTTACGGCGGCACCGGACACGCTGCACCGTGGAAGTTGCTGGCCGCGCAGTGGAGGTGTGACTGGCCGCCTCTGATTTTGGCCGGCGGCCTTCGTCCGGAGAACGTCCGCGCGGCGATCGATGCCGTCCGGCCTTGGGGAGTTGATACGGCCAGTGGCGTCGAGGCGAGTCCTGGTCGACAGGATCTCGAAAAGGTCCGACAGTTTTTGGAAGCGGCTCAGCGCTAGTCCCGAACAAAGAGAAGAGTGCACCACGGAGACACAGAGTTGCAGAGAAAACCTGGCGAAATGTCCGATCAGCCGGGGCAAGCTCTCAATTCAAATCAATCGTGATCGCCGACGCATCAATGCTGGCGGGACGTTCCATCATCAAGGGAACCTCGGCCTCACGGGGATCCAAAATCAGATCCGGCCTGAGCTTGGGGCTGTGACGTTCGGCTCAACCTGCCCGCGACGTTAATTCCCTGCATCGCTGATGGCTGCTGCGGTTTTTGTTTCCAGCAGTCGTTCGACATGGCGCTGTTTGAGCGTCATGACCGATGGACCTCCGCCAAAGTTCGTCACCGTATTGTCCAGCGTGACGACTTTGGAAACCATCACTCCGCGTTTCAGGTCGAGCAGGAGCGTGCCACGGGTGGGGCGGCGAATCAGCTGGATTTCCTCATCGGGATCGTTGATCGGGGACAGAATTTTCGTCTCGAACTGAATGGTCGCCCGATCGTTTTCCACGCTCAACAGGTGAAAGCGACGCTGGACTTTGATGGTCTTGGAGAGTGTCTCAGACACCTTGACCGGGACATCCAGGTCTTCCCGCCACGAGGTGCCGACGGCGATTGGCTCCTGAGGCAGGGCAACGAACGCATCGAGAGCCGACTGGCTGATGTCGTTGGGCTTTTCCGAGCCATCGAGCAGCAGCTTGATATCTGACAGCACTCCCGTGGTGGAGGCCGTCACCTGGAGGTGTGGCTTGCCCAGCATATTCTGCAGGGGAGCGAATGCCGGGTTCTCGTTGTTGTTGGCGGTGCTGTCAAACGCTTGTTTCTGGCCATCGTTCACGACGGTCAGCTTGGCGGATTCCAGCAACAGTTCCAGTCGGGCGGAACCATCGTCGTTGACGCTGAGGACGCGATATTGCTTGACTGATTCCTGCTCGGTGTATGGCTCATCGCTCGCAGGGCCGACCTGGATTTTGTAGTCGTCCCGCATCGAGACCGAGTAACGGACCACTTGCCCTGGCTCAAAGCGGTACCGCAGCGAAATGGGCTCATCCGCAGCCCCATTGACGCTGCAAACGCACAAACACATCCAAGCCGCTGTCGCGAATTCCAGTCGCATTTCAAGCCTCACTTCGATCCTTCGGATGCAGGAATGTTGCCATTTCCTCAGCAACTTCTGGTTGCTGGCGGCAAGGTATAGGACAAATTGCCAAGACAGTGCGAGAGGAATCTGGACGAGGGGGGCAGCCGGCGGATCTGGTTGCCTGGCTGGATCTGCGGTGAACCGGTCTTGAGTTGCCCATCGGAAGTGCGGATCATAGGAGGAACACAAGTTCCCGGGAGGACTGCCTCAGAATGTTCTGGATTCCGGATGTTCCGGTGAGACGCCGATTGCCGCTGTGGGGGGTCCTGTTGTTCGGACTCTTCGCGCCGGCGTTCGCGGGGGAACTGCGCTCGCAGGATGATCCGTCCGAGATTGACGGGCTGATTCAACAACTGGGAGCATCGGACTTTCGATTGCGGCAGGAGGCAGAAGAACTGCTGCTGGAGCGGGGGTTGAGCAGTCTGGACGCGGTCCGGGCTGCAATGGAGTTGCCCAATGCCGAGATTCGGTATCGATCGGAGCGCCTGCTGGCCCGCCTGCAGGCTTTGGCTGCGGCCGAGAATGAAGAACGCCTGCTGACCGACCCGTGGCAGGTGAATGCAGAGATTTACGCCATTTGGGAACGCTGGCAGGGGATGGTTGGGGATACGCCCGCTTCGCGTAAGCTGCTGGTCGCCATGATGCGGCGGGAGCCGGAGTTGCTGCTGTCCCTCAACAGTTCGCGGGCCGTCTGGCGGAACGAGTTCGAAAAACGCTGTGGGGAATTGCGTGTGTTCCCCAATCCGCGAGGAGCGGAGATGAACCCCATTACAACAGCGGCGTTACTGTTCGTATTGTTGCAGCCTGAGACTCAACCCAGTTCTGTGGCTGCAGGAATTGTCAGTTCGGCCACGGTAACGGGACATTTTGATCGGTTGCTGGATGATCCCACGGTGGGGACGGCCAGTACGGCGCTGCTGGAGTTGTGGTTGCAACAAGATGGACTGGCCACTCCGCATTTGCGTTTGAATATGGGGCTGAAGATTGGCTCCCGTGCTGCGATGAGTGCGGCTCGGCAGCTGCTCAAAGAGGGGCAGAATAACCGTCAGTTGTCGCATCAGGCTGTGATGTACATTGCCCGAGTGGTGGGCGATGAGGGCCTGGAAGACCTGGAAGCGAAGTTACACGATCGAACTCCGATCTACACGAATCGGCAGCGTGGCACCGATCACCAGAAAGTGGTGACGATGTCCGATATCGCACTTCTGGCTCTGCTGCACATTACGAAGCAGGCTCCCGCCCGCTACGGCTACACGCAGCTTGTTTCCAATCCGCTGTATCTGTATCAGCTCGACTCCTGCGGCTTACCGGATGATGACGCCCGGGATGAAGCCGTGCAGCGCTGGGAAGGATGGCGTCGCCACAACTTGCGAAGCGTGATGCCGCCTCCAGACGATGCCAGTGAAGGCGACCTGATGTGAGCCGGAGCGAAGCTCGTCGGGCTGCTGATTATGTCTGATCGTCCGTGTTGTCCCGCAGCTGGACCTGGAGGGCGCCGAGCATCTTGGTGATCGACTTTTCCTTCCTGCTGATGAAGAACACATTGTCGAGCACGATCGCTCGACGTTCGTTGCTGGGATGCAGAATGAGCCGGCCAGAGCCGAGCAGCAGATATTCGAAGATGTCGTTGATTTCCTTGTCGATCCGCAGATTCGGCGACGAGAAGCGTTCCAGGTCACTCAACACGCCGTGGTGATGCAGGAGCTCGTTGGGACGGACCTCCCAATAATCAAACCGCGAGTTGAAGAACACGGCGATGTACATCAGCCCCCAGATTCCGGCAATGAGGAAGTAGAAGGTGGAATTGGCCACCGGGTGAAACTTCCGCAGGAAATTTCCTACCGCCGGAAAAACGGTCGGGAAATTGGCAATCACAAGCGCCCCGCCGAGTACCAGTGCGACAACCACGAACAACAACGTGAGTGAGGTGGCCCGCGGGAAATCGAACGCCAGCACCTGCATGTTAATGCCCAGGACAATCAGAAACGTCCACCCGCAGGCCACGGTTCCGGTGGAGATCTCGATTGCACCTTCGGCCGTATGGCCCCAGACGGCCATGAAGATTCCGCACAGGATGGCCGCCACCCAGGTGGGCCACAAGAACACAATCTTGGGGTAGGAGATCAAAACGACGCCGCGATCCGACTTCTTGTCACCCGAGTTCATTTGACCTGTTCCTGGTGCGGGGGTTGTGTCCGTCATGAGGTTTCACACTGCTTATTGCGCGGCCATCGTGGAATGGAACGCGATCCGGAAGGGGCCGGATCACAAGGATCTTGATGAATCATAGTTAACGGCGGAATTCACGTCAGGTCCGAATGTGTGCCGGTGGGTATTGCGCTGGCCGCGACGCATCCATGGGCGTTGAGGAATCGCGCGAGGCAGCCCGAGCGGTGCACGGGAACGACGGTTCGTCAGCCAAACTTGCCGATTCTTCCGGAAATCGGCTCAGGTTCGCCACTTCGGAGCGAGTTTTGAGGTGTTTCGATCGCGAATAACATCTACGATCCTCCGGCAAATATGTCATTCGGAACTTGGTGCGATCGAACTGCTCAGCGGTCGCCTCGCAGGGAAATGGAATGTGCGATGGAGGACGCAGTCGTAGTGACTGGCGTAGGCGTTGTCAGTTCGCTGGCCATTGGCAGAGCGAACTTCGCTGCTGCGCTGATGGCCGGCCGAAGTGGACTGAGGCGGCTGACTCGAATTGCGACGGACGATCTCCCCTGCAAAATTGGTGGGGAAATCCCTGGTGACTGGCTGGATGGTGAGACCTACGGACCGCAGGTCGCCCGACAGATGGATCGCGCATCGCGATATGCCGTGCATGCTTCGCGGGAAGCCTTGCTGGATGCCGGACTCTCCCTGGAACAACTTGGGCCGCGTGTCGGAATTGTGATCGGCGCTGGATTGAGCGGACTCGATACGCTGCAAATGCAAACTGAGCGGTTGCTGGAAAAGGGACCGGGCATGGTCAGCCCGTTTACCATTCCGACGCTTATGCCCAATGCGGCTCCGGCGAACATCAGTCTGGCATTTGGCGTCACCGGTCCATGCTACACGGTCAGCAGTGCCTGCGCTTCCTCGGGGCATGCCATTATCAATGCCATTGAGATGTTGCGTCGCAAGGCTTGCGATGTGGTGATTACAGGCGGGACCGAATCGTCACTCACGCGGCTGGGCATGGCGGCCTTCGCCAAGATGCGGGCGCTGGCCACAAGTTTCAACGACAATCCAGCGGGTGCCGTGCGGCCCTTTGACAAGAATCGTGAAGGGCTCGTGATGTCGGAAGGGGCCGGGATTGTTGTGCTCGAAACGCTTGAGCACGCGCGGGCCCGTGGCGCACAACCTCAGGCGACGCTGCTTGGATATGGGCTGACGACAGATGCCCACAATATCGTTCGCCCCGAAGCGGAAGGGATCGAACCTGGCCGTGCGATTCGAAATGCCGTGCTGTCAGCCGGATTGCAAACCGAAGACATCGCCGAACGAACGTACATTAACGCTCATGGAACGGGAACGTCGCTCAATGATGCGACAGAGACGCGGGCCATCAAACGTGCCTTTGGCGACGACGCGAAGCGATTGCAGATCAGTTCCACCAAGAGTATGACCGGCCACCTGATTGGAGCCGCGTGCGGTCTGGAGACGGTCGCTTGCGTGGTCGCGTTGCAACAGCAGCAGCTTCCTCCCACGATCAATTACGAGACGCCTGATCCAGATTGTGATCTGGACTACATTCCGAATACGGCCCGTTCGACGCCTGTTGATTACGCTTTGAACAACAGCTTTGGATTTGGTGGTCACAACGTCACGCTGCTGCTGGGGCGGGCGTAGACGCTATTGGAAAGTCGTATCTGGCTGCTGACTGGCGGGCCAGTGCAGATGAAATTCCACGCCTGCCTTCAGGTTTGACAGGCACACGATCTGGCCACCGTGTTGCGTGACGATGCGCCATGCTTTGGAGAGTCCAAATCCCAGACCTCGGCCCGCCTGCCGACCGGAAAAGAAGGGGTCGAACAGGTGTTCGCGTTCCGGTTCTGTCAGACCGTTTCCGTTGTCGCGCCAGATAAGATGGACCAGCCGACCGTCCGAGTTTCTCACTTCCAGCTCGACCGATCCTCCCTCGGAGATGGCCCGCAATGAATTGTGAAGCAGTTCGGACAGGACAATCATCAATTGAGGTTCATCAGCCTCAAGGATGACCCCATCGCCCTCGACCAACTGCAGATGGGCATTCTTCTCGCCAATATTCGATCGCATTCGGTCGAGCAATGTGTCCCACGCGGCCCGCAGTGAAACGGTGCCTTGCTGTGGAACGGGAGGGCGGGCAAACAACATGCTGTCCGTGATCATGTCGCGAACGCGCAGTGTCTGGGCACCGATCGTTTCCAGATGACGCCTCCGCTCCGGGTCGGTTTCGTGCATCATCAACTGCTGGGCACGACCAGAAATGGCGGCCAGAGGATTGTTGACTTCGTGACCGGCACCGGCTGCGTATTCGCCCAGCGCATCGAGCTTGGCCTGCAACAGTGAGGCGTCCCACTGACCCGCCTGCAATACGAGCCGGCTTGTCTGGTCGAGCCAGTCTCGCGGAATCTCAGCCGGTGGTTGTGGGTGAACGAGGTGTATCCAGCCAACCTCGCGTGAAACAGTATTCAGAGGATAGGAGCGCCCGCCCGCTGAAAACAATTCCGCCGCGATCACTTCTGCCCGCCTGCCGTCGCCCGCAATCGGGATTGTCTGCCGCGCAGTATCGAAGGCATCCCATTCGGCGCCGCGGGTCAAAGTGAATACGTGCAGGCTGGATGTTTCCGGCTCCCAGCGAGTCAGGCACACCTGTTGACAGCCAAGAACTTCGCACCATGTGGTGGCGATTTTCTGCAGCAGATCCGCTGCATTCGCAAATGGCAGACAGCCACGCAGCAGAACAGCGACAGGAGGAAAGGAGGCCATGAACTCTTTCGGTTGCGTTACGGTGCCGGGGCGACAGGAATGGGAATGGGCTGACGGGGAGAATCCTTGTGCAGCGCTCCCGTACGCAGGAAGTGCAATGTGGAGGACTGGACCGCGGGATGCGACATCATAAACGAATGCAGGGCAGGAACGGTCATGAAGTCGGCAGCGCCGGGCAGGGCTGTGGCCTCCACGCTCACGGTTCCATCATCGTCACCGG
>JAGQPW010000125.1:8849-15366 GCA_020426515.1 Planctomycetaceae bacterium | reverse complement strand
AAGGGGCACGTTGGCCGTGGTACATTTCATCAGAGCACAGTGATGTGTCCCGCCTCAATGATTGTTGAAAGCGTCTCCCCTCCCCCCCTTTTTGACGCCCCCGCCAAGTGAAGGTCAGTCCATGCTTTCAATTACCGGTAAGACTGCTCCGTTGTGCGATGGTTTGAGCCGTCGTGATCTGCTGAAGATTGGTGCGCTTTCGGTCGGTGGACTGACGTTGCCGCAACTGTTGCGTGCTGAACAGCAGAGTGGTGTCCGCAATTCCCGCAAGGCGGTCATCATGATTTACATGTGCGGTGCCCCCTCGCACCAGGACATGTACGACCTGAAGATGGATGCTCCGAGTGAAATTCGCGGGGAGTTTCGCCCCATCGCGACCAATGTGCCGGGGATTGAGATTTGCGAACACATGCCGCGGCTGGCGGCGATCATGGACAAGTGCATCCCGTTGCGATCGGTGGTGGGGTCACCCAACGGAGCGCATGATTCGTTTATCTGTTACACGGGACGCACAACACAGAATCAGCCTGCCGGGGGGTGGCCATCATTTGGATCGGTGGTGTCACACGATCTGGGGCCGCGAAATCGTGCGGTGCCGCCGTTCGTGGGATTGTCGCCTGATGCCGGTCATCCACCCTATGGTTCCCCCGGGTTGCCGGGATTTCTGGGTGTGGGGCATGCGGCGTTTCGTCCTTCGGGGCCGTCCCGAGAAGACATGGTGCTGAAGGAGATCAGCGCTGAGCGACTGTCGGATCGGCAGAGGCTGCTGGCCAGCTTTGATACGCTGCGACGCGATGTGGATGCAAGCGGAACCCTGGAAGGGATGGACGCCATTGCCCAGCAGGCGTTTGACATTCTGACTTCGAGCGCCCTTGCGGAGGCACTGGATTTGTCCCGTGAGCCGCAGGAGGTTCGAGAGCGGTATGGCAAGGGCGATCCGAGAAACTTTGGCGACGGGGCGCCCCGTAATCTGGAGCACTTCCTGATGGCTCGACGGCTTGTGGAAGCCGGAGCCCGCGTGGTGACGCTGAACTTTGGACGCTGGGACTTCCACAGCAACAACTTCCCCGGTCTGAAAGATACACACCTGCCGCAGTTCGATCAGGGACTGAGTGCGTTGATCGAAGATCTGCATGTGCGGGGGCTGGCCGATGATGTCGCGGTGGTGGCCTGGGGTGAATTTGGACGGACGCCTCGCATTAATGGTGATGGCGGCCGTGATCACTGGCCGCAGGTTGGCGGCGGATTGATTGCCGGAGGTGGGTTCCGGACCGGACAGGTGATTGGCGCAACCGATCGGCTTGGCGGCGTCGCGATTGATCGGCCGCTCCACTTTGGCGAAGTGCTGGCGTCGCTATACCGTCATCTGGGCATTGACCCGGGGCACGCCAATATGCGCGATCTGGCGGGGAGGCCGCAGTACGCGGTCGGCCATCCGCCGATGCCAGAACTGGTCTAAATGCGGACTTTGAACGGCCGGCTGCCAGTTCGCCGCCTGGAATGAACAAAGAAACCCGGGCAAGTCCATTGCGGGGCGCTCCGCGTTGAACATGCCCGGGTCGTTTCTGGAATGAGCCACATTTCTAGGCCACAGGAACTTCGGTCCGGTCGTGGATCAGGCTGAGGTACAGGAATGTTGTTTCCTGAGGCTGCTCAATTTCCATGAGTCTCAGGGCGGCTCGAAGGACATCACGCCGGCTGATCAGGCCGATGACCTTGCCATGCTGCAGGACCGGCAGGCGGCGGTAGTGCGTATCCTTGAGGATCTGGGCGATCGTCAACAGGTCCGTATCAGGCCCAATTGTCACGGCGTCGGTGTCGATGAACGGTTCGATGCGGTTGGTTGGCGTTCCCTGAGTGACGGCGTCCATCAACAGGCTGATGGACGTCCGTTCGGTAAAGACGCCGAGGTAGCGACCGTTGCGGTCAACCACTGGGGCTCCCGAAATCTTGTGCTTGATCAGGAGGGAGATGACGTCGAAAAGATCCTGGTCCGGTGAGACCGTCAGGACTTTGGTCGTCATGATGTCCCGGGCTGTGATAGCAGTGTGTGGCATGAGAGGTCCCTCAACTGGAGCACGGAAAGTCGGAAGGGAGAAAGGGGCAGAATGCCAAGTCGCCCGATCCGCAGGAGTGATGTGTGGTGTTCAGTCTACCAATACATCGGGGAGAATGCATATGAAATCTGCCGTGTTCGGCGGGAATTGCCGAAGTGAGGGAAACGGGGCTGGTCGGTCTTTACACTCAGCGGTTGCCGAAAGATAAGTGTGCAGCCCTTGGGAGTTGGTCGGATCAGTCGCGTCTCGCGATGCCTTGTGGGAGTCGAAAATGCCTGTGCGTCACCTTGTGACCGCGATCCTGTTGTGCCTGACGACAGGTTGCACGAGCATTCAACACAGCACGCGCTCCATGTGGGCTGCGATGCGGCCCGTATCGTCACCTAGTGCCGGTGATCACACCGGGGACCCCTGGGTGAAGGAAGCGGGAGGAATTGCCCGTGGAGAACGTCCCGTCGAGAAAGTGAACGATCCGCTGAAGCTTCGCAACGTGTTCATGTCGGAACAGGCGCGAGACATTGAGCGGAATCTGGGTGTGGGGGACTGACCCTCTATTTGGCGTGCACCTCGTTCAACACAAAAGAGCACCATCCCACAGGCTCTCTCCCGCCGGCAGGATGGTGCTGAAACGTTGATAACACGCGACGGGACAAGACCCTGCACGCAATCAACGATGTTGTGCTTTCGACCTTTGGGGCATCACGTACTGCCGGTTGCCGAGACGCTTTCCAGTTTGCGATTGGGGCTGTCGTCGGCGCCGAGCGGTTCATCGGAAGGGAGTACTTGAGCGACATCGACACGATTGTCGTCGCCGCCGAAGGCGAGCAGGTAGCCCAGCAGTTCCTGATAGTGTCCGTAAATGCGCATGGAGTCGTAGCGGGTGATGAACCGCGTGCGGTCGCGACTGTTCAATCGGGTCCAGGCGACGATGACCTTGTCCAAGGCTCCCAGCAACACAATGGCGTGTGTGCTCTTGAGCTTCAGTTGGGATTGCAGCGGGATGTCGGGGTCCGTTCCATCCAGTGCATACGGCAGGTCGATCAGTCCGCCGGACTGGTTCTGAATGTCGTCGCCTCCAAATGGGCGGTCGCCGATGGACAGCACAGCCTCTGCATCGATCGCCCTTTCGATTTTGTCTCCAAGATCCGCGTGATCTGGATTATGGGTGATGCGTCGGCGCCAGCGGTCGCAATGCACAAGATGCTGCATCAGGTGATCGCGGGTCGGGTTGTCGAAGCCGCCGCGATCAGAGAGTTCGTCGTTGGCGAGCAGTTCGGCTCGCATGGTGAACAACGGAGAGAGTGCAGCGGCAATGTGCAGATTGCGGAGGGTGGTGACGGCTCTGCGAAACTGTTCTTTGCCGGGTTCGCCAATGGGCATGGGGAGACTCCTGTGGTTGGCTAGCTGGAGATGGTGGTGGACAAGGGTGCGACTTCGTCAACGCGGCGATCGATGGCTGATCTCAGTTGAGAGGCCATCGCCTGTTGTTCGGGGGCGGAGGACTGTTGGAGTCGTTCGAGTTCGTCGTCGAGGAACATGCCGCGAAGTGCATCAAGTACCGCCACACGTCCCTCTGACTGGCGGAGTTGCAGCAGCTCACGTGCTTCATCCAATGCTCGGGGAAACGGAAGCCGGAGATCCGGTTCACCTCCCTTCTGGATGGTGGGATTGACTTTGGATGTCTTGGAATGTGGCCGGCGCAGCCAGGCCAACAGCAGTGACAGCCCGACGCCGCCCAGTCCTCCGGTGAGCGCTGTCCCACCCAGGATGCCCGCGAGAGGCAAGAGTGAGGTGATTGCTGGAAGCAGCTGGAACCAGAAGCCAGAAGAGTGACGATTCGGATGAGATTGTGTGCCAGTGGCGGGAGCCGACGACGGGTTGGGCGTCGCCGATGCAGGTGCAGCTCCCGCCGGATTCACGTCGACCGGGCCAGCATCGATGAACTCCAGGGGAGTTGCTTCAGGAGCATTCGCGGGCAGGGTGCTGAGCGAGATCCGTTGCAGCAGTGATTCGGGGCCGGTATAGCCAGTCCAGCGGGTGGCTGTCGTTTCGAATGTGGGGAGTTCGATAATCCCGTGTGCTTTCGCAAGCTCGGCGTGCTGGTCCACATTGAGGAAGCGAATGTGAAATGCGGAAAGCAGGCGTTCGCGGAACTCGAGATTGTGCTCCAAGTCATCATGGAACTGCTGGCACGGTGGGCACCAGCTGGCCGTCCAGACTGTCAGTGAAGGGAGTGAACCTTCCGCAGACGTCGGATCGATTGGAGTTTGATTCTTGCGGCTGAGGTTCCAGCGCTGAGGGAGTTGCAAGAGGGGAAATCCGTACAAACGCTCGAAGGCCATGGGCAGGTTGGGTTGAGCGCGCTGGAGTTCCAGCAGGGTTGCTGCATCCTGGAGGGTGAGGAGGTATTCAACAAACGCGAAACCACAGGCATACAGATCGCATGTTTGCTGGGCTGTCGCGGGATATTCTGGACTGGTCAGCCAGTGGGGCTCGAAGTTTGAGAGATCGACCCGGCGAGACTGCTCCCGAAACTCCTTCTGGCTTGCTGCCGATTCAAAGAGGATCGCGCAGCCTTCGTCGAGCCAGCGGACGATGGGTCGTCGGACGAAAGTCGCCCGGACCATGTGATCAACTTCGTGTGGAATCACATCGTCGAGCAAAGCGGCCTGCTCTCCCTGAAGCGTCATGCTCCAGTTGAAGACTTCGCCGTTGACGAATTGGAAGCAGGTGCGTCCGCCTGCTGATCCCAGGAGTGATGTCACGCGAATCGGACATGGCGCGGACCAGTCGCCGGGGAGAATCCGACCGGTCCAGAACAGGGCTGAGCGAATTCTGGCACTTTCGGCGGCTCTGGCGAGTGTCGCATCGCTGGCGACAAAATTCTGAGCCTGGGTGGGGCGAGCGGCAATGGTAGCCAGCAGAAGAAGCAGGCAGGACGTCAATCGAGTGAGACGAAGAGTCATGTGCGCTCCGTGGTTGGAGTCGGGTACGACTCGACGAACTGGTAGGTTCCGGTGCGAACGAGCGTGCGGAGCAGTCGACCGGGGTGATAGCGCGTGGGGTTGTCGCGGTTCAATCTGCCCAGCCTCATCAGAACAGCGGCGACCAGTTCGGAGCAAAAGAGCGAATGGAAATCGGCGTCGGGGAACAGTCGTGTTCGCTGTAGCAGCCTTGTTCCGGACAGCAATGCGCCCGCAAGATCGTAAGGAAGCGAGGCGAGGACGAAGTTGTTGATCAGGACGTCGGAAAGGAGATGCCGTTCGGATTTGCAGAGCTGGTTGACCGGCGTGGGACGATAGATGTCAACGCGGCCGCCCGCCTGAACATAGTCGGCGATTCGCACCAGAGGTTGATGGGCCTGCGGTCCCTCAATGGTGCGTTGGTGAAATTCACACGGATGCGGGCAGAGTGTGGTGGATTCGATCCACAGTGTGTCCTTTTGCCAGTCAGCCACAATGGCGACGTGTGAGGGAGCCCAGCGCAATCGATGTGGAGCCAGAGGAGATGACGTCAGCGCGCTGATGGTGCGGCTGGTCACGTCGGTGCCGAAGCAGGCGGCGATGTCGCCGGATTGAAAGGCCATGAACGCGTTCCACGCGAGTGAAGAGGATTCACTGGAGTGGATGAGCGTTGCGCGCGGCCTCTATTAAACGAAGATGCTTTGACGCTGAATGCGGGCGAGAGTGTCGAAAAGACCTTCGAGGCAGAGTGGGACGGGCATGGATTGGTGCAGCTGCATTTCGGCATCGACACAGCGATCGAGCATGGCTCCCAACTGGTCGCTCTGCGTGGGGGTTTCGGCAGTGCTTAGAGAGATTCGCAGAGTTTCCACGCAGAACCTGATGGCCCAGCTGGCGTAGCGGCGATGGGTGGCGGAGTCACTGCCGAAAGCGTCGAGTGCGGCGGTGATGTCGCCGACGGCGGCAAGCGGTCGCATGTCTCGTGCGGCGAGATGCTTCTGCACCACGTCCTGCAGTGTGCGCAGCTCGGGTTCGAGCAGCTCCTGTGCAGTTGTGAGGCTGCCATCGGCCAGGCGAGCGACTTCTTCAACAGCCGGGCCAGACTCCAAGAGACCCGTTTGAACGAGCAGTTCGGCCAGATCATTCTGTGCGAGTGGTGAGAAGCGGACCGGCTGGCAGCGTGAGCGAATGGTGGGCAGGATTGGTTCGGTTTCGGGTGTGATCAGAAAGATCATGGACCCGCGTGGTGGTTCTTCGAGCGTCTTGAGAAGCGAGTTGGCTCCGGCTTCGTTCATGAGTTCGGCGTCGTCAATGATGGCGACGCGGCGAGTGGCAGACATGGGACGCATGGCGAGGTCGTGGCACAGTCCTTCGCGGCCGCGTCGGTCGGTCGAGCCGACGAGCACCTCAATTGGAATTTCCTTCTTCCCCTTTGGACAACCGACCTGCAACAGATCGGGATGCGTGTTGGCCTGCACCTGCTTGCAGCCTGAGCAT
>JAGQPW010000125.1:7427-8751 GCA_020426515.1 Planctomycetaceae bacterium | reverse complement strand
GGAAAGGCGGTAATCGATGGACGCGACGACATA
This sequence comes from Planctomycetaceae bacterium, assembly GCA_020426515.1. Classification (GTDB taxonomy): domain Bacteria; phylum Planctomycetota; class Planctomycetia; order Planctomycetales; family Planctomycetaceae; genus JACKHO01. Next base: position 8,718 of record JAGQPW010000125.1, on the reverse strand, counting down.
GCCTTTGGCGGCCAGTCGGCGACCGTAAACGGTGTAGTCTTCCTTGCGGCCCCCTTTCCAGCCGCCCCCGTGAATCAGAATAATGCCGGGGGCGGGAGCCTTCAGGTTTGCGGGGGTGTAGAGGTCGAGCAACAGGCGGCGATTGCCGACCCTTCCGTACTCGACGTTCTTTTGCTCTGCAACCGCATCATCTGGGGGAGGGAGCTGCACAATCCTGATGTGTCCCTGTTGCAACGCCTGCATGACCTCTGCAGGGGTTGCAAATCCAGCCGGGGGAGATGGCGGCGTCTCGACCAGTTCCGGGAGCGCGCTCCCGGTTGTGATCTCTTCTGCCATCAGGACGGCAGGGCCGAACATCACGGCGAGTAGCAGTACGCCGGTGAGGAGTCGTCGCGGCATTGGATCAACCTTTGACGAACCACCACGCGAACCAGCACAGCAGCGGCAATAATCCGAAGATCAGCAGCAATGCGATGAAGTTCGCGCGGGGGTTATCGGGCCAGCGTGCCATGGTCGGGGCGAGAAACGGTGTTGGTCTGACAGAATGTCGCTCGAAGTCCAGGATGCGCGAGTTGGGGTCGCTGTTGAACTTCGAATGGCAGTGCAATTTGGCAGGTTCCCACAAGACTCATTTGTGGAAGGAGAGAGTCTTGCGGGATGACCTTGGCTACGGGGTCATTGCTGCCTGGCGATGCGTTTCTCCAGTGTGTCGAGGGTTTCCTTGAGGACGTATTCGAGGTAGTCATCCTGATCGTACAGGAGGGACTCGACAGCAATGTCGTACGCCTGTTGCGAATTGAAGAAGCTCAACGCGCGGACGGCTTCCAGTCGGACGCGAGGATGTTCATCGTTCACGCGGGCTTGCAGCAGGGCGAGGGGTTCGTTGACCTGATCACGCCAGTAGCAGAGTACGCGCGTCGCTGCTGCTCGGGCGCGAGGGTCCTCGGCGTTGAGCAACTTGCCGAGCAAATCGGCGTCAACCGCATTGTGATGCTGTTTGACCCAGAGTGCTTCAAGCAGATTGTGCTCATAACCTTCGTCCTTCGCATTGAGCTTCGCGACCCAGGCATCGAGTGCGGGGATGACATCGGCCTGAGGGCGATCTCGCAATTCACGGCGAGTGTTGTAGCGGGTTCGCAACTCCGGAGCCTTGAGCAGTTCCAGCAGATCGGCGATGGAAGCCCCGGCGATGACGGGAGGATCGAGCAATGGTTTGTTCTTGTTGGTGATCTTCCAGATGCGACCGTGCGACTTGTCGCGGTTGGGGTCGCGGATGGAGTGCTGCATGTGA
>JAGQPW010000125.1:0-7328 GCA_020426515.1 Planctomycetaceae bacterium | reverse complement strand
TTGTTCTTGTTGGTGATCTTCCAGATGCGACCGTGCGACTTGTCGCGGTTGGGGTCGCGGATGGAGTGCTGCATGTGACCAACCAGCGGATTGAACCAGTCGAGGATGTACAGTGCCCCATCGGGGCCGAACATCAGATCGACGGGGCGAAAGTTGGGATCCGAAGAACGCAGCAGTGGCTCGACCGGATCGGCATGGAATCCTGATCCATCATCTTTGAAGCGGTACTGCAGCGTGCCCTGGAATCCAATGCAGTTGTTGAGCAGGTAGTCCCCTTGCATCTCATCTGGGAAATGGCGGCTGGAGACAATTTCGCAGCCACATGTGGGACGCCACTGCTTGACGAGGAACTGCTTGAGTCCGGGATGCTGACGGGGGAAGTCGACTTCGCCGGAGAATGCCGCAGCGAAGTAGTTGGCTCCGCCGGAGGCGTCGGCCACGAAGTCCTGACCCCAGTCATCCCAGCAGTGACCCCAGGGGTTGGCGAAGTTGTATTCGACGAAGACGTCGAACTTCTCTGTCTTGGGCTCATAGCGGTAGACCGCGGCATTGTGTGAGAGTTTGGGACCGTAGGGGGATTCGATTTGCGAGTGGTGAAAGGTTCCTTCCTGGAAATACAGGTCTCCACCCGGGCCCCATTCAAAGGCGCTGATCGAGTGGTGTGAATCGGCGGAATCGAAACCATGCAGAACGAGTTCGCGGACATCGGCTTTGTCATCGCCATCGGTGTCTTTCAGGAACATGACGTTGGGCTGTTGAGCCACATAGGCTCCATTGTCTCCCAATTCGATTCCTGTTGGGAGATGCAGGCCATCGGCAAAGACCGTCATCTTCTCGGCGGAGCCATTGCGGTCGGCATCTTCAAAGATAAGAACCTTGTCGCTGACCGGGGTGCCGGGGAGATATTGAGGGTACGTGGGCATCGTGGTGACGAACATCCGGCCCTTGGCATCAAAGGCGAACTGCACTGGGTTTTCGAGATCCGGGAAGTCGACTTCCGAGGCCCAGAGGCTGATTTCGAAACCTTCGGGGAGCGTGAAGGACTTGAGGGCCTCTTCGGGAGGAGTGATCAGAACCTCGGACTTGAAGTTCGAATCCACCGTCACGAAATCGCCGGTGCCGGAATCGTCGATCTTTTCGGAGACAGCCTTCCCTTGAGCGATCTTCCAGATACGGGCATCGCGAACGGCAACCATCTTGCGGAGCTTTTCAAACTCGGCAGGGAAGTTGACGACACCAAAGGGATTCTTGCGGCCACCGTAGATGTAGTAGCCGTTGACGGCCCGGTAGTCGTAGAAGTGCTGCAGGTTCTTTTCGGCGACAGCTGCGTGCAGGGCGTCGACGTTGGCCTTGCTGCTGGCGGGGCCAAACAGCAGATCATTGAGGATTGCAGTGACAGCCTTGTCTCCGGCTTCGTTCAAGTGGCAGCCGTTGATCGTCAGGTCCGACTTCCCGGCCATCAGGTCCCTGGTGGCCGCGAACAGATCGATGCAAGTCACACCATTTGCTGCGGCAACTTTCTTCATTGCAGCGGCGTACAGAGCGAGGTTCTCGTTATTCCTGTCGGCGGCGAGAATGCCGCGATCGGTGAGATTCTCGTTGGCGAGTGGCGTGACCAGTACGATTCGCGGCGTCTTTTCGGCCTTGCCGGGACCATCCTGAAGCTGAGGTTCGGAACTGCCGCGTTCGATGGTCGCGACCGGGTACTTCATCTCTTTGAGATTGGCGAGGAAGGTGGCAAGATCCTGTTCAAACTGTTCGACACCAGCCGGGCCCGCGAAGGATTCGTTGTAGCCGAAGAAGGCCAGGATGACGTCTGGCTGATGGTGCAGCAATGTATGGCCGTGGTCGGGAAAGTCCTTCGAACGGAGTCGCAGATTGATCGTGTCGCCAGACCAGCCGAGGTTGCGAACCACAACTTCTTTGTCAGCGTTTCTCAGCTGAAGGCCGGTTTCAAAATTGCTGAAGTACTGCAGCCGCTCGGCGAGGGTATTGCCGATGAGAACGACTTTCTCCCCCTTGTTGAGCGACAGTGCGGGGTCGGCAGCGTGAGTCACTGAGGCCACAAGGCCAACGGCAAGAAAACAGGCGAGTTGCCAGGAGCGCGTGATCGTCATGGGTTTCGCAGTTGTTGAACTGGAGTGTGAGAATCTGACTGCAAAAGTGTCTCAAAAGATTCTGGCCTTCCCGACGGGGAATGTAAATGGACCAGACATTGGCGCTGGTGCATAAGCGTTGACGGATTTCCAGCAAGACTCCATGATCGCGAATCTACCCACCCGTTTGTCGTCTTTTGGATTGCTCACCTCATGAACGACCCCGCCCCTGCGATTCCCCGCTCCCGACGTTTCTCTGAAGACTGGCTTGCTGTGTTCCTTGGGATCACGGTGTTGTGTGTTTCGATGGTTTCTGTGTGGGTTGCACATGGGGATGAATTGACGCAGACGGCGGAGCAAATTGCTGCTTCGACCGACAAGTCCGAGGTGAAGAAATTGACGAAAGGGGCGGCATCGCTGTCGCCGCTTAAGCCGTGGGTCAACAAGCCTCAGGAGTGGACCTCATCACCCATTGAGGCACTTTCGGCGAAAGGGAAATCGGTTGTGCCGGGGATTGTCGGTGCGGGCGGGATACTGCTGGTGCTGTTTGCCGTGGGAATCGTGCTGCGAGGAGAGAACCTGCAGCGGTTTGCTGGCGCGTTCGTTGTCGTGTTTCTGTTGAGTGTGCTGGCGTATCTGCTGGCATCGCAGTCGGTGATTCACCATTACAACCTGGAATACGCCTTGTGGGCGCTGCTGGTGGGACTACTGATCAGCAACATCATTGGAACGCCCGCTTGGCTGAAACCGGCCGTGCGGACGGAATTCTACATCAAGACCGGACTCGTGCTGCTGGGAGCGGAAGTTCTGTTTGGAAAACTACTGGCGCTGGGCTTGCCAGGCATTTGTATTGCCTGGATCGTGACTCCCATTGTGCTGGTGACGACATACCTGTTCGGGCAGTACGTGTTGAGGATTGAATCGCGGTCGCTGAACATGGTGATCTCGGCGGATATGTCGGTGTGTGGCGTCTCGGCGGCAATTGCGACGGCGGCTTCCTGCAAGGCGAAAAAAGAAGAGCTTTCGACGGCGATCAGCATGTCGCTGATGTTTACGGTGATCATGATGATGGTCATGCCCGCCGTGGTGCGGGCGACCGGCATGGACCCTGTGATTGGCGGAGCATGGATGGGAGGGACGATTGATTCCACCGGAGCCGTAGCGGCCGCCGGAGAGCTGATCAGTCCCGCTGCGGGGGATGTGGCCGCGACAATCAAGATGATTCAGAATGTGTTGATTGGCGTGGTTTCGTTCTGTGTGGCGGTGTACTGGGTGACATTTGTGGAACGAAATGAGAACTCTACTCGACCGGGTCTCAGTGAGATCTGGGTGCGGTTTCCGAAATTTGTGCTGGGATTTCTGGCAGCATCGATCGTTTGCTCGCTGATCGCCGGGGCCGCGACGGGAGGCGTGTTTGGCGAGTTGTTTGTGAGTGCATCGACTGCGGCGACAAAGGGCTTGCGAGGCTGGTGTTTCTGTCTGGCGTTTGTATGCATTGGACTGGAAACAAACTTCTCTGAGTTGGCGAAGACACTCAAGGGCGGCAAGCCGCTGGTGTTGTATGTGTGTGGCCAGTCACTGAATCTCGCGCTCACACTGTTCATGGCATGGCTGATGTTCGACAAGGTGTTCCCACAAGCAAAGGCAGTGTTGAATCAGTGATGTCACTCTCGACAACCTGGCGTGGATTGTTGCTGACGGCGGCATTGGCCGTGGTGTGGCTGGGGATCTTGCCGCGCGTGGCAACGTGGTCGAGCGTGCAGCAACGTCGGGCGCGGCATGAGGAGAGTGGCATCAATCCGGCGGCAATCTTCTATTCGGAACAGCCTGACGAACTGTTTGACCGAGCGGACGTGGCTTTGCACGAACATCCCGAAGCCTTCTGGTAACGTGCTGGCAGAACTGCAGTGGCCGGACTATCCTGCGGCGTCGGTTGTGTATTCGTGGAAGGAATTGCTGCAGCGATGATTGTGACCATCGATGGACCTGCTGGAACGGGCAAAAGTACTGCGGCCCGCTCGGTGGCACAGGCGGTAGGCTTTGAATATCTCGACACCGGGGCGATGTACCGCGTGGTGGCCTTGCTGGCATTGGAGGCCGGTGTTGAAGTGACGTCTGCGGCGGATCTGTCGCAAATTACCCAACGGGCCAGCATCTCCTTCGACTCCGGACGCACATTGACGGCGGGGCGGGATGTCTCGGCGCTGATTCGAACACTGGAAGTGACCGAAGCGGCATCGCTGGTGGCGCAGCATCCCGAAGTTCGCGATGCGCTGGTTCAGGAGCAGCGTCGGTTCGCTGGAACGCGGGATATTGTGTGCGAGGGGCGTGATCAGGGGACGGTGGTGTTTCCGCATGCGGAATGCAAGTTCTTTCTGACGGCGGATGCCCGCATTCGAACGCAGCGTCGACTGCAGGAACTGGACGCGCAGAACAAACCGACCGATTTCGACTCATTGCTGCAACAGATCGAAGAACGTGACCGCCGCGATGCGGAACGTGCAATCGCTCCACTGCGTCCGGCTGAGGATGCGCTGGTACTCGACACTGGGCCGCTCTCACCTGAAGACGTCGTGGAGCAGATGGTCGCCATTATTCGTGAGCGACAGGTTCAGAGCGGTCCGTGATTTCACGGCAATTGACTGTCTCAGTTGCGTCAAAGCTTTGTACGGGGAATACTTTGGGAGATGGAAGTCCCCTGTTCCCTGATCGTGAAACGACGAGTGCAGTGAGTATGATGCGTTCTCTTCTTGTAGCCTTGGTGTGTGTGTCGGTGTCGTCTGTTGCTGGAGCCGCGGCTCCGGTCCCGGTGAACCAGGCGCTGGTGCCAATCAATGAATTGGCGTTCGAAGTGAACAGCCGCGTGGCTGAACTCGAAAAGCTGATGATTACGGAAGAAGCCTTCGAGGCGAAGAAGGGCGAAGAGGTTCGGCAGGCGTTTGGTGTGCTGGCCTGCATGGGGCAGGCCATTGCCGAGCACGAGGATGCCGGGACGGTGAAGATTCAGGGGGCGGCGCTGCGTGATGCTGCCCTGCTCTTCAATCGGAAGAGCAACTTCGCCGAAGCTGAGGCGGCTCTGACCGCATTGAAGCTGGCTCAGACTGGCGCGAGTGAAGCCGCTGCCGAAAAGGAGCATCCCTGGAACAAGCTGATCAACATGCATCCGATGATGGAGGAAATGAATGGTCGGAACGCGAAGATCATTCGTTCTCTGCGGCGGCTGCGCGGGACGGACGAAGAAGCAGGGAACGCCAGCGTGCTGGTGGTCCTCGCTCTGGCGATGCAAGCTGATACGCATGAAGTGAAAGATCCAGCCGACCTGCCCAAGTGGAATGAGTGGTCGACGGCGTATCGCGATCAGATGCACAAGGCGGCGGAAGCCATTCGTGCCAAGGATGCGAAGGCAGCGCGGGAGTGGCTCGACAAAGCCAAGCTGAATTGTGATGCGTGCCACGAAGTGTTTCAGTAGCTCCGAGTTCCCGGGACGATTGAGAACAGGCACTCGCGCGAGTGACGATTGCCTTGGAGTGTGGCATCGGCCATAGTTGTTGAAACCGATCTTCGTCTGCGGGAGTTTGCCATGGACTACAAGTTGCTGTCGCGTCCCACGTATCCAGCGCTCGAAGTGACGCTGCAACCGGGCGAGCGGATTGTGGCGGATGCCGGGGCGATGTCCTGGATGAGTCCATCGATTCGAACGGAAACGAGCACGCGCGGCGGAGTCATGGCGGGTTTATCCCGCGCGATGCTGACGGGAGAATCATTCTTCCAGAATACCTACATCGCCGAAGGAGAACCGGGAGAAATTGGACTGGTACCGGGGTCTCCTGGCGACATCGTTCCGTACGAACTGGACGGCGAACTGTTCCTGGAAAAGGGAGCCTATCTGGCATCCGACGAAGGGGTGACGTGCAATTCCAAGTGGGATGGCTTGAAGGGGCTGTTTAACGAAGGAATGTTCGTGCTGAAGGTTTCAGGCAGCGGCCAGCTGTTCTTCAATTGTTATGGGGCGGCGGAAGAGATCGAGGTCAACGGGGATTACATTGTTGACAACGGGTATGCCGTGGCCTGGGAACCCTCGCTGACGTACAAGCTGACCAAGGCCCGTAAGATCAGGTCGTTTCTGTTTGCTGATCAGTTGTTGATGCGCTTCAGCGGGCACGGGAAATTGTGGGTGCAGTCCCGGAGCCCGCGGACGCTGGCGAGCTGGGTCTATCCGTTCCGACCTCAGAAGAGCAAGAACTGACGAACCTAGTCGAGGTATCGTTTTTGGTTCCAGTCGTGGGCGAGTGAGGAGAGCTGCTCGAGGACGCCTGGTGTGCTCGCTGTGGCGATGATGCCGGGCAGTCTGAGCATGTCGGCCCGGTCGTCCATCCACATTTCGTCAAAGTTGACGGGCTCGCCGTTGTGGACCCAGATGCTTTCGCCACCCAGAATGCGGGCGAGATGCAGCGACACCGGATAGTCGTACACGTTGGGCGTGTGGATCAGGGAGCCGACGAATTCTCCGGTCGCCATCAGTGGATAGATGCTGCCCGGCATTTCGTCGGGAGCGAAGCCTTTGAGCCCCAAGTTGGTGACAAGCGCTGCGCGAGCCGGGTCTTCGGTCTGAAAGCCGATCAGGTAGACGTTGCTTTGAGCCGGTTCGGCGAGCTTTCGGACTTCCGGAAGTGCAGCCAGACAGTCCACTGCCGGAACACTGGGGTCATCCGGGCCGCATTTGACGACATCGCCCCAGGCTTGCACCCAGGTTCCGTTCGGGCCCGCTTCAGGGGCAAAGACCAGGGAATAGACGACAGTGGCGCGCGTGCGGACATGCAGCATGACGGCCCAGCCATCGCCGCTGCGATCGCGGAACTGCTTGGTGCCATCGATCGGATCGAGGGCGATGACATACTCGCTGTCGGTGGCGAAGGCGGCCAGATCGCCGTTTTCTTCCTCGGCTTCGATGCGGCATTGCTGAAACAGCGGGGATCGATCGCGCAGACCGGAGACGAGCAGTTCCTGTACGGTGATGTCGGCCAGGGTGAGGGCATCGGTGTTGGCGTTGCCGGAGGTCTTGCCTTCAAGCGAAATGTTGAAGGTTCGCAGTCGGCGGGCAATTGCTCCCGCCCAGCGCAGCAGGTCGGGGGTTTCCGCACGGAGGGCAGCAATCAGTTCATTCAGATCGAGGGACATGGCAGACGTTGTATTGGTAGAGGCGGTGAAACTGCGAAGTGTTGAGCTACAGTG
>JAGQPW010000124.1 GCA_020426515.1 Planctomycetaceae bacterium | reverse complement strand
GCAGACTGGCGGAACGAAATCGAAAGTTCGCTCCGAAAGACGCAGCTCGACTTTCGCGGTGTTCCAGTGGAGCGATTTTCCCAGGCAAAGTCCGTTTCATTTTTTTGCAAAACACCGCATCCCCTGCGACCAGCCTCTTACTTGCGATCAAGGTGCCGTTGCCTGCAATCGGGTCATTCTGGACGGTTTTCACTCGCACGAGGGGCTGCCGTTTTTGCTTCGAGGTCTACGATCGGAAGTCATTCAGGAGCATTCACATGAAGTTAACCCGCAGTCCACGCCCAAACGCCGCCTACCGACTGGAAACGGAAATCTGGCTGCCTCGGCCTCGCAAGGAGGTGTTTGCCTACTTTGCCGATGCGCACAAGCTCGAAGAAATCACGCCGCCCTGGCTGAACTTTCGGGTAGTGACTCCCGCTCCCATTTCAATGCATGTCGGCACCCTGATCGACTATCGGCTCAGGTTGCATGGCATCCCGCTGAGCTGGCGAACGCTGATCAGCGTATGGGAGCCGCCGTTCCGCTTCGTCGATGAACAGCTTCGCGGTCCCTACCGTTTGTGGCATCACGAACACATCTTCGAAGAGGTCGATGGCGGGACACTCATGCGAGATATCGTCGACTATGCCGTCCCGGGCGGTCCGCTCATTCACGGGCTGCTGGTCAAGCGGGATGTCGAACGAATTTTTGAATACCGCGCCGAAGTACTCAAGCGAAGCTTTCAGACTCCGGAACCAACACCCTCAGTCTGAAGGTGCTCCGAATTCGGCTCCCGGCTGAACATCGTTCCCGCGCAGAAACTCAGCAGCCGGCATCACCCGCTTGCCAGATGGCTGCAACATTCGAATCGCCACGACACCATCGCCTGTTCGCACATGCAGTTCCCCCGCAGGCGATTCAACAACGGTCCCCGGTGCGACGTTGGGAGCAGCACAATTGGGTATGGCGTCGATGTCGAGAACCAGCAACCTCAACTCGCGACCATCCGGCAGCTTCAAAAATGTGTAGGCCATCGGCCAGGGCTGCATGGCCCGGATCTGACAGTCCACTTCGCGAGAGGTGCGTGACCAGTTGATGAGCCCCAACTCCTTGGGAATTTTTGGTGCTTTCGTGACGCCGCTCTGTTCCTGAGGTTGCCCCACACAGGTGCCTGCTTCGAGTTGGTCGAGAATGTCCAGCGTCAGAGGAACGGCCAGTTCGGCGAGACGGTCGTGAACATCGCCGCTCGTTTCCTTGGGGCCAATGGGAGTCCTGACCACGCCATAGCATGGCCCGGCATCAAGCCTGGGCTCAATCTGGAAGATGGTCACGCCCGTCTCCGCTTCTCCCTTGAGCACGGCGTACTGAATGGGAGCGGCTCCGCGATACTTGGGCAGCAGCGAACCATGCAGGTTGATTGCCCCCAGCCTCGGAATGCCGAGGAGTTCCGCCGAGAGAATTTGCCCGTAGGCTGCGACGACAAAAATATCGGCCTTCAGCTCTCGCAGTGCCGCAAGCGATTCCGGCGTGTTGACGCTGTCCGGCTGCAAGACGGGAACGCTGTGCTCGACGGCCAGTTCCTTCATCGGATGCGGATGCACCTTCCCCCGATGTTCACGGTCCGGCTGCGTCGCCAGTCCCACCACCTCATGCGGTGACTCAATCAATGCCCGAAACGTTGGCAACGCAAACGTCCCGGTTCCCATCATGGCAATACGCAACGACACAAGAATTCCCATCGACTGAAGGATCTGGAGATAGTCCGTTGGGGATTGTAGCCAACCGGTTCCATCAGGTGCATTGGTCGGATGGTGGCCGTTTGCGACTTTGACCGCAGCAGATGAGCACAAGCTGATGGCGATCGCGTTTACGTGACTCGACCGGCCCCGAACAATTCACATTCACCGCAGAGTTCGCAGAGGAGCGCAGAGAAACGTGTGTCGATCACGTCGCGTATTGCCGCCGGAATTGCCCCTGATTGACTGTCGAAACAGAGACTGCGGGAAGCAGCCTCCAGCCAGTGTGCGCACTTCTTCATTTCCTCTCTGCGTCCCCCTGCGAACTCTGCGGTGATTCCTATTCCCGTTCGAGGGGCGTCCAACCCGTCATCTCTCACACCCTCGGGCGGCGGACTTCGCAGGTCGCCCTGTATCGCTCCAGCAGCTTCATTTCAGAGGTTGCCGCGCAACAAATGCACGGTCAATTCACACTGCGAACATCGACGCATCCCCATGCTAGACAAAAAGTTGACGGTCATCCTCTCGCCGAGTATTCTCCAGATGGTTTGTTGAGAGAAAAACAAGTTCGGCAGAGAGTGTTCCCTATGTCCTTCAGCTCGACGCGAGACTTGGCTCTGCTTCCGAATGTGGCTTGGCTTCGTGACCTGCTACGTTCGATGGCGATGCTCGATGCGATTTTGTGTCCTGAATGGGACGGTCGCTACTATTCGTTCGATGCGCGTTGGGCCAAGGGGGAAGAAATGGGGTCAATGCGAAATGGTCAGGGTGACGATTTTTTTGCCCTGTTCAATTCGTATGGCTGCTTTCTCAAAGGTTTCGTCCATGACTCACCGGCCGCCACATCGCCCATCGAGCCAGTGGAACACTACCAAGGTCTTCCGCCAGAACTTGCATCTTGTACTTCAGAGCCTGCTTTCACGCCCGAGAATGTGACATTTTGCATTTGGAGGTCATTCGACGATTCACGGTGGGCTCACAATCCTATCGCCCTCCCGTCGGGCGATGATCCCGATGGTTCCGGCTATCTCCTATCGCCACTTGACGGCAAGCCGGAGACATATTGGCAGTGGGCCGAGGAGTATTACGAGCGAGATGTTGCGCTCCACGCAGTTAAGGCAATTTACGAACGCCAACGCCTGACTGATGAACTCGTTGTGACATTGAACCAGGAACGGAGGCTCAGGGACTTGCGGGATGACATTCGCACGATTGGATACCCTACGTGACACAACTGCCGAACAAGGTGGTCAACCCGAGCGGCGGATCGGGCGGATGCTGAAGTCGATGGTTCTGGACCGCCGCCAGGTTACCTTGGTCGTTTGCCGGCGTGAGGGTCCGACGTGAAGAAGGCAGACCGGGTTTCTAACGCCGCCGCTCGTGCTGCCAGAAAAGAGCACTACGCTCGCCAGGAAATGGCGATGCGATCGTTCTTCGAGACATGTCGCGACTTCATGACCTCCGAGCAATGGAATCGCTACTACCCGGAAGCCCAGAGATCCGCAGGGGAAACATTTCACATCGTCAGCCATCTGGTTTTCGCCCTCGCCGAAACCCAAGTGCCGATTGCCCCAAAGCTTCGAAAGGCGATTGATCTCATGCTGGAGGAGTGCGGTGTCGACCGGAGTCGTTGGACCGACCTCAGTTGCCTCAACTACGACGCGTACTGGCGATCCAAGTACGGCTATGATGGAACACGCGGTGAGAACACCGATCGCTTCCGCCCACAGTCGCCATCTGAACCCAGTGGATAACCGCGCGATGCAATGGACTCGCGGGCATCGTCGTGATTGATTGCTGCCCCGTGGGCCGCGAGTCACGTAGGGTGCGTCGAAACGCACCAAGCTTTAACTGCGATTGCAGCGTGGTGCGTTTCAACGCCCCCTGCCGGTACTGCTTCAAAACAGGAAAAGAGATTACAGGAAAGAAGGCTCCCGGCTGTTTGCACTTTCCCTCAACCTTCTCCGCGTCCCTTTGCGGGCTCTGCGGTGATTCATTTTCTTTCCAAATCCGAGGAAGTTCTTCCACCATGCGTGAGGAACGACAAAATGCCGCACGGGTGGGATTCAGTCCGTTGACGTGCGGGCTGCTGCAGCCGATTCTTCCCACTACAAACTGTTTCGTCCTCACTGCCGAGAAGAAAGTTCCGCATGCCTCTGCACGCCCCCACGGTCAAAGTGGCCCTGATTCAGCGTTCCGTTTCCAGCAACCCTCAGGAAAACCTTGAGGGGACATTGGAAGACATCGCTACAGCTGCGAAGCAAGGCGCTCAGATTGTCTGCACGCAGGAACTGTTCCGGTCACTGTACTTCTGCCAGTCGGAAGACCACGCTCAGTTCGACCTGGCCGAGCCGATTCCCGGACCGAGTACCGATGCACTCGCCAAGGCGGCGAAACAGCATGGGGTGGTGATTGTGGGCTCGCTGTTCGAACGGCGAGCTCCCGGCCTGTACCACAACACGGCCGTGGTGCTCGATGCCGATGGTTCCTATCTGGGGATGTATCGCAAGATGCACATTCCCGATGACCCGTTGTTTTACGAGAAGTTCTACTTCACGCCCGGCGACCTCGGTTTCAAGTCGTTCCAGACCAGGTTCGCCCGCATTGGCGTTTTGATCTGCTGGGACCAGTGGTATCCCGAAGCGGCCCGCCTCACCGCCCTCACAGGGGCCCAGATTCTGTTCTACCCCACCGCCATCGGCTGGCACCCTTCAGAAAAGGCCCAGTACGGCGAGGCTCAGCACGAATCGTGGGAAACGATTCAGCGCAGCCACGCGATTGCGAACGGAGTGTTCGTCTGTGCTCCCAACCGCGTGGGACACGAGGATGGCACGGACGAAGGGATCGATTTCTGGGGCCAGAGCTTCGTCAGCGATCCTGCTGGCCGCATCATCTCCCGAGCGGGCAGCACCGACGGCGAAATCCTCATCACCGACTGCGACCTCACACTCGTCGACCAGCAACGCACCCACTGGCCCTTCCTCCGCGACCGCCGCATTGATGCATACGGCGGAATCACGAGCCGGTACCTGGACTGAACATGAAGGCGAATGCCGCTGTCCACAGCAGCGCGGCCTCATGCTGATTCCCGCGGAATTCATTCAGTGGGGGTGAAAGCGCTGGCAGAGCCAGCGGCCCCCAAGTTGTTCCGAGATCAGGCCCCCCAGGCGTGTCGTTCACAGGGAATGCGGAAGGCATGCAGGAGCATGCCCTACGGTTCGCAGGACCATGGGAGACTTCCGGCGGACTACCAGCCCAGAGACATATTTGTTTCGATCGCCTTCTGGGCTTCGTTGAGGTCGACGCCCGTTTCGTGCATAAAGAGCCGAATGGCGTGAACTTTGTCGCCGGCCGCTTTGGCGAGGCAATCACGGGCAGTGTCGCAGGGGTCGACGTTGCCTTCGATGCCCAACAAGCGCTTGGAAATGACCCACACATCGCGAGGGCGCTTGGTCAGTCGGGTTACTTCTTCTTCGGGGTAATACTCTTTGGCAAACGCCCGGGCGCCCTCTTCATTCTCCGCCCAGCCGATCATGATGTGTGCGTTCGTTTCAATTTCAAACAGAGCCATCGTCGTTCTCCCTTTGGCAGAGACTTGCGGTTCAATTCTCCGGTCGCCGCGGGCCGGAGTTCGTTTCACTATTTGACTACACGACGAATTTCGTCGACTGAGGTCACGCCACGCACCACGAGTCGCAGGCCTTCCTCCTGCATATACAGCATGCCGTCTTTTCTCGCTTCGTTTCGAATTGCCGAGACGGCAGCCTTGTCACGAATCAGTTCCCGCATCCGCTCATTGATCCACAACAGTTCAAAAACTCCCACACGCCCTTTGTAACCAAGCCCACCGCAATTCGCGCAGACGCCTTCGGGATTCTGCGGCGGCCGGTAGAACTCTTTGACTTTGGAGGGAGGCAGCCCGACCAGTTTGAGCAACTCCGGATTCGGCCGATACGCCTCGCGACAATTTGGGCAGAGTCGGCGAGCCAGCCGCTGTGCGAGAATGGCCGAGATGGAAGTCGAGATCATGAACGGCTCCACGCCCAGATCCAGCAGACGATACAACGCGGTGATCGTGTCGTTGGCGTGCACAGTCGAAAAGACCATGTGACCGGTATTGGCCGCCTGGCAGGCGATCTTGGCTGTTTCCTCATCGCGAATTTCCCCGATCATGACAACGTCGGGGTCTTGACGCAGAATACTTCGGAGCGATTGAGCGAAAGTCTGTCCGGACTTCTGATTGATCTCAATCTGCGTGACGTTGTCCATCTTGTATTCGACGGGATCTTCGACCGTGATGATGTTTCGCTCGTAGGCATCAATCGAATTGATCGCGGCGTACAAGGTGGTCGATTTACCGGCCCCGGTCGGACCACAGACAAGAAACAGGCCGTGAGGCTGAGCAATCACCTCTTCCAGTTTCTCTTTCATCTTGGCCCGCATCCCCAGGCCTTCGAGCGTACTGACAGAGTTCGACTGGTCGAGAATACGCATGCTCAGCTTTTCGCCGTGCCGCGTCCCCTGTGACGCGACGCGGAAGTCGATTTCGCGTCCTTCCAGCACAGCCGCAAAGCTGCCGTCCTGCGGTCGGCGGCGTTCGGTGATATCCATCGCGCAGAGAACTTTGATGATGTTGACGACCGCATCGCCGACAGCCTTGTCAAAGGGCTCCGCAGCGAGCATCACGCCGTCAACGCGCAGACGGACAGCAAGTTCGTCGTCCTTGGGCTCCAGGTGAATGTCGGTCGTTCGACGCTGGATGGCGTCGTACACAAGTTCCTTCGCCGCCATGTAGCCTTTGGAGGACTCCACCTGACGCGAGCGGGACTCATCCCGCTTGCCGGTTCGTGACTTGCCGATAAACGTGATCGGTGGACCATGGCCGGTTTCAGTCTTCTGGTTTCCATCAATGTGAATGCCCAGCCTGGCGAGTTGCCTTTTGGTCCACTTCTGGATGTGGTCGCGTGTCATCACGCGGCGATTTTCAGGGACCGCCTGATTGCGTTCGCGAATGTAGAGGCCCAGTGGAGCCCCGATGGCTGCGGCCATACCAACGAATCCGCCCGCAAAGACCGGGACGGTGAGGATACCCAGAAAGCCCATGGTTCCCCCCAGTACCATCCAGGAGTTCCAGAATTCCGGACGGACACGCAGGCCGCGGCTGTCTTCGTGCACCCAATTGGAATAATGCAGCCAGAAGGCAAACACTCCGAGCAGGAACAGCAACTTGACGGTGTGAAAGTAGAACCCAACCTGCGGATACTGTTCGATCCGCAGCAACGGGTGATCTGGGCGGGAGGGAACAAAACTCCCCCGAACGAAATCATCCGGAGGGACAGGAAATCGCCCCACTTGACTGACCGCGCCCGACGTAGCGGGTGGCGGCCCGGTGTCCTGAGGAATTGTGACAGGCTGCGGAGTCGGCGGCGTATCGTCAGCGATCACCGCCCACGGACAGCAAAACCCCAATACGCACAGCAACAGCCCCGTTCGCATCAAGCCGATGTTCAGGAGGCGACTGACTCGCGTCGATTGATCCGTTTGCCGCATCTGGCCCCACCGTTCCGTCACAGGACTGAGTTGTTGTCTTCCATCGCACGGCGTCTGCAGACCCGCCGACATCGCGCGCTGCCAACTACAGAATTGCCGGTCCCTTCACGGCAATTCCCTTAATCATCATTCGCAGTTCTTCCACGTTCGGAGAAATTTCAAAGGCTGCATGCGGGCTCACCATTTCCAGGTTAATGAAATGGTACAGCGAATCGTTAAACAGCTGCATCCCTTCGTCCGCACCAATGCGAATGGCCGATGGCAACTTTTCGTCCATCCCTTCCATCACCAGCTTGCGCACGGTGGGGTTGAACAGCATGATTTCGACGATGGGTACGCGCGAGGGCTTGTCGAGCACTGTTTTCAGCAGCTTTTGCCCGACGATGGCCTTCATGTTCATCGCCATACTGGCGCGAATGGCGCTGTGCATGGCCTGCGGGAACAGGTCCAGAATACGACCAATCGTTCCCGGAGCACTCGAAGCGTGAATCGTTCCGAACACGAGGTGCCCCGTTTCGGCGGCGTGAATGGCTGTTTCGAATGTTTCCATGTCACGCATTTCGCCCACGAGCATGATGTCGGGGTCTTCACGCACCGCGTGCTTCATGGCGATGTTGAAATCGATCACGTCCTGACCGATTTCGCGCTGGTTGATCAGGCACTTGTCCGCCGTATACACAAATTCGATCGGGTCTTCGATTGTCAGCAGGTGCTTGCGATAGTTCGCGTTCACCCAGTTCAGCATGGAAGCAATCGTCGTCGACTTGCCCGACCCGGTCACTCCGGCCAGCAGCACCATCCCCTGGTCGTACTTGCACAGCTCTTCCATTGTGGGAGGGAGATACAGCCCTTCGAACGGGGGAATGGACTGTTCAATCTTACGAGCCACCATCCCCGGCTTGCCGAGCTGCTTGAACAGGTTCACACGGAAACGCCAGTTGGAACCATCCACCTGAACCACGTGGGCAAAGTCGGCCCCACCTTCACGTTCCATGATCGCCTTGTTGCGGTCGTCCATCACGTCGATGAACATCTCCCACATCTCGGCCTCCGTGATAACCGGCATCTGAACTTCGCGAATTTCGCCTTTGACCCGCACCAGCGGCGGCTTGTTCACCTGCAGATGCAAGTCGGACGCCCCGAGCTTGATCTGCATTTTGAAGTACTTGTTGATCTTGGGTTCGTGCGTGCGTTCGGCCGCCAAACCCAATTTGGCAACGGGTGCGGCAGGTGCGGCAGTTTTCTTTGGAGGGGCAGACACGAAAGACTTCTCCCTGCGAATAGGAACTTCAGAAAAGAACCAGACTCTCGGGTCGAGATTTTAACCGCTGAACTGACCGGCGGGAATCCATCGCGACTTGCTCATACGGGAAACCTGCGGATTTCATCAACGGTTTACCGGACTTTGCCGCCGCCAGCCAGAATCGCCCAGGTGACATCCCACACGGGGCGAGCACACGCAAAGGGGGCGATGTTGGGTCCAGCCCCGGAAACGAGATCAAGAAACGCCTCGGTCGGTGTCTTCGCGGGCTCCAGTTCCTCGACCGGAAACGGACGAACATCATTCCCCTGAGCAATCCACAATTGACCACTTCGAAGCATCAGATCAGCCTGTTCAAAGTGGAGGTGCAGATCCTCCCCCTGGTGCTGGGCATTGCCCACGAAAGTCATTGAGAGGGGAACGCCTCCAGTCAATGCGCCAATCAACAGCGTGACCACTTCAACGCGGCTGCGTGAACACGAACTGCGTGCCACCAACTCCTCCACGCCCAGGCCGGTTACGAAATGGAGAAGATCAATCTTGTGGCTGCCTGCATCACCGACAAAGCCACCGATATTGATCTCGGGATCATCTCGCCACGTTCCGGCAATGGTCTGCTCCCATCGCTCCCAGCTCTGAAAGGTCACGGCCCGCAACGCTCCCCAATGGCCTGAGAGTACTTCCCGACGCATGGTTCGAAATGTCGCCCAGCCTCGACGCTGATATGCCAGCATCGTGCATGACTTTACTGTATCGGCCAAGCCGATCAGTTCGTCAATCCGCTCGGCCGACTCGGCCAGCGGCTTCTCGCACAGTAGATGCCAGCCACGCTCCAATCCCTCGCGAACCTGCTGGTAGTGTGCCGTTGTGGGCGTACAGATCACGGCGACATCAAGATTCAGCCGCAGCACATCATCCCACGCTTCAAGCACTTGAGCAGTGGGAGCGAGTTCCCGCCGAAGCGTGGCCGCCAGAGCGGGCTGCTGATCGTAGAAGGCCACCAGTTCACAACGGGGATCATTCTGCAGGCGCTCGCCGTGCAGTCGTCCCATTCGTCCACAGCCAATCACACACGTGCGGTACATCGCGATCCACAGCCTGAGACCAACAGAACAGCCGCCACCGATGGGAATGTACCCATCTGTGGCGGCTTTGTCCTGCAATCAACTGGCCCTGAATCAGATTCAGGCAGCTTCGGCTGCTGGCCCTTCAGATTCATCTTCCCAGGCATTTTCTTCTTCGTAGACCAGCCGGTAGATGTTCTGCGCGGCTTCGTCCAGATAGGCGCGAATGTTCTCGCTGCTGGTTGAATCGATCAATGATTCCAGCGCAGTGACAACGCGATCAACTTCGTCGCTGTCGATTTCTTCGTACTCGTCCTCCGGTTCAATTCCGAAGGCTTCTGCGGCGGCAACTTCGTCCATGTAGTCGTCGTCGTCTTCATCGAAGGGGATGTCATGTTCCATCATGGTGGGCTTCCTTGCCAGGGTCTTGCAAACTGGGAGTTAACGGCTGCTCCGCAGCCAGAGATTTGAAATCCGAAGAACTATCGATCCGACTTCTTGGATCGAGTCGACTTTGTCTTCGTTGTTTTTGACTTTGTTCCGGATGGCTTCTTTTCGGTCTTGGTCTTCGTTTTCTTGACGGGAGCGCCAAAAATTCGCTGCCAGCCTTCTGAGAACTTGCCACTGGGGCCTGTGTGTACGGTGTAACCAGTCATCGCAATGGGGGCTGAGATCGAAACGGACGAAAATCGTCACGCATCATCGATGCGTCCAACTTCTATTTTCGCGATTCGCTGTCTGTGTTTCCAGTCTGCTCAGGCTGACTTTGTGTCAGTTGCCCCAGATTGTTTTGAGGAGACTCGCGAACGACGTTTGCCGCGGGCGAAATGAGGCCCCTTCAACAACTGGTGAGTGGACTGTTCGATGCGATGGATGCGCCCATCGAGTGATTCGATTCTGGTCCCGACTTCGTGAGTCGTCTGCTGCATGCCCCCGGAAACCAGCGTCACCACCCCCAGGAACAGCAACATCTGCCCGGCCGATGACAACAGCCAGCCCGTGGAGGCATAGCTTTCGATGCTTCCAAAGTACCCCCAGAGAACAAGCACTGTTCCCACGGTCAGCACGCCAACTCCGGCATAGGCCAGCAGCTGGCCCCAAAGTGCTTCCGACCGTCCAGGACGTGCCCCGCGCGGCGGGGGTGTAAACGGTTCCATATCGAGATGCGGCGCCGGAACAACATCCAGCTTGTGAGCCGCATCGAGACGACGACGCGGCTGCGGACGCTCAGCAGCTTCCGCGACGCTCTCCACAGGAGGCTTTTCCGAATTTCCGTGCCCGGCCTGAGCGACCGGTTCGTCCGCAGGGTCTTCGACCGGTGGCTTGAGAAACTGCGGCTTCCTGACGTTTTCTGGAAGAACGGGCTTTGCCGGTTCAATCGGAGATTTCGCAGCCGGGCTGGTTGGCTGGCCATCAGACGCCACCGGCGCATCCGAACTCGCTGAGCTCGAGCTGGGGCGAAAAGGAGCGCGAGGAGCGGGCAAAACAGGCCCGGAACCATGCGCTGCATCGAGCCGCAACTGGACAGGAGGCCGAAACGGTTTGGGAGCCTGCCCGCGACGGATGCCAGAGTTTCCTTCGCCGGATTCCGAGGGCGACGAATCCGCCTCCAGTTCTTCGGCCCGCTTGTAGGGGAGCTGGTGACGAATGGCAGGCCGTTCCGGAATCTTCGAATCCGGCGACGTCGATTCGGTCGCCTGGGGGGCAACAGCATCTGGAGCGGAGGCAGCCTGTTCAGCATCCTGAATTGGAGTTGCTGGTTTGGCTTCCTGGCTGGGTGCTTCAGGCGTTTCTTCCTGATCCTCACGTGCCCATCGTTCCAGGAGTTCGCGGGCAGACTGCGTTTCTGGATGCAAACTGGGGGCAAACACGCGGCGGATTTCGTGCCCGCACGTTGTGCATTTCAAACTTTGCCCATCAGCCGAGATTTCGGTGGCAACGTCGGCCTGACAGTGTGCGCACCACATGATGCTGTCCGGTGAGTTAGGTGAGGAGAACAAGGGAAGATTTGACGTGGACGAGGCTCTGTCGCATCCATGCGGCCAGACGCCTCGAATGTGCTCACAGATCGTGATCACTCGGGGCTTTTACCCCGAATTCCAAAATCGATGCAAGACCTGTCTGCGAGAGTTCGGAGCCCAGTGCCGAAAGCCCCGAGATAACGGGGTGAGCCGGGAGCGTCGGCTCTCGGCTGGCTGGCACCCGGCATTGGCGTCTCTCAACTCTGAACACGCAACGGGTGGCCACTTTTATTTTTGCTCGCAGTCGCTAACCTCATTGGACCGGGAGTGTTGCTCTCTCTCCCGCGCCAGGCGAAGTGACGCCAGGCAAGTACTCCCCGTGGCTGCAGATCGGTCACCAATTTCCAGATGAGGACGAGAATGGATCCCAAGACGCTGCGATTCGCAAAAACTCACGAATGGGTCCATGTCGATGGCGACATCGCAACGATTGGCATCACCGACTTCGCGGTGAAGGAACTAACCGACGTCGTTCACCTGGAGTTTCCCGCTGTTGGGAAATCAGTCACTGCCGGAGAAACTTTCGGTGAAGTGGAAAG
The DNA here is from genome assembly GCA_020426515.1 of Planctomycetaceae bacterium. Taxonomy (GTDB): domain Bacteria; phylum Planctomycetota; class Planctomycetia; order Planctomycetales; family Planctomycetaceae; genus JACKHO01. The sequence goes on along the minus strand of JAGQPW010000124.1, from coordinate 3,238 downwards.
TGTCAAAGCGGTTAGCGACCTGTACTCACCGGTCAGCGGTGAAGTGATCGAAGCCAATACCGGCCTCGAAGACGAACTTTCACTGCTCTCCGATGACCCGTTCGGAAAAGGTTGGGTCGCCAAAGTGCGAATCTCCGACGCGGCTTCACTCGACCGTCTGATGGACTACGACGCCTATCAGGCCAGCTGCGGCAGTCACTAACGCAGCGGACCGGCGACACACAGGATGGTCTCGCCTCACAACTCGTTTTCCGCAGCGACCAAAGGATCTGGTCGGGCGACATGAATTGCCGCACTCATGCGGCAATTTCCATTATTGGCGTTCATGCGGCACCTCTCGGAGGGTCGCGTCGACTATTTGAGGCAACCACGTGGCATATCTCTTCGCGACGGACCAGCAGCGTCGTCAAATGCTGGATGAAATTGGCGTTCCCAGTCTGCAAACCTTGCTGGATCAGGTGCCGACGGAGTTGCAGCTCGATCGACCGCTCGACCTGCCACCGGCTCAAAGCGAACTGGAGCTGGAGCAGCATCTGCGAAAGCTGGCAGCCCGAAACGCCTCCAGTCGCACCTGCTTTCTGGGCGGCGGAGCTTACGACCACTTCATTCCTGCAGTTGTCGATGAAATCACCGGTCGCGGCGAGTTTTACACCGCCTACACCCCCTATCAGCCCGAAGCGAGCCAGGGAACACTGCAGGCCTTCTTCGAGTTCCAGTCGCTCATCTGCCAGTTGACCGGCATGGATGTCTCCAATGCCAGCCTGTACGAAGGGGGGACCGCCGTCAGCGAAGCCGTCTTCATGGCCATGCGGGTCAATGGCCGGCACGGAAAAGTCGTGCTGTGCGGCTCGGTTCACCCCGAATACCGGCTGGTCGTCGAAACCTATCTCGATGCCCTGCACTGCGAAGTCGTCACGGTTCCATGCCCCGCAGGAACCGTTGATATCGACGCTCTGAAAACGGCTGTCGACGACAAAACCGCCTGCGTTGTCTTTCAGTCGCCCAACTTTTTTGGCTGTCTGGAAGATGTCGCCGAACTGACCCGAATTGCTCAGTCGAACGGGGCGCTGGCGGTGATGTCCTTCGATCCAGTCAGCCTCGGTATCCTCAAGCGTCCTGGCGATTACGGCGTCGACATTGCCGTGGCCGAAGGGCAGTCGCTCGGCACGCCGCTGCAGTACGGCGGCCCTTACCTCGGACTGCTGACCTGCCGACAGGACTACGTCCGCAAGATGCCGGGCCGATTGATCGCGAAGACCGTCGATCGTGATGGCAAGGACTGTTACGTTCTCGGCCTGCAAACCCGCGAGCAGCACATCCGCCGCGACAAGGCAACCAGCAACATCTGCACAAATCAGGGACTGCTGGCCTTGCGGGCCACGATGTATCTCTCTTCGCTCGGACCTCACGGCCTGAAAGAAGCGGCCGAACTCGCCTGCCGCAACGCCCACTATGCCGCCGAGCAACTCTGTACGGTGCCGGGCCTGTCGCTGATGTACTCCGCTCCGTTCTTCAAGGAATTCGTGCTGAAGGTGGAGGGCTCGGTGAGCGATGTTGTTGCCAGAGCGCAGCAGGCCGGCTTCGACCTCGGACCGGACCTGCAAATCTTCTCCGGCCTGTCATCGGAACACGCTCAGGGATTGCTCGTAGCCGTCACCGAGAGCCGCACCAAGGCCGAGATTGACGGCCTCGTTGCCGCCCTGAAGTAATCAGCACACACACGGATAGCCTCGGCTCCCGGCGAGCCTCACAGTTGAGCCCCCCATGGAAAACACAATCTCAACCCGTTCCCTGTTTGAACTCTCCGTTCCCGGACGACGCGGAACGCTGTTCCCCGCGGCCGAAGTCGGCAGTGGTCCCTTGAGCGACCTGCTCCCCGCAGACGCCCTCAGCGCCACGCCACCTCCCCTGCCGGAAGTGCCGGAAGCGGATGTCGTACGGCACTACGTGAATCTCTCCAAGCGGAACATGTGCGTCGATACGCACTTCTACCCGCTGGGGAGTTGCACGATGAAGTACAACCCCAAGCGGCACGAACGCTGGGCCAACCTGCCCGGCATTGGCGACTTGCACCCCTACATCCGCCCGCAGGATTCGCAGGGCATGCTGCAGATGATGTACGAACTGCAGCAGATGCTTGGCGAAATTGCCGGGCTGCCTGCCGTCTCTCTGCAACCGGCTGCCGGGGCTCAAGGCGAGTTCACGGCCCTGCTCGTTGCTGCAGCCTACTTCCGCGATAAGGGCGAGAAGCGTCGCAAGGTCATCTTCCCCGCCAGCGCTCACGGCACCAATCCCGCCAGCGCTGCCCTCGCCGGATTCGACTGCGTGCAACTCGATGCCTCGAAGAATGGCTTTGTCGATGTCGACGCACTGGGCAAGCAGATTGATGAAGACACCGCCGTCTTCATGATCACGAACCCCAACACGCTGGGGCTGTTCGAGAAGGACATCCACAAGATCTCCGGCATGCTGCACGATGTTGGCGGCCTCGTATACATCGACGGGGCGAACATGAACGCCATTCTCGGCATCACCCGCCCCGGCGATTTCGGCGGCGATATGATGCACTACAACGTCCACAAAACTTTCACCGGACCGCACGGCGCGGGTGGTCCCGGCGCTGGACCGATTGCCGTGCGTCCGTTCCTCGCCGACTACCTCCCCGGCCCGATTGTCAGCAAGATCGACGGCCCAAATGGTTCCGTCACTTACGACCTGACCACACCATCCAAGTCGATTGGCCGCGTCCGCAGCTTCTTCGGCAATGTCGGCATCCTGCTGCGAGGCTACTTCTACCTGCGTACGCTCGGTGCCGCCGGGCTCCGCAAGGTCTCCGAAGATGCCATCCTGAATGCCAACTACCTGAAGGCGAAGCTCAAGGATGTGCTGCCAGTTCCCAATGGCGAATACTGCATGCACGAATTCGTCGCCTCGGCCCGCAAACTGAAGGACGAACGGGGCCTGACCGCGATGGACATTGCCAAGCGGCTGCTCGACTACGGCTTCCACGCGCCTACCGTCTACTTCCCGCTGGTGGTGGCCGAAGCGCTGATGATGGAACCAACCGAAACCGAGTCGATCGAGACCCTCGATGCATTTGTGGACGCCATCTGCAAGATCGTCGACGAAGACCCTGCGTACCTGCACGAAGCTCCGCACACCACCCCCATCCGCCGCCCCGACGAAGTCGCCGCCGCCCGCAACCCGGTCCTGCGCTGGACGCAGTGCGTGAAGGATT
>JAGQPW010000123.1 GCA_020426515.1 Planctomycetaceae bacterium | reverse complement strand
AGGCACTCCGCCAGCTTGCCTTCGTCTTCGGCGGGAATCGATGAGGAGTACGGGAGCGACATCCCCAGCGCTTCAATTGCCGAAGACATGGTGTTGGCCGTGTACATTCCGCCACAGGCTCCGGCCCCCGGGCAGCTCTTCTGGACAATTTCCTTTCGCTGAGCTTCGGAAATACGCCCGGCGATGTACTGACCGTAGGACTGGAACGCCGAGACGATGTCGAGCTTGTCTCCCGCGACCCCTTCCACACCATCCAGCAGGTTGGAGCACCCCGCCTTGATTGTGCCGCCATACACCATGATGGCCGGACGGTTGAGCCGCCCCATGGCAATCAGACAGCCGGGCATGTTCTTGTCGCATCCCGGAATGGCAATCAGGGCGTCGTACCACTGGGCCCCCATCACCGTTTCAATGGAGTCGGCGATCAGGTCGCGGGATTGCAGCGAATAACTCATCCCGTCCGTTCCCATGGAAATTCCGTCGGAAACTCCAATGGTATTGAACCGCATTCCCACAGCGCCAGCCGCCTGCACCCCTTCTTTGACCTTGGCTGCCAGGTCGTTCAGGTGCATGTTGCAGGAGTTCCCCTCATACCAGCAGGAAGCAATCCCGACCTGAGGCTTGTCCATGTCGGCGGGCTGCAGGCCGGTGGCATACAGCATCGCCTGTGAGGCTCCCTGCGAGGCGGGCTGGGTGATCCGGGCGGAGAACTTGTTCAACTGAGTCATGAGGACGTAAGCTTCGGAATGTCTGATGGAAAACCGGTCACCGACCGGGGGAGTCAGTCCAGATGCTGAACTGTTGTTGAGGCCTTGTCAACCGGTTCGAATTCCAGCATCTGGAAAGACGGATTCGACCTGAACCGAGACGCCATGTGACCCGCACAGACCAACCTGCCCACCTGCCGGAGCAGGCAAAGTTCGCCCCGAGAATTCGTGCCTGGCTCTTGATCGCGTTGCTGATCCCGGTGCTGGGGCTGATCTGGCTGGCCATTCGCTTCTCCGGCCGCGACAACATTGGGTCGCAGACACCGCGACTCTCCTGGGAGTTCGGCTCGAATCAACAGTGGCTCGACTGGAATGGCGTTGATTCCCCAGACCGCACGAACGACCTGACACTCTTGCGGCGGTACCCCGATGCAATCGGTCTGGACCTCGGCTTCTCCAGGGTTGATGGTGGTAACTACTCCGAGATCCGTGGGTTACATCACCTGGAAGTGCTGGTGGCCAGTTGCGATGCATCCGACGATGACTGTCTCCCCATTTCTCAATGTTCGCAGTTGGAACGCCTGTCGCTGGAATACACGCAAGTTACGGATGCTGGGCTCGCCCGCATCGCCCAATTGAATCGTCTGAAGTACCTCACTCTCCCGTCAGCGGCCACGGACTTCGCCATTCAGCAGTTCGCAACAGCACGATTGCCTCTGCAGTCGCTCAGTTTGTCCGCGACCCGTATTGGTGACTCCGGTGCCGCTTACCTTGCGGCCTTCCCGCAGCTCACCTATCTGAATATCTCTCGAACTCGAATCACTGATGACGGGTTTCGTGCCATCGGCAGCCTGAAGCAGCTTACGGTTCTGCATGCTGATGATCTCACTCTGACTGACAGATGCTGCAGCATGCTCCGCCGGCTGCCCTGTTTGCGGAAGCTCTCGTTGAGAAACGCGGCCATCTCCGACCGCGGTGTTGAGCAGCTGGCACACCTTCCCAAGCTGGAGATGTTGTATCTCGGGGGAACAAAAGTCACCGATCGGGGGCTGAAATCCCTTGCCCGCCTGCCGCACATTTTGAAGGTGGGCTATTCCAGCCAAATGAGTCCCGCTGCCATCAAAAACTTTGAAGAACAGCATCCTTGCCCACCCAATCTGTAGTCGCAAAACATGGAGCTGCATGCGATCACAGAGTCCTGCAAGTCCTGCCGATCCACTCCTCAGACTCAGATTGCCCCGTTCCAGACATTCTGATATTTCTTCCGGTCACCTCTCGTCAAACGGAAGTGACCGCACTCCGGCGGCTGCTTCTCCATTGATGATCCCCACCGATATTGAAGGATGCCTCGCGTGACACTCCCCAGTGCCCCAACAGCCTGAGTCACCCGTTTCCGCACTGCCACACTGAGACCGAAGTTCTAGACAGGAAGTTGACTATGTCGTCACGGATTGACGATGGTGTAAAACTGCCCCCATTGCGGCTCCTGCTGGTTGACGATGAAGATGCCATTCGCGTCATGCTCGGCAAAGGCTTACGTCGCATGGGGCACGAAGTCACCGCCTGTGAAGATGGTCACGCCGCGATCCGTGAATTCACCGATTCCACGTTCGATGCCGCGCTGATCGACCTGAAAATGCCGGGCATGGATGGCTGGGGAGTGATTGCCCGCCTTCGCGAGATTGCCCCGCAAACCGACTTCATCGTCTGTTCCGGTCATGGCGATATCGACGACGCCGTACAGGCCTTCCGTCTGGGCGCCAACGATTACATGCGCAAGCCGTTCGTCGCGCCGGACCTGGAACCGGTCCTGCGTCGACTGGCTCAAAAGAAGCTGCTGGCCAACAAAACGATCGCCCTCGAGCACGATCTGGAGACCGTTCGCGGCAAGACCGATCTCATTGGCGACACCCCCAGCATGCAGCGGGTGAAGACTCTGGTGGAACGCATTGCTCCCACCGATTCGAGTGTCCTTATCCTTGGTGAAACGGGAACCGGCAAGGAACTCGTCGCCCGTCGCGTTCACGATTTAAGCAAGCGGGCTCAGATGCCCTTTGTCGCCGTCAACTGCGGTGCACTGCCAGAGAACCTCGTCGAGAGCGAACTGTTCGGCCACAAGAAGGGGGCCTTCACCGGAGCGGATACACCTCGCAAAGGACTCATTGAAGTCGCCAACGGAGGCACGCTGTTCCTCGATGAACTGGGTGAACTCGATAAGTCCATGCAGGTCAAACTGCTGCGGTTCCTGGAATCCGGAGAAATTCGCCGGGTCGGCGAGAACGATGCCTTTCACGTCGATGTCCGTATTATCTGTGCGACCAATCGCCTGCTGTCCGACATGGTTCAGGAAGGAGGCTTCCGCGAAGATCTCTTCTTCCGCGTGAACACCTTTGAAATTCGACTGCCGCCGCTGCGCGAACGTAAGGATGACATCGCCGGAATTGCCCGTCATCTTGCGGCTCGACACCTCAAGCGACAGTCCGTGCCCGACGACTTTATTTCCGCCGATGCCGTCAAACTGCTCCGCAGTCACGATTGGCCCGGCAATGTGCGCGAACTGGCCAATGCGATTGAGCATGCCGTGATCATGTCTGGCGGTCAGCCCATTCAGCCGGACGATCTGCCAACCAGCGTCAGCCGGAAGATCTCAGCCAACGACCGTCCGTTCCTCGTTACCAACTTCACTCATCCTCTCACGCTGCGTGAGATCGAAATGGAAGTGATTCTGCAGACGCTGGAAAAGCTTGATGGCGACAAACCGCGGACTGCCGACGAACTCGGCATTGCACTGAAAACCTTGTACAACAAGCTCAATCAGCATCAGGCTCAAGAGCATTCCAAGGCTGGATAAACTCGCCACTGGCGACCTGCCGCAATCACTTGCGTCACGATTCCTCTCGAATTTACTGATCATGCAACTTCCTCTGAGCAGCTCCCGTCGGGAGCAGACCCGGCTTCCTCGGCATTTCTCCATGTCGCACGACCTTGAGCAGGCACTGGTGCGGACTCGAACCTGGCTGCTGAACCAGCAGCACGAGGAAGGATTCTGGCTGGGGGAACTCGAAGGGGACACAATCCTCGAATCGGAGTACATCCTGCTGCTCGCGTATCTGGGGCAGGGGCAATCGGAAATTGCCCGCAAGTGCGCTGCCTACATGCTGGAGCAACAGCTTCCCGAAGGAGGCTGGACGTTGTATCCCGGCGGATCGCTGGAAATGAGTGCCTCGGTCAAGGCGTACTGGGCTCTCAAAATTACCGGTCACGATCCCGAGTCAGAACCACTGCAGCGGGCTCGTCGCGCCATTCTCGCTCATGGGGGAGCAGAGCGAGTCAACAGCTTCACCCGTTATTACATGGCGCTGCTGGGCATCATTTCCTACAAGCAGTGTCCGGCGGTTCCTCCGGAAATCATGTTCCTGCCCAGCTGGTGTCCGCTCAATATCTACGAGATGTCAGCCTGGTCGCGGACCATTCTCGTGCCACTCAGTCTGTTGTGGGCGTTCCAGCCTCAATGTGAGCTTCCGCCCGAGCATCATATCGACGAACTGTTCGTCACTTCACCCGATCAGTTGCCCGTGACGATGCCGCCGTCGGAGCAGGTGGATGCGCTGAAGAAGAAGACCTGGCTCCCTTGGCACAGCATCTTTTCCTGGGTCGATTATCTCTGGAAAGGGGCCGAAGGTCTGCATCTGAAGCCGTTCCGCCGTCGCGCTATTGAGCTGGCCGCGAACTGGATGACCGAACGCTTCGAAAAAAGCGATGGCCTTGGGGCGATTTTCCCTCCCATTATCTGGAGCATTGTCGCTCTCAAGTGCCTTGGCCACGGCGACGACTCCGAACTCGTTCAGGCCGCACTATTTGAATTGGAAAAGCTGACGATTGAAGAAGAGACCACGGCCCGGCTTGAACCGTGTCGCTCGCCCGTCTGGGATACGGCGATCGCCACACTCGCCCTGCGCGAAGCCGGTGTTCCCAGTGACGATCCGCACATTGTTCGCGCTGTCGACTGGATGATGTCCAGGGAAGTTCGCTCTGCCGGCGACTGGACTGTCCGCAAGCCGCACCTCGAACCGGGAGGCTGGTACTTCGAATTCAACAACGAGTTCTATCCCGATATCGACGATTCCATCATGGTCACCATGGCCCTCGCCAAATGCCTGCCCGGCAGCGAGACCGCCAACTGGACAGCTGCTTTGATTCCCAATCAGGATCAAAAGATTTCGGATGCGGAACTGATGATGACCTTCTCCGGTCGCGCCAGCTCTGCAGCAGAAGCGCTGCAGGACCTCGATCAGATTCAGCCCATCATGGCTGCAATGCGTCGAGCGGCTCGCTGGGTGCTGGGGATGCAGTGCAAGAACGGTGGCTGGGCCGCCTTTGATGCCGACAACGATCGCGAACTGCTCACGCAGGTACCGTTCGCCGATCATAACGCGATGATCGATCCTCCCACGGCCGACATTACCGCCCGCACGCTGGAGATGTACGGTCGACTGGGACTGACTGCAGAACATCCCGAATTTCAGAAAGCTCTCGATTTTATCTGGAGTGATCAGCAACCCGACAATTGCTGGTACGGGCGATGGGGTGTGAACTACATCTACGGCACGTGGCAGGTACTCGTTGGTCTCAAAGAGATTGGCGAACCGATGGACGACCCACGCGCACAGGCCGCTGCCGACTGGCTGGTGAATGCCCAGCAGGACGATGGCGGCTGGGGCGAAACCCCTCGCAGCTACGATGAACCCGAGTTGCGTGGCCAGGGGCCCACAACTCCATCACAAACTGCCTGGGCTCTGATGGGATTGCTCGCCGCTGGCCGGGAGAACAGCAAAGCCGTCAGGAACGGCATCGACTACCTGATTCGCACTCAGAACTCCGATGGAACCTGGGACGAACCTTGGTTTACCGGCACCGGATTCCCACGCGTCTTTTACCTGCGGTATCACCTCTACCGGATTTCCTTCCCACTCATGGCCCTCGGCCGCTACGCCGAGGCGATGAAGTCGGATCGCTGAAGTTGGCTGCGCAGCCATTGAATCAGTGAAGGTTTCCAACGTCCCTCTCTGATCCAGGACTCAGCACCGCGAGTTTTCAGCCGCTCATGCGGGTCCGTTTGTGGCGACCTTTTACGAAGCTGTTGACGACCATGTTCCCCATATCCTGAGCGTTGCAAGTGGCGGAAACGCCCCGAGTGACGCGGGCGAGCTGTTCGACGAAGTTCACCAGCCCAAAGTAAAAGTAGTCTTCCACGAGCGCGAAACTGGAGACCTGAATGCCCTCATCGGCACAGCGTTTCGCTTCAGCCAGAGTGATACGGGCAGTCTTTTCCGACGGCGGGTAGATCAGCACAAGCTCCCGGTTCTCGACATGGGCCGTCGGCTCTCCATCGGTGATGATGATGATCTGCCTGTTCTGTGCAGGTTGCTTATTCAGAATGCGGCGGGCGAACTGCAGTCCCGCGTGAATGTTCGTGAAGTGTTCCGGGACAAACTTCGGCGGGTTGTCCAGCGAGACCCGCACTCGCACCTGGGGATCGAAAATGCTCACCGGCTTGGGCGCCGCATTGAGCAGTTCCTTTTCGGAAAGCAGGCAGGCATAGGTGTAGAAGCCGACAATCTGCAGGAAGTCTGACTGATAGCGGCTGCGTACGAGTGCCTGCAACGAGAGGGCCACCCGTTTGGCAGCCCCAAACTTCCCGTAGCGGGCCATGCTGCCCGACATATCCACGAGAACGACCGTCGCACAACTGGTCTGATATTCGGTTTCGTGAACGACGAAGTCTTCTTCGCCAATGCTCACCGGCGTGCCGCCTCCCTGTCGATAGATGGCGTTCTTCAGCGTCTCGTGCAGGTTGAGGTTGGAAACCGGGTCGCCATACTCGTATGGCTTCGATTCATCGAGCACGGTCTGCCCGGCTCCGCGATGTTCCGTTTCGTGCCGACCAAGTTTGTCCCGCTGCGAGACGTCGAACAGCGACTCCAGGGCCTTGTTCTCCACTCGCTTCAATCCGCGTGGCGTGACGCGATATTTCCCTTCCGTGTCACGCTCCACAAAGCCCTTCTTGACGAGGGCATCGACCAGTTCCGGATGGTCTTCCTCCCACCGTTCGAGGTTTTCGAGGATCTCCTCCCCATAGTCCATCAGGTACTCGGAGAGTTCGTCCCACAACTGGTCGGCGGACTGCGGCGAGAAGGGATTCGATTCATCCCACTTCGAGTATTCAAATCGCGGCATGTCGATCCTCTGCTGTGAACGAGTGAGTTCGCACCTGCTTGAGTGTAGGCACCGGCGGCGGCGATGCGTAGTCCTCTCATCGCGCATCGGAGAGCAGAGGACCGCAGCGGGACACACCGATGGCTCCGGGGGTCGTCAGATACACCCCCCGGTGATGTTCCCGAACTTCCCATTTTGACAACAGGTTGAGTCTGTCGTTCCCGGTTCGGCAATCACTGCGTGGTCACGATTGAGAAGACCTCTCTCCACGGAATGCCCGTTTGCCGCGTTCCCCGCTCCCCTGTTACACTTCGAACTTCGGCCCGCCACGGTCAGGCTGGGCCGCAAACTGGTACTGGCAAAAGATACGGGATCATGGCACGCCTCACTCAGGCCCAACTTCACCAACTCAGCCACAACTTTGAAGAGCGAACTCCTGATGAGCTCTTGCGTTGGGCGAAAGAAACCTTCGGCAGTCGGGTCACCGCCATTTCGGCGATGCAGGAATCTGGCTGTACGATGTGTCACATGATTTCCCGGCTGAAACTCGACATTCCCGTCCTGTTTGTCGACACCGGTGTCATGTTCCAGGAGACGCTCGACACCCGCGATCGCCTCGCGGCGGAGTACGGTCTGGACATCCGCACACTGCACCCCGAAAAGTCGATGGAAGAGCAGACGGCTGAGCAGGGGGTACTTTACCTGACAGCCGAGGGGCAGAAGGTTTGCTGCCACGCCCGTAAGGTGGAGCCGCTGCTGAAACAAAAGGGCGAATTCGATTGCCTGATTGGCAGCCTGCGTCGCGCCGATGGAGGCCGTCGTGGAGGGTGCCCGATTCTCGCCATCGATGTGGAGATGAATGCCATCCGCCTCAATCCGATGGCCAATTTCACTGATGAGCAGCTCGAAAGCTACATGGCCGAGCACCAGGTCATCAAGAACCCGCTGCACGCCCAGGGATATTCCACCATCGGCTGCAACCGCTGCACCACCCCCATTCTGCCGCACGAACCCAAGCGAGCCGGACGCTGGCGGCACCTCGGCGCCATGGCCATGTACTGCGGTATCAATCCCACCGATATGGACGATCTCGATGCTCAGGCCATTGACCTGCCGCTCGACCTCATCGACCGTATTCTCGGCGTGAAGACCGACTTCATGATCTGATGCGGCTCATTCCCGCTGTGGATGACCCGGCGGAGTTGGACTCCGTTCGCGACTGATTCCGGAGACCGGCACTCGCCAGAAATGGTGGGGGGCCGGTTTCCTTGCCTTTGTTTCCTGTGCTGACTGCAAGAACGTGACATTCATGGTCGACCGCCCCGATTTGCCAATTCCGATTTCGGAGCAACTGCTCATCAATGCCAGCAGCGAGATGTCGGCATCGCGTGTCCTTTGCACGTCGATGGGCCGTGGGCAGTGCGCTGAGTCGATTGCCGAACGGCTGCCCGAAACGCATGTCACCTGCCACTTCTTCGACCTGTATCACTTCAACGAAACCTGCGAGTTCATTCGCGACCTCCCCAATCTCGAAGTCACCTGCGGTCCCGACTTCCCGGAAGGGGAGTACGATCTGTTCGTCTTTCCCTGTACGAAAGGCGGCGAATCGGAACTGACTCGCGAACTGCTGGAGAGCGGCTATGACCTGCTGAAGAACAGCGGCTGGTTGCTGACTGCGGTCGACAATGCCAAAGATACGTGGCTGCATCACGAAGTCGAGAAGCTCTCGAAAGGATTGATCCGCCGTCCCAAGCCTAAGGGAATGGTGTACCGCGTTCAAAAGAAGGCTCCGCTCAAACGCAAACGCGACCGCCGACACGAGTTCGCCTTTCGCGATGGAGAAAACCTCATCAAGCTGGTCAGTCGACCGGGCGTGTTCAGTCATCGCCAGCTCGACCTTGGAGCCCGTGCGTTGCTCGAAGGGTTCGAAGTTCAACCCGGTATGAAAGTGCTCGACATTGGCTGTGGAACGGGTGCAGTCGGATTGGCTGCTGCCCTGCGGGCCGAGGATGTGACCGTGCTGTCCCTCGATTCCAGTGCCCGCGCCATCGAATGCACGCGTCTGGGGGCTGAACTCAACGGACTCTCAGATCGTGTGACCGCCTCGCTCGATGCGGATGGCTCTACGATTCCTGCCGCGCAGTTCGATCTCGCTGTGGGGAATCCTCCTTATTATTCGCAGTACAAGATTGCCGACATCTTTCTGCACAATGCCCGCCGCGGGTTGAAGCCCGGAGGCAAGGCGGTGATGGTGACCAAACAGCCCGAATGGTTCATCGCCCGCATGGAACAACTGTTCCTTTCTGAACCCACGCTGGAACAGCATCGCGGTTACGATGTGATTACCGTGGTCAAATAACTCGTCCCGGTAGTGTTCCGCTCATGCCGCTCCGCATCACCAATCTGCGAACATCCGTTGAGCAACCCGAATCCGAGTTGCCCCGGTTGATCGCGCGACGGCTCAAATTGCCGCCGTCGGATCTCGGACGCTGGCAGATCCTCCGCAAGAGTCTTGATGCCCGCTCCCGCTACGACCTGCAGTATGTCTACACGCTGCTCGTTGATCTGCAGGATGAGACCGCCTGCCTCTCGCGATTTGCCACCGACAAGGATGTCACGGCTTATGTTCCCGAACCCTTTGATGACCCCGCGCCGGGGACGGCCCCGCTGCCACAGCGTCCGGTAATCGTCGGTTCCGGTCCGGCAGGACTGCTGGCGGGGTATTACCTCGCGCTGAAAGGGTATCGACCGATCATTCTCGAACGGGGCCAGCCAGTGAAGGAGCGGGTGCCGGTATTGCGTGCGTTTGATCGACACCGCGCCTGCCATGATGAAGAGAACAACTACCTGTTTGGCGAAGGGGGAGCCGGGGCATTTTCTGATGGCAAACTCACCTGCCGTATGACGGGGCCGGATGTGGACTGGGTGTTGCAGTCGTTCGTCGACTGCGGTGGCCGCGCCTCCATTCTGTACGAACTCCGACCACATCTGGGGAGCAACAAACTCCCGATGATCTGCCGCAACTTCCGCCGCAAGATTGAGGCCCTTGGCGGTGAGTATCGCTTTGGCTGTCGCATGGAAGGCCTGCGGCTCTCGGGAGATCGACTCTCAGGTCTCGAAACTTCGTCCGGCTTCATTCCCGCATCGCATGTGATTATCGGTACCGGGCACAGCGCGCGAGACACTTACGAACGCCTGCTTGCCGCCGGACTGCCGTTGCGACAGAAGGCATTTCAGCTGGGTGTTCGCATCGAACAGCCTCAGGAGAACATCAATCAGTGGAAATACGGCCACGATCGCTATCTCGACTTGCTGGGGGCCGCCGATTACACGCTCGTCGCCAAAGGGCAGCGCGACCTCTACTCGTTCTGTATGTGCGCAGGCGGGATCGTGATTCCCAGCGTCTCCGAGCCGGGGCAGTTCTGCACCAATGGCATGAGCAATTCGCGGCACGATACTCCTTACGCCAACAGCGGCCTGATGGTCACTCTGCAAACGCACGAGTTCGGCAGCGACCATCCATTGGCTGGAGTTGAGCTGCAGCGCAAATACGAAGCGGCAGCCTTTGAGCTTGGCCAGCGTGACTACCTGTGTCCGATTCAATGGGCCAGCGATTTCCTGGCCGGGCGCACCGCCTCGCCAGAAGCTCGTCCCTCATCTTCCTACGAGCGCGGCACTATTTCCGCCGATCTGCACGCGGTGCTTCCGCCCGTGGTGCTCAAGGCGATTGAAGACGGCCTGCCGATCATGAACCAGAAGTGGAAAGGGGCCTTCCTGAAGCAGGCCGCCCTTGTCGGTCCGGAAATGCGAGGCAGTGCTCCGGTCCGCATCGACCGCGATCCCGAAACCCGCGACATCCCCAACCTTCCCGGCGTCTACCCCGTCGGCGAAGGTGCCGGCTACGCAGGGGGCATCATCAGCGCAGCCGTCGATGGTTTACGCTCGGCACGAGAGATCGTCCGCCGCTGGGCGGCGAATTCTTAGAGGCGGCGGAGTGGCTGAGCCGCGATGGCGTCTTGAGGGGACGGCTCAGCAGCCGCGAAGAGTCCGCATTCACACGAAGGACAGCTTCACGGCCCCAGCCCTCCTGTATCGGGCCGGGGCCATGAATGGCAATTGCAACGGAAAGCCGGTCAACGTCCAAGGCACCCCGTGTTCACGACGCTCCAAGCTCCCGCACCACCTTCATTGTCTCCGCCGTCAGCCGAGTGACTTCGTCGAATTGACCGGCGGCGATGGCTTTTCCAGGAACCATCCAGCTGCCGCCACAGGCAATGACGTAGGGGAGGGCGAGGTAGTCACGGAGGTTGGTCAATGAGATGCCGCCCGTCGGCATGAAGCGGATGTTGCCGTAAGGGCCATGGAAGGCCTTCAGGGTCTTGGTGCCGCCCATCGCTTCGGCCGGGAAGAACTTCACGACCTCCAGCCCAAATTCCAGCGCCTGCTCGAGGTCGGTGGGAGTCGAGGTTCCGGGGTAAACGGGCATATCGTGATCGAGGCACCAGGCCACGGTGCTGGGATTGAAGCCCGGAGCGACGACAAATCTGGCTCCTGCGTCCACCACCTTCTTCGCCTGTTCCACATTGTGAACGGTTCCCGCACCCACGAGAAAGTCGGTCCGGTCGGCGAGCGCTTCGATGACGGCGAGGCCGGCATCGGTGCGGAGCGTGATCTCGGCACAGGGAAGCCCTCCGGCCAGTAGAGCATCGGCCAGTCGATGGGCATCGTCGCGCGATTCAATCGCCACAACGGGAACAACTTTCAACTGAGCAAGCTGGGCACTGGTGTCGTTCATCGGGAGTGTGGTTCGGTTAGAGGCTTCAGTGAATTGGTTAGCGGAGCGGCAACGCCACTGCGCGGAGCGTTCCGGCAGCGTTGCGTCCGTACACGTGGCTGTTCAAGAGTACGGGGACAGTCCAACAGCGACCGGTCAGGAACGGGGCGCGGGCCAGTTCCTGATAGCTGTCGGGTGACGCATTCGCGATGACAAGCTCCCCTTTTTCACTGAGGAGAACGAGTTTGCCATCGGCGATCATCAACGAGCCGCAGCCAAGTCCGCGCTGCTCCCAGGTGACTTTGCCCGTTTCCAGGTTCATGCACTTGAGCTGCACGACGCGGCCAAGATTCGAGTTGCCATCAAAGCCGTACAGGTGTCCCTTGTAGAGGATGCTGTTGTTGAAGTGATTCCGCATCTCGCGGTTGGAATACACCTTCTCCAGTTCGGAGCCAGTCCACCGAAACAGGCCGCAGCCAACGTTGTAGCCGCTGGAAATGTAAATCAGGTTGCCATGGATGATGGGCGTCGTCGAGTTCGTACGAAAAGGGGATTCCCATTCGGCACTGGCCAGTTCTTCGCCATTGCTGGCATCAGTGAGCCGCAACGCATCGCAGTCGAGCGTCGCGAGAAGTTGACGCTTTCCATCCTGCAGTAGCGCTGCCGATCCGTAGCCCGCCTGATGCGTCGACGTCTGCCAGTTCTTGCTGCCGGTCCGCTTGTCGTAGGAAACAACCCGGCCCGCTTCAAGAATCAGCTGATTGCCAAGGATGTACGCTGAACTGGTGAAACCCCATTCGGGCATGGGGACGTCGAGGTCCTCCTGCAGCATCTTCTTCCAGACGAGTTCGCCAGTTGCCGCTCGAAAGCAGAACAACTGTCCTTCCCGCCCGAGTGAATACACAAACTCACCATCAATCGTCGGCGTCGCCCCCGGTCCTCCTTCGTGCAGATTGTTGACGAGTTCACAGGGATAGTCGTACGACCACAACGTCTTGCCGGAGGTCACGTCCAGGCAGTACAGGAACTCGCGGCCGTCAACGTGCCCCATCGTGAAGAGTCGCCCATCGGCGATGGAAACCGAACTGAAGCCGATGCCAATCTCACGCTGCCAGGCCTCACGCAGGCCGTCGTCGGACCAGTTCGTTGTCCAGCCGGTCTCTGTCGAGATGCCGTCATGTTGCGGTCCCATCCAGGAGGGCCAATCGCGATCGGCGGCCACAGTGCATGACACCAGCAGCAGCCAGGCAGCCAGACCGTTCGTGCAGTTGAGTCCCATTACCGGAGTTCCTTGGAGAATGTTGGAGTTGGCGCGGGCTATGGTATCAGCCAACGAGCAAAACGGCAGTCTGCCCGCCATGCCGAATCGGGTCGACGCCAAAGATCCCACTATGTTTCCGGATGCGGCTTCGATTACGATGCCGGGGTCGGTCGATTTTTCTGAGCCCAGAGTTACCGGAGACGGAATGTGACGGACGATCAAACGCCACGGCAATTTTTCCGCATCATGTATCCGGAGTTCGAACGCCCAGTGTTTGTCACGGATCGCGTGACGGTGACTGTTCTGGAACTCTCCGAAGGAGGAGTGAGGCTGGCTGATTGCCCCGCGGAATTGTGCAGTGCTGAAGAGCTGGAAGGCACACTGAAGCTGCTGAGCGGAGAGCAACGCCACATCACTGCGAAGTTCCTGCGGACCTCGGGAACCGAGAGTATCTTCAACGGCCTTGGTGGGATTGCCTACGCCGACATGCTGGCAGAGCAGCGTTATCTCATCCGCAAGTATGGCCGCAAAATTCTGGGAAAGCGGTAGGCCGGCGTTGTCATTGCATCAACGTGCGTGCTACGTGAGAATCGGTCCCGGTTCTGGCCTCCTGTTGGGATGATTTCATGAAACGCTCACCGTTGCTGCTGTTACTGGTTGTGTGGATTGCGTTCTCGG
Organism: Planctomycetaceae bacterium; assembly: GCA_020426515.1. Taxonomy (GTDB): domain Bacteria; phylum Planctomycetota; class Planctomycetia; order Planctomycetales; family Planctomycetaceae; genus JACKHO01. The sequence goes on along the minus strand of JAGQPW010000123.1, from coordinate 1,878 downwards.
GTGTGGCTGCGGCTGACGACTGGCCCTGGTGGCGTGGTCCGAATCGCAACGGGATTGCTGATCCACTTCAGTCGATCCCGCTACAGTGGAGCGAATCGGAGAACATCATCTGGAAGACTCCCGTTCCGGGACGCGGCCACAGTTCCATCACCCTTGTTGGCGACCGTGCTTACCTCGCCACGGCGGAAGCGGATCGCGAAACTCGCTCGGTTGTATGTCTCGATCGGCAGACGGGAGCCGTACTCTGGTCGACCGACGTGCATACCGGCAACGTGACGCCCTACAAGAATAAAAAGGGGAGCGATGCCTCCAGTACGATTGCCTGTGATGGTGAGCGGTTGTTCGTGAACTTCCTGCACGACAGCAGCATGGTGACTTCCGCATTGTCGCTGGATGGGAAGATTCTGTGGCAGAAGCGGATCTGCGACTACGTAGTGCATCAGGCCTATGGTTCCTCTCCTGCGGTGTATGGACCGCTGGTGATCGTGACTGCCGACAACAAATCCGGTGGTGCGGTGGCCGGATTGCGGCGTAAGGATGGAAGCACCGTCTGGAAGCACGCGCGTCCCGCAGTTCCGAATTATGCGTCCCCCATCATTTTCGACGTGGCAGAGAAACCACAATTGCTGCTGACGGGCTGCGACCTCGTTTCCAGTTTCGATCCGCTATCGGGAGAAAAACTGTGGGAAGTCGCAGGAGCCACCACGGAATGTGTTACCACCACGGTGACCGATGGAGAGCGAATGTTTACCAGCGGCGGCTATCCCCGCAATCACATTTCGGCCGTGAAGTGTGATGGGACCGGAGAAGTGGCCTGGGAGAACGGAACCCGCATGTACGTCCCCTCCATGCTGGTGCATCGGGGATACCTGTATGGCGCAACTGATGCCGGTGTCGCGATGTGCTGGAAGAGTGCCACGGGCGAGGAGATGTGGAAGGGCCGCCTGGGAGGAACGTTCTCTTCGTCGCCAGTTCTGGTGGGCGACCAGATTGTTGTCACCAACGAAGCGGGACGCACATTTGTGTTCAAAGCCAATCCGGCTGCCTTTGAGTTGATTGCCGAGAATCAACTGGGAGAGGAATGTTTCGCCACACCGACAATTTGTGATGGACGCATCTACACGCGCGTGGCGCACGTTTCTGACGAGGGGCGTCAAGAGTTTGTGTACTGCATCGGCAAGACCCCGTAGGCGTCCCGAGTTTATCCAGGGCTTGTGCTCACTTGCTTTTCCTGAGTGTCCAATCGGCCTAGCATGTGGTTTCGCCCAACTCCGGGAATGTGTTTGTGGCTGGTCTCCGGCGTGGGGCGGATTCCCTGTCGAATCATCCCGCCATCAGAAAGTGATCCGCATGAAATCGCTGCTCGCATGCATATGCTGTCTGCTTCCGTTCGCTGCTGCTGTGGCGGAGCCTCCGCGTCCGAACATTGTGGTTTTCCTGGTGGACGATATGGGAGTGATGGATACCTCACTGCCGTTTCTGACGGATGCGAATGGTCAGCCCAAGCGGTACCCACTCAACGACTATTACCGTACTCCAAACATGGAGCGGCTGGCCGAGCAGGGGATTCGCTTCAACAACTTTTGCGCGATGAGCGTTTGCTCACCGACGCGTAACTCGATCATGTCGGGACAGAATGCGGCTCGGCATCGGGCAACGAACTGGATCAATCCCGATAAGGACAATCGCGGCCCGTTGGGACCTCCGGACTGGAACTGGCACGGGCTGAAGAAGACCGATGTCACGTTGCCCGGATTGCTCCGCGAGGCAGGCTACCGCACGATTCATGTCGGGAAAGCGCACTTCGGACCGCGCGCATTCGACGGGGCTGAACCGCTCAATCTGGGCTTTGATATCAACGTGGCAGGTTGCTCGATC
>JAGQPW010000122.1 GCA_020426515.1 Planctomycetaceae bacterium | reverse complement strand
TGAACGATCCGGTATGCATTCCCAGTGTGGCTTCGTAGTGTGCGATGTGATCAGTAGTCATCGATCGAATTACGGCAATGTCATCAATGACCTCCCCAACATGTGGAAACAGATCGCTGACCTCAATTCCCGATTCACCACGATGGCGAAACTCCCACTGTGCCTTTTTGAAATGCTGTTGAAAGTTGCCAATGTGCCCCCGATGGTTGTGCACATTCAACGTCTTGTTGTGATCTTTCGTCAGCCTCGGCTTGGGATCGAACGAGTCCACATGGGACACTCCGCCGCTCATGAACAGGAAAATGACGTTCTTTGCCTTGGCGGGATAGTGCCCCGGTCTGGGGGCCAGAGGATCGCGCGAACCACTGCCGTCTGCGAGCGCATCCATCTCCGCCAGCATCCCGGTCAATGCGATTGCTCCGAATCCGCCGGCAGCACGAGTCAACATCTGTCGGCGAGACATGTCAGTCACTGACCACATGATTTCCGTCTCCGCTCTTGTTGTGTCGTTCAAGTGATTTTGATCGCCTGAACGGCCAGGCGATCTTGGGCGCTGTGCTGGTGCGTCAAGTTCTTGCCGGTCGGCGAAAATGCCGCCTGAGGTGTCGCCTCTTCATGGCTGCACCGGCGTTGATCGACGCTCAGTTCACATGCAAAAACTCATTGCTGCACAGCACAACTCGAACAAAGGCCGCCAGTGCCTCCTTCGATCGAGAGCTGCTGTCCGAAACGTTCTCGCCGTAGGCCTGTAAGAACTCCAGTGCCTGCTCCACTTCCGTGTCCGACGGGCGCCGGGCATAAGCCTGTTCATACAGGTGGATGATCTGTTCCGGTTGTGTGGAAACGGCTTGCAGCAGGCGTTCGGCCAAGGCTATTGACCGCTGTGCCAGGAACTCGTTGTTCATCATGAACAATGCCTGCGAAGGCGTGGTCGTGGTATCTCGCTTCCCCGTTGTCGCATTCGGATCCGCACCATCGAACAGGGCCAGGAACGGATGTCCTTTGATTCGTTGCGTCATCAGAAAAATGGAACGCAGATTAGAGTCGTAGACCGCCTCAAAGGGAACATGCTGAGAATAGGTCCATTGACTGACCGGAGGAAATGGATGCGCTCCACCCGCCCTGAATTCAAGCTCTCCGGATAGAAAGAGCCACGAGTCTCGAATCGACTCAGCATCGAGCCTTTGCCGCTCGTGTCGCCAGAACCAGACGTTTGCGGGATCAGTGGACAAACTCCGGGGATTCACCTCGCTCGACAACCGATAGGCCCGCGAACTCAGGATCATGCGATGGACCGATTTTATGGAATAGCCATGGTCGAGAAACTGCGAAGAGAGATAATCGAGCAGTTCCGGATGGCTGGGCCGCTCTCCTCGAAGTCCAAGATCATTCGGGGTCGCCACGATCCCTCTGCCGAAATGCGCCTGCCAGATCCGATTGACCATGACGCGTGCAGTCAATGGGTTCGTGGACGATGTCAGCCACTCGGCCAGTTCACGTCGCCCACTTTCCTTGCAATTTGCGGGCAATGTGTCTCCCCCCAGAATCTCCAGGAACCCCCGTGGGACTTCTTCTCCGCGACGATCCGGTTCCCCTCGAAACTGAATTTGAGCATTCGCCGGAATACCCTCCTGAACCCCATAGATGGTCGGATAGAGCTTCTGTTCCAGGAGGGCCGCTTTCTCGTCCTGCAGTTCTTTCAACACTGGTATCTGCAGATTCAACTGTTCCTGCGGACTGACCTTCTGCAGTGATGCACGCTCGGCGGCAGGCAGGAACGGATGATCCTGAGCATAGAAGTTGTCCAGTTCTCTCAACGGGCGCGTCAACGTCGCGTCAGTTCCGTGACCATCGACAACCCAGGAGTTGACGACGCCGTCCCAGCCGGAGTTGAATGGAAGATTCTTGAATGGCCAACTGTGAGTGCCATCGGTCAACACGCCAGAAAACTGCTTCTCCCGCCAGTGGACCACGATCTGAAGGTTGTACCAGACTCCCGACTCCAGCGGCGCAATCTGTGTCAGCTGTGCACTCTGACGCGCTGCGACTGACGACTCGTTGATGAACAGTTCCACAGCCGGAGAGAAGTTATTCTCAGGATGATCCAGGGCAATGCGATAATATCCCTCGCCACTCTGATCGCTGCTGATGTTACGGAAATCCATGTTAATGAAGAGTGGCGCCTCTGTGTCGGCTGTCTGCGTCTCGATCGCACGGCGAATGCCCAGGTTCCTCGAATCGTTCGGAAGCTGAACGGATTGAGTTCCCGGAGGAAACACGTTGTGAAACGGACTTGAGGAATTCGCCACGACACGGGCTTCCGCATCCCGCTTCCATGTCGCGGGAAAGTCTTCGGAACTCTCGAAATCCCCCTGAAGATTCAGAATCGGAAAAATCCGTTCCTGGATCTTCTGGTCGAGCCTGGCAATCCTGTCCTGGCGGGACAGTTCCAGTTGCTGCACCTCCTCAGGATGGATCGCCGGAACCAGCCCCTTGGGATGGCGAACTTCCTCCGCGCCCGGGAAGGCAAATTTCGTGCTCGAGAAGATCCCGTAGAGTGCGTAGTAGTCCTTGGCCGAAATGGGCTCGAACTTATGGTCATGACAGCGAGCACACCCAATCGACAACCCCATGACCGACTGGCCCAAGGTGTCCAGCAAGTCCTGAATTGTGAGGTGAAAATACTGAAAGTTGGTGTCGTTGTATCCAAACCGCCGAGAGATCGCCAAGAACGTGGTGGCCGTCACCAGCTCTTCGTACTGCTCTCGGGGGGCATCCGCTGCCAATAGGTCGCCGGCAATCTGCTCACGCAGGAACTGATCATATGGTTTATCGGAGTTGAACGAATTGATGACATAGTTCCTGTACTTGTATGCATCAGGGACAGGGTAATCACTCGCATCTCCAGCAGTGTCCGCATATCGAACCACATCCAGCCAATGTCTGCCCCAGCGTTCTCCATATCGTGGCGACGACAACAGTCGTTCAATCACTTTCTCCCAAGCATCCGATGAGTCGTCAGACAGATACTCATGAACCTCCCTGGGGGTGGGAGGCAGTCCGGTGAGGTCGTATGTCGCACGCCTGAGCAGCGTGGCCCGGTCGGCCATCCCGTTTGGCTCAATCTGACGTTGCTGCATCTCCCTGAACAAGAATCGATCAATGGGATTAGAGTTCCAGTCGGGATCATCCACATTCGGTGGTGACGAGACGGAGATTGGCTGAAAGGCCCAGTGACTCCGGTCTTCCTCCGTGATGAACTGCTCGCCAGATGAAGGCTTCCTCAATGCACTGCTGTCGGTCTCCTCCGGAGCGGGCATTCCCATTCTCACCCAGCGCACAATCTTGTCGATTTCGTTCTGGGGCAGTTTTCCGTTAGGAGGCATCTCAATGCCTCGGTACTCCAGCGCTTGTACGAGCAGGCTTTCTTTCGGCTGCCCTTTGACCACAGCTGGTCCGCTCGCTCCTCCGCGCATCATCGCTGCAACGCTTGTCAGTGACAGCTCTCCCTCCCGATCCTCGGAGTCGCCATGGCACTCATGGCAGTGCTTCACCAGCAGGGGCCGAATTTCGTTCTCATAGAACGCCACATCCCCTGGAGCGACCTCAGCCGCGGCGAGAGAAACGGTCAGAGTCAGGCAGAGACTTCCAGTAAGGAAGGGCCACCACGAAACGGTCCGAACGACCGGACGACGAATTGGACGTACAATCTGCATGGCTGTCTCGGAATCTCAATCGTCTTCAGCCTGAGTGAACTCGTTCAGCAAAGGCAATCATCGGCGTCTTTTTCTGTAGCATTCGAGAGGAGACGATCCCCTGCCCGGTGAACTCGCCAGTGTCGACTGTTTGAGGCGGGATCACGCTTCTCTGGGGGGATGTTGGAGTCAGTCTGAACACTCAACGCAACGGCCTCAAAAGGACGGACGGAGCATGAACATCAACTCGCCCGAGGTAGGAACCGTTGGGAATTCCATGGGGCGACTCGGTGTTTCATGCAGGAGGCTACATTGGGGAGCTCAAGTCCAGGTCACAGGAGTTCTCCCCTTTGAACAACTCGACAACCAGTGTCGGATCTCGAAACGACCTGACGGGATTCGATCTGGACCAGTCATCCCCAGGAGCACTTAGTGACGCAGATGTGACCGGAGTGTCCATACCACCTGGACGCCGAGGGATCACCATCACCTCAACGCGATATTTTCCGGGCAGCAAATTCTGCTGTGGCAGGATCGTGAAGATTCCCGCCTCAATCTTCGTCCCACCGCTCGGACCGGAAACGCCCGGTTCAGGAATAAAGGTGACTGTGCCAAACTCCACCGGTAGCTGGTCCAGTAGAATCGTTCCAGTAACCGTGACGCCGTGTGCAGGAGATCCACCACATCCCGTGACGATCGAAAGGAGCATGCTCATCATCAGACAAGCCAGAATCATTGGATGCCGCATTGCAGTCCTTCTAATTGCACCAGTGTTTGTACTTGGAGTGCGATGGAGCAGTCGGACACCGTCACCTGGAGTCACAGCAAGCGAGGACACACAGCCAGCGACTGCACTGGCATGAATCAACCTTGCACTAGAATTCACCAAGGACCTGATTGTCGTTGTGAATCCCCAAGTATCTCCAGGTTTGATTCGCGATGTTTTCGCTGACAAACCGAACCGCACCATCCGCGAGCAGAGCATGCACACCTCCAACGTGCATGCTTCGTGCGCTTTGGGTCTGCTGCCGACTGTCAAAAGCTGCAAACACGCCGACGCAGGGCATACCAGGAAGGTCTTCACAGAACGCATTGCGAACCGAATCTGCAGTAGTCGAATTCGGGTTGTGATCGAAGTTCACAAACGGCCCCTCGGGGTAATGCATGGTTCCACGAGAATCACTGGTTCCGGCGGTCTTTCGTAGCTCGGAGGCCAATACGGAATGGCTCATTCCGTCAGTGAAATCTCGGGCAGCGGTCTTCGAGTTCACCTCAAAGGGGCCAGCATTGGCTCGGTTCGACCAACTCTGCCCGGCAGAAATATAAAGTCCAATATACTTCAGTGGACCAAGACCATTACTGGCGCCGTAATTTCCACGTGCCAAAATTCCAGCTAGCAGTTGCCCCGAGTCTGGATCTGACGGACAGGTCATCACCGAAAGGGGCTGGCTCGTGACGAGAAAGTTTGTGTAGAAGGGGTTGGCTGGATCGCTTTGAGTCTGACCGGCTCCCTTGTTGAAATCGATCTTGGCGTGCAGTGTCGCCTGGTCGAGAAACGGAAACAGTTGAGAGACCCAGGTCCACTCACTGTTGTTGGTCGCTGTCTGAATGTATCCCGGGGGAAGAACGCGATGTGTGTCCAGGTAATTGTGGAATGCCAGCCCCAGCTGTTTCAGGTTGTTCTTGCACTGTGACCTTCTGGCTGCTTCGCGGGCCTGCTGTACGGCAGGCAACAGCAGTGCAATCAAAATCGCGATAATTGCGATCACCACCAGCAGTTCAATCAACGTGAAGCCGCTGTTCGAAGAGTTCTTCTTGTTCATCGATTGTTGCCTCATACCCGAAAAAAGAGAGCAAGGAAGTTTCCCAAAGCATCATTAAGACCTGAAAGAGACCAGACCAGGACGAGTGTTCGCTGGCTTGGCCGACTCAATTAGCAACTGGCAAGATTCGCACCAGATCAAGAATTAAGACATTGTTGATTTCTATCAGCCGACTCCGCGGCATTGGGCAATGAACGTGGAGCGACAGACGTCCCGCGACTGTAAATCTATAAGCCTAAAGAGTGCATGCGAGGGATACTGCGAGGCGCAGCACGAACCCGAGCGGCCAGTCAAAATGAGTACCTCGGCTATTGACGGATTAACATCGCCTCCGATGCCCCAAAACTTCTCGTCGAGCAATCCCCCCCACAACCGGACCAGGCGGCTCGCCGTCCACTCCATGAGCAGCGTCAGTCAATCTTGGCCCGCAGCATTCGCTCTGCCTCTTTGAACGAACCATTCCGAAAACAGTGAAGCAGGGATTCGTGTTCCTTATAGATCTCATCCGAATCACCTCTGGCTCGCTGCATCCGACGAAAGTGAGATCGCATCCGCCCGACCAGTGCGTCCCAGATGACAAGCAGGTCCGGTTGACGAGCGCGTTCCACAAGTGTGCGATGGAAGGCAATGTCCATCTCGGCCACAAGATAGAGATCCCCGGATTCGCACCCCTCCTTCATCTTCTCAAGAATCTCTTCCCACTCCTGGAAGTCTTCTTCACACAGGCTGTCGAACACCATTTCAAGGGCAAACGACTCGACGCTCCGCCGTATCGGAACGACGAGTTTGCGGATTTCCAACGGGGCCGCGGGCGCAATGATTGCTCCGCGATTTGGCCGAGAGGTGAGCAACCCCTGCATTGTCAGCCTCAGGACAGCTTCGCGAACGGGACTTCGCCCTACTCCAAATCGCTCAGCAAGTTCCTGCTCCGTGAGACGTCCCCCTTCGGCGATACGTCCCGAAAGAATATCTCCCCGCAAACGCTCGGCAATCTCTTGCGAATGCGTCTGGCCAGAGGATGTGGATTCATGAGACACGGGACATTTCCTCCGGAACGAGTCAATAGAACGGGGCGGTCGAGGGGATCTGAGACCAGCAGTTTGTTGAACACGCAGGTGCTGTGATACACAGCGTGCCACCAATTGTCAACAACCACACCACGGATTGTCGATTAATTGGCGTTGTAAATCGCCATTGCGGTGTTATTCTCCATTTCGCGACTCGCCCTCAACATCCTTTGTCCCGCCCAGACCCCCATGAAAATCACCCAAGTCATTTGCCAGGTTCTCCGCATCAGAAACGTTGAGGCCAAGACCGCCAGCAGTCAGGATTCCGTTCTGGTGCGAGTGCGTACTGACAATGGTCTGGAAGGGATCGGTGAGGCGGATTCTTCTCCAGAGATGGTCAAGGCGGTCATCGATGCCCCCTTCAGCCACAATGTTGCCTCTGGATTGCGTCGATTGCTCATTGGCGAGAACCCGTTGGAGTCTGATCGCCTCTGGGAGAAAATGTACCGACACACGATGTACTGCGGTCGACGTTCAACCACGATCACCGCAATGGCAGCTATCGACCTGGCACTGTGGGATATCAAGGGCAAACATTTTGGGGAGCCGATTCACCGTCTGCTGGGGGGCAAGAAGCACGATCGCATTCGTGCTTACGCTTCGATTCTGTTTGGAAAAGATGGTGATGACACTGCGCGAATTGGTGAGCGTTTTCGGGAACAGGGTTACAGCGCTGTCAAGTTTGGCTGGGAGCCTATGGGGCACAGCGAAGCTGTCGACATTGATCTCGTCAAAGGAGCCCGTAGAGGGCTGGGTGATGACGCGACCTTGCTCGTGGACGCCGGGTGCGTCTGGGACGCTCGCACGGCCCTGGATCGCTCAAAGGCGTTTGCGGAGCAGAAAATTGGCTGGCTGGAAGAGCCACTGCGCCCCGATGACTACGAGGGATATCGCTGGCTGCGCGATCGATCTCCTGTCCCGATCGCATCGGGTGAGGAAGAGTGTGGCCGATACAGCTTCCGCCCCCTGATCGACGGTCGCTGCCTCGATATCTATCAGGTGGACCTGTCACGGAACGGCTTCAGTGAGGCAAACTACATTCGGCAGCGAGTCGAAGAGATTGGAGCACGGCTCTGCAATCACTGCTACACCAGTCCTGTGACCGTGGCGGCGAGTATTCACTGGCTGAGTACATGCAAGGACGCGTTCATCTTTGAAGATTGCGTGGAAGACTCTCCGTTGCGGCACGAGTTGACTCACGAGCGTGTTCAGGCGGTGGATGGCTGGATTTCTCCTCCCGAGGGCCCCGGCTTAGGCATCACGATCAATGAAGACTTCGTCAAGTCCACATTGGTGGATGAATCCCGCTGACAGGGGAGATGAATGTGTGTGTTATTCCTGCCACGCTTCCGGCACAGTTGGTTCTCGAAAGTATGGGGAAGTCAGGACTGCCGTTCCAATGCGCGGCCGCCCTTTGAGGACGCGCGATGCTGGCGACCGATGAAGGTCATGTCGCCCCAGGAGAAGAGTTCGATGCGCAGATGGGGGATTGATCCACCGGACAAACTTCGCTCGCCAAACAGCTGAACCCATTGCGAGCATTCCTCGATAACCAGTGTGAACCCAGAACAGCAGGAGCCACTGTTATTTCCAGGCGACGCATCCTTGTTGCAGAGTATCTGCATGAAATCTGTTCGTTTAATCCCGTACCAACGCGGTACGCGGACTTCTTCGTCAACCAGGGCGAGCAGATCCTGAGGTTCCACAGCCAGATCGGAAGTGAAATTTCGGGCGCGATGCAGGTGTTCCGGTCTTCGCCCCAGATTGATGTGATCCCCACGTTCAGCGCGCGAGGGATTACATCTGGAGGAGTCATTCCCGCGGTGGATTTTGCGAGAATCGAGGCGGAGTGGGGCCACGCTCTGCGCAACGCTGGGCCGGTTGACGCCGCCTATTTCGCCATGCATGGCGCGACAGCGGCGCAGGGAGAACATGATCCTGAGGGCCGACTACTGGAGATTGCCCGCGAGATCCTGGGAGAAACGATTCCATTTGCGGTTTCGTTCGACCTTCACGGCATCCTGACAGACCGAATGCTGCAGCAGTGCGATGCCATTTCGGTTTATCACACCTACCCGCATGTCGACTTCTGGGAAACCGGGCAGCGGGCTGCCACGTTGCTTCTGAGGATGCTCGATCGTCAGATTGCTCCGGTGATTGCGAAAGTCGAGATCCCGGCCTTGGTCCGTGGAGATGAACTCATTACGGAATCGGGATTGTTTGGTGGGCTGGTGGCCAACGCCAAAAGCATTCAGCAGCATCCACAGGGGCTCTCGGCCGGGTATTTTATTGGAAACCCATTTACCGATGTCCCCGATCTGCGTTCCTATGCTGTCGTCGTCACCGACAATGCCCCCGAGCTTGCTCGACGCGAGGCTGAGCAGCTGGCGGAGAGTTTCTGGAACGATCGCCAGCGCATGCAGGCAACACTGACTCCGCTGACTCAGGCCGTCGAACGTGCCCTGCTGAGCCGTCAACAGGTTGCCCTGGTGGACGCCGCGGATGCCACCAGTTCCGGCGCATCCGGAGACAGCGCTGAAATTCTTCGGGAGCTCCTCAATCAGCGATGCTCACGCACGGTCCTGGCCCCGCTTGTCGACGCCGCAGCCGTGGACGCGGCTTTCGCGGCCGGAGTTGGCGGACCAATTCACATCGAGCTGGGAGGGAGTCTTGATCCACGTCGATTCCGTCGGGTATCCCTTGTGGCCAGGGTCCGCCTGCTTTCTGACGGACTGTTTAGAAGTGAATCATTTGGACAGACGTGGAACTCCGGAAGAACAGCAGTTCTGGAGTCGGGACCGATCACACTCGTGACCTGCAGCCGACCTGTCCACCTTTTCGACCGGTCACTCTTCCTGGCCCACGGGCGCGATCCGCGTCAATTTGACATCACAATTGTGAAGTCTCCTCACTGCCAGAAGCACATGTACGCCGACTGGTGCCAGATGATCAACGTCGATGCTCCCGGCTCGACCAGCGCGAACCTGACCAGTCTGGGGCACATTCATGCGCGCCGACCGGTCTTTCCGCTGGATCAGATCGACTCCTGGCAACCTGTCCCCCAACTATTTTCTCGCGGGAGATGAGCTTGTCAGAATCACGCGAGCCGGGACAGCACAGTGTCTCCTCATCCCCCGAGGCCGTTGCCTCCGGGAAGCCCCCCGTTGCCGGGTCGCTTCATTCGTCGACAGTTCTCTTTCTGCTTTGTGCCCTGTCTATGATTACGTACATAGATCGGGTCTGCTTCGGTGCCGCGGCGCCACTGATGGCCAGAGATCTGGGGCTCACGAGCGTGGCAGAACTCAAAGGGGCCTTTACCGCATTTGCGATTGCCTATGCCCTGTTCGAGGTTCCGGCGGGATGGATGGGTGATCGACTGGGCCCCCGTCCTATCCTGATTCGCATCGTGCTCTGGTGGTCTGCCTGCACAGCATTGACCGGCCTGGTTGGACTGAAACTGGGAACCTGGTCGCTGGGCGGTCTTGGAACGCTCGTTGCATTGAGATTTCTTTTTGGAGCGGGAGAAGCAGGGGCATATCCCAACATCACACGTGCCCTCCACGACTGGTTTCCCATCCAGCAGTGGGAGTTCGCCCAGGGACTGATCTGGATGGCTGGTCGAATCTCCGGAGGAGTCACCCCACTGATCTGGACGGTCCTCGTCAGCGGAACGGCCGTTTCCGCCCCACTGATGCACTGGCGAACCACGTTCCTGGTTTTCGGGGGACTGGGCGTCGTCTGGTGCGTTCTGTTTCGCTGGAAGTTTCGCGATCCTCCCTCGGACAGCAGAGCTGAACATCGCCAGGAAGCCGCAGCAACGAAAGAGGCGGACTGCTCACCCTTGGGAAAACCCAAACACCCGGGACACTCTCAGGTTGCCTGGAGAAAGCTGCTGACCAATCCCAGCCTGTGGTTCCTCTGTGGAACATACTCGCTTTTGAACTACGGCTGGGTCTTCAATATCACCTATTTTCCGGCGTACCTTCAGCAACGTTTTCATCTGCCTCCATCAGATGTGATGGGGGCCGTCTACCTGGGGGCGCCGCTATGGGTTGGCTCGCTGGGATGCCTGTCTGGCGGACTGTGCGTGAACTGGATTGATCACTATGTCAGAGATCGTCGAAAGTCTCGCCGGATTCTCGGATTCTTCGCCATGACCCTGTGCGCACTCTGCTGGTGGAACGCCCGGTCAGCACAAAGCCTCCATACATTCTGTATCAGCGTCTCTCTGGCCGCTTTCTGCGTGGATCTGACTCTGGGAGCAGCATGGGCGAGTTGCCAGGACATCGGAAAACAGTCAGCCGCAGTGACTGCTGCAATCATGAATACGCTGGGAACCCTCGGTGCCGCAGCGGCCAGCTGGCAAACTGGATCAATGGTCGAACACTCCATTCGGAATGCCGCCAGGACCGCAAACCTTTCGATGGATCGGCTCCCTCCAGATCTGCTCGATCTGGCAACCTTCGACGGATTTCAAGACGTATTTCTCACCTACATTCTGATGTATCTCGCAGCGGCTGTTTGCTGGTGCTTTGTCAGGCCCAGGTAATCCGATTCAATTGCCATCCATCGTTGCTGCAGGGACATCAAGTCACAGGCAAGTTGGATCGATGTGGATTGGATTGACCTGAAGCGAGCTGTTGTCCTTCCGCCCGTTACGATGCGGAATGGGTGCTTGAGCTCTGCCGCGACGACTGGCGGATTTCGTACGACGTGCCTCGCTCATATGCGGCGCGAAACGGCAATAACCGTCGACGCGATGGCCGCCGGATCAGCTTGGACAAACCGGAAGTTCCTGCCGATCGGGCGGAGGATCTCGGAAATGGTTGAATCGACAGGATACATTCTGCCGACACCATAACTACATCTGGACCGTTTTGTCCGTTTGTTGGTTTAGTCTGTCCTACTGGGGGCACCGGATCAATGAGTGATCTTTACAACGATCGAAAACGGATTGTTATTACTGGACTGGGCGTCGTTTGTTCAGCGGGGCGTACGATCGATCAGTTCTGGAGTTCGTTGGCTGGTGGACGAACCCAGAGTGAGCACGCGGCTGCCACCACCCCCTCGTCCATTGCGATGACACCAGGTGTCGCCGACTTCTCCGGCACGATTGAGGACTTCCCAGGCGTACCCGATACGAAGCGGCAGGCGATTCGCAAAGGGCTGAAGCTGATGAATCGCGAGACCCGTTTGGGAGTCGCCGCCGGGCAGCAGGCGTTAGCTGACGCTGGCACAATGGGGCAGTTCGATCCGCAGCGTTTCGGGGTCTGCTTCGGGGCGGACAATGTCTCGGTGATGCCGGAGGATTTTCAGCGGGGCATCACCGCCTGTTCGTCCACTGCAGGTGAATTTGACTTCGCCCGCTGGGGGACCGAGGGACTTGAGCAAATCGCGCCATTGTGGATTCTAAAGTGCCTCCCAAACATGCCGGCGTGCCATCTGGCAATCATCAATGACTTGCAGGGACCAACAAACACGATTACGCAGCGCGACGTCTCGGCCAACATCGCGATTGCGGAAGCGTGTCGCGGGATTCGTAGCGGCGAACTGGACGCAGCGCTCGTCGGCGCCACCGGAACGACGCTGCACGCATTTAGCCTTATGCATGCTCAACTTGAAGACGAGGTGGCGGGGAACGTTTTGTGTCGCCCGTTCGACAAACGCCGCACCGGCTCGGCACCGGGCGAAGGAGCAGCCGCCATTGTTCTGGAAAATGCACAATCCGCACTGCGACGCGGAGCGCCGATCTATGGAGAAGTTGTGGCTTGGGGCGCATCGTCCTGTGTCGGGAGTGCGAATCGCACAGGCAAGTCAGAAATAGGCAGAACGTCCGCAGATGGCCGTGACACGACCCGTAGTCGCAGTTGCCGAAAGGCGATGGCATCAGCATTGCGGCAGACGATTCGCCGGGCCGGTTGGTCGCCGGCGAACGTTGGACACATCCACGCTCATGGACTGGGGACATGGCAGTCGGACATTGCGGAGGCGCAGGCGATCGGTGAGGTATTCGGCGAATCGGGGCCCATCGTTCCGATCGTGGCGGCGAAGAGTTATCTGGGGAACAGCGCGGCAGGCGCGGGAATGTTGGAACTGGTTTCGAGCGTTCTGTCGCTCAAGTATGGGCACCTGTTTCCGGTACTCAATTATGAAGTTCCAGACCCCGCCTGCGCGATACGACCTGTGGTCGATTGCGATGAACCGGCGGGAACGAGTTTCTTGAATCTCAATGCGTTCGGTCGAGGCGTCGCCAGTTGTGTCGCGATCAGCACCTGGGCCGCGTAGGTGCATTCTTGGTTAAAGGGAGCCGCAATCATGAATCGCAGAGTCGTCATCACCGGTATGGGGTGCGCAACGCCGCTAGGGAACAGCATCAATGAGCTAGCCGACGGGCTGTACTCGGGCCACATCGGTATTGGCCGACTGTCGCTGTTCGATGCGGAACAGTTTCCCGTGCGGATTGCTGCCGAGATTCGGGGCTGGGATACATCCCTGATCGGTCGCTCACCGCGTTGGCGGGATGCTCCCCGTCAGACGCAGTTCGCCATTCATGCCGGTCTGTGTGCGGCGGAGCAAGCGGGGATTGCCGATGCCGTACCTGATGCGGAGCGAATGGGTGTCTATCTTGGCTGCGGAGAGCCATTCGCAGACTTTACCACCTTCACGCGATCTATTGGTTCGTCGACCACACCGAAGGGCGATACCGATGAGTGCGACGCGACCGAGAGCTTTGCGCAGATTGCGGCGCGGATGTTTGATCCAGACATTGAACGCGAATATGAACCGGACATGCCAGCAATTCATCTTGCCGAACTGATCGGCGTACAGGGGCCGGTTGCGAATTGCATTTCGGCCTGTGTCTCCAGCACACAGGCGATCGGCGAGTCGATGCGAATGATCCAGCAGGACGAAGCGGACCTCATGTTGTGTGGTGGAGCACACAGTATCATTCATCCGTTTGGGTTGACGGGTTTTTTGAAGCTCTCTGCACTGAGTCAACGCAACGACGATCCACAGTCGGCGGTGCGACCATTTGATGCCGACCGGGATGGATTTGTGATGGGCGAGGGTGCGGGGCTGTTCATTCTGGAAGAACTGGAACATGCCCTCCGACGTGGAGCAGAGATCTTCGGAGAGATGACAGGCTATGGTTCGTCACAGGATGCGTTCCGCGTCACCGATTCGCATCCCGATGGTCGCGGTACGGAAGCCGCCATTCGTCGCGCGCTGGCCAGTGCCCGCCTGAATTCGGACGACATTGGTTACATCAACGCTCACGGCACCGGAACCATTATGAATGACAAAGTCGAGACGTTGGCGATCAAGCGGGCGTTCGGCCAACAGGCGTATCGCATTCCAGTGTCGAGCACGAAGAGCATGCTCGGCCATGCAACGACTGCCTGCGGAGCGATTGAACTGGCGGTCTGTCTGATCTCGCTCCGTGACGGAGTCATTCCGCCGACGATGAACTGGGAAACAGCTGATGGAGACTGCG
This sequence comes from Planctomycetaceae bacterium, assembly GCA_020426515.1. Taxonomy (GTDB): domain Bacteria; phylum Planctomycetota; class Planctomycetia; order Planctomycetales; family Planctomycetaceae; genus JACKHO01. Next base: position 1,447 of record JAGQPW010000122.1, on the reverse strand, counting down.
ATCTCGATTACGTCCCCCGCAATCCACGTGAACTCTCATGCCGACACATGCTGACTCAAAACATTGGGTTTGGCGGACAAAATGCGGCACTCGTCGTGTCGCGGTATGATGAGCATCGATCCGGGTTCTCAGCATCGTCAACACAGCGGGCGGCTTAGGCGAGTACGCATACGGTCCACACCTCGAAACTCTTCGAGTACCAGGCATGGCTGCGATCCGACACTCGATTCAGAAAATCGGCATCATCGGTGCCGGCGTGATGGGGCGCGGGATTGCTGAAGCTTGTATGTGTGCAGGATTCACAGTGATACTCGGTGACGTTGCGACTCCAGTTGCTGAGGCGGCTGTTCAGCAGTTGAAAGCGCGAGTTTCGAATTCGGCGCTTGTGAAGCCAGCGAGTTGCGATGCCGATTTCAGCGAAATCGATCTATTGATCGAAGCGGCTCCTGAAGACATCCAGGTGAAGTCCACAATTCTCTCCGGCATCGAATCACATCTACACGACGGCGCAATCATTGCCTCAAACACTTCGAGCCTCTCACTGACGGAGCTTGGCCGTTCGCTCTCGAATGCTACGCGATTCTGCGGACTGCATTTCTGCCATCCAGTGAGAGAGAGACGGTTGGTAGAAGTGGTCGCCGCAAAGGACACTGGGGACGAAATAATTGCTCGCGTGAGTCAGTTCGCCACGAAGATCGGCAAGCGACCGCTCACCGTTCGCGACACTCCCGGCTTTGTTCTCAATCGTCTGCTCGTTCCGTATCTCAACGAGTCTCTGGAATTGCTGCTGCACGGTGCCCCGGTCGAACTCCTCGATCGCGCCGCCGCATCATTCGGAATGCGGTGGCGACCTTTGGAACTGTTTGACGAGTTTGGCATCGATGTTGCGATCTCTGTGGGGCGATCGCTCTATCGTGCCTGGCCCGACCGCATCGTTCCATCCGAGCTGTTGATCGCGATGTATAAGTCCGGGCGCCATGGTCGTAAGAGCGGAGGCGGCTTTTATCACACTGCCGCGACTGCGCAACGTGGTGAGCTTGATCCGGAGGTCATCAGGCTCATTCAGCATCGGCGGCGTTCGAACGAAACCGTGTCGAATCAATCGGCACAGCTGCGATTGTTTCTCCCAATGCTACTCGAAGCGACGCGTATCGTGGAGGAGTCGCTCGTACCGGATGTTGCGTCAATCGACGCCGTGCTGCGAGGTGGACTGGGGCTGACTCGAAGTGATGCCGGCATCTTCTCCTGGGCCAATATGATTGGCTACCATAACCTGGCAGTGTGGCTGGAAGACTTCCGGCCTCTAGGCAAGCGTTTCGAACCAACGCAGACATTTCAGCGTGCAGCCGCAACTCGTGGACGCATCGGCAAACTGGATCCCTTCGCCACCTAGTCGCTGTTGCTTCAGTTCGAAAATTCCTCGCATGCGGCGCAGATGTTGGCGTCT
>JAGQPW010000121.1:12718-15729 GCA_020426515.1 Planctomycetaceae bacterium | reverse complement strand
GTTCAGAGTCCACAGCCACGCGAATCGAACTCGTCTTTGTTGACTCCGAAACTCAGAACGCACAACAGCTGATCGATGATCTGTTGAGCAGTGGAGACCTGTCGAGAACGTTTGAAATCGTTCTCCTCGATTCAAGTCGGGATGGAATCGAACAGATCAGCGAGACGCTGGCTGAATACACTGATGTCAATGCCGTGCATGTCGTTTCTCACGGCACGACCGGGGCCGTCAAGCTCGGTGGCACTTGGCTGAGTGAGGCGAACCTATCGGGATACTCCAGTCAGATCGCCCTCTGGGGAAACTCTCTGACATCTGATGCCGACATCATTGTGTATGGGTGCGATCTTGCCGCTTCGGCGGATGGTCAATCACTGGTCGATTCCCTCGGTTTCCTGACCGGCGCCGATATCGCGGCCAGTACGGATGAGACGGGGGCGGCCATTCTGGGCGGCGACTGGGACATGGAGTACCAGGTCGGTCAGATCGAGACACAGGTTGCGTTCTCCGCAGCGATTGTGGAAGGGTGGGATTTCGTACTCGCACCGAGCTCACCGGGACTGGCACTTTGGCGGGAAAACGGTACGTCTACCTCCGAGTACAACACTTGGGACGGAGTGACATTTGGCTCCGAAGGCACTGGAGCCAGCGTAGGCGAATGGAGAATTATCCAAGGCGCTGTTTCATCGACCAGAAATGAAAAGATCGTCCTTGGTATTAATACGAGCGGAGTCATCCAGGGGCAAATCTGGAATGGCAGTACATGGTCGACAATCCCGGTGACCATGGGAAACGTTTCTCAGACCAACTGGTGGGGCGTCGATGTTCGCTACGAATCACAGAGTGGCGACGCTGTGCTCGTCTGGACAGATGGCAATGTCCTTGAGTACACGACCTGGAATGGGTCAACGTGGTCAGGGGTAGGTCAGATCTCAGCCTACACGGGTTCTACTCCGAGACAATTGCAACTGGAATCCAGTCCAAACACTGACGAAATGGTACTCGTCGTCAGTGATTCGAACAGTCAGGACACTGCAATTGTCTGGAATGGGGCCAGCTGGGGCAACGCAATCACACTCGCCACGAGCAGCGCCGACGATCGCACGGACATCAATGTTGCCTACGAGCAAACGAGTGGCGACGCAATGGTTGTCTATGGAAACAATAGCACGGGAGTCCGCTATCAGATCTGGAATGGTTCAAGTTGGCTGGGCGAATACACGGTAACGCCCGCCGTCGGTGTCTCCGGAGCCGCGCGCTGGACAACACTGGCATCGGAGTTCGGCACCGACCGAATCGGTCTGGGAGTCACAACGTTCAATGGTGAGACCTGGCTTGCAGTCTGGAATGGGAATTCCTGGTCCTCATCACAGCTGGCCGGCACAACGTCAACACAGGTTGCACCCACAGTCGCCCTCGCCTTCGAATCAAGTTCCGGAGACTTGCTGGCCGCATACAGCGAATCCGACAAGCAAGTTAAGTACCGTACTTGGACAAGTGCCACAGGCTGGTCTGCGGAACTGGTCGGGCCTGACGTCAGCTCGACGCCTAACTCGATGACGCTGACGGCAGATCCACGCAGTGACCACATCATGCTTGCGGTGCAAAATGCTTCGAACGAAGTTCATTTTGTCGAGTGGAGTGGTGCAGCATGGGGCGGTTCGTCCAAGCTTGAGTCCAATACTAGCGAAGTCAAGAACCAACCATTTCTGTTTCTCTATGACACTTCCGCTTCGGTGGACAGATCAGGAAATTCTCTATGGATTTCCACGGCTGGCGATGACAGCAATCCCGGGGTGAACGGAGTCAACTCGATCAGCAGGGGAGAGGTTCTTCGACTCAGTGACCCAAACCTTGCATTCGATCCCGGAACGACCAGTGGGACGTTTTCACACGTCTTCGACCTGGATGAGTTTGCATCCGATGGTGATGCGAATATCGACGGGCTGCATTACGTTTCGCGCCAGATCACCATTGGGAGCGGCGCGGGAACCTTCACGCTGATGGCAGGAGACGTCCTGCTGTCCACGGCGAACAACGAAACGTTGGTCAGCAACAACTCTGTTGCCATTCTCGACGACGAGATAATCCTGTTCCGACCTGATGTGGTGGGTGACTACACCAAAGGCACGTTCACGGTGTTGCTCGATGACTTTGGAGCCATTCACGGTGGGGGAAACACCATCGCCTTCTCGCTGGTGGAGCAAGATACGATGGTTGGCGACAAGCTGGTGGCCGGGGGCACGTTTCTCTTCAGTCGAGATGGTGGCGCTGAAGAGAACGACATTCGGTTGTTCACTCCGACTTCCGTGGGGTTGGGGACAACGTCCGGATCTGTGCAGGTGTTGATCGAAGGAGATGACATCAACATCGGAAAAAAGATCTACGGTCTGGAGCTTGTGGAGCAGACGACTGCCATCGGAAATGTGTCTCTCGCGTCCGGGACAATACTCATGACGCTCGATAGTGACGATAGCACCGTTGGAACGAATTTGATTTCCACTAAGGCCGAGGACATTTTCTATCTGACCGTTACAAAGACAACGCTGGTCAGTGGGCCTGGAAACGCAAGGGCCAACGCAACCATCCTGGTGGAAGGTGCTGACTTATCGCTCAGCAGCGGGTCCGAGTCAGCCGATGCGATTGCCATGTTTGTGGACTCCAATGACGCGCCAGCTCTCGACAACACGAAAAGCCCCGCTCTGGCCGCAGAAAATGAAGATTCCGGTGCCCCCAGTGGGGCGGTTGGAACGCTGGTTTCCTCGCTGGTCGACTTTTCCGTTCCCTCTGGGCAGCTGGACAATGTGAAGGACCCCGACGCTGGAGCCCTCCTCGGGATCGCGGTCACTGCTGCAAACACCAGCAATGGGACCTGGTACTATTCCACGAATAACGGCTCCACATGGACGGCACTGGGGGCGGTCAGTGATGCCAGTGCCCGGCTGCTGGCCGCTGACGCCAATACCCGGCTCTACTTCCAGCCCAGCGCCAATTACAACGGCACGATGGCGGAT
>JAGQPW010000121.1:0-12709 GCA_020426515.1 Planctomycetaceae bacterium | reverse complement strand
GCCCGGCTGCTGGCCGCTGACGCCAATACCCGGCTCTACTTCCAGCCCAGCGCCAATTACAACGGCACGATGGCGGATGCCATCACATTCCGGGCCTGGGACCAGACCAGCGGGACCAATGGCGGCACGGCGAATACAACGACGAACGGCGGAATCACGGCGTTCTCCAGCAGCACAGACACCGCCTCACTGACGGTGACAGCAGTCAACGATGCTCCGACAATTACCAACGGGGCCACGGTGGTGTTGACGGGCACCAACGAGGATACGACCTCCTCCGGAACCACGGTCAGTTCGATCCTCACTTCGGCAGGCTGGAATGATGTGGACAGCGGGGCCCTGAGCGGCATCGCCATCACGTCCACCACGGGCACCGGGACATGGCAATACTCGACCGACGGCGCCACCTGGACCAGCTTCGGAGCGGTCTCAACCACGAATGCCCAGCTGCTCACGTCGGGATCGCAGCTGCGGTACATCCCCAATGGCCAGAATGGAGAGACGGCGACCTTCGGGTTCAAGGCGTGGGACCAGACGACCGGCACCGCCTCAACCAACGGAACGCCCGGCTATGCCAACCCCAGCGCGGGAGGCGGCACCACCGCCTACTCCAGCCAGTCGGCCTCGACCTCGCTGGCGGTGACGTCGGTTAATGATGCACCGTCGTTGGCGACAAGTACGATGTTTCCCTCTATCAGCGAAGATCAAACGAACAACAGTGGTTCGCTGGTATCTCTGTTCGCAAATTCGGCAACGGACGTAGATGCGGGTGCATTGAAAGGGATCGCCATCACTGCCGTCGACAATTCGCATGGCACTTGGCAGTTCACGCTCGATGGGACCACGTGGCAAACCATCGGTAATGTCTCGGTGTCAAATGCCCGGCTGCTTCCGGCGGATTCCACGGCCCGCATTCGTTTCGTACCGAGTGCCAACTGGTACGGTACGACGGGGATGACGAGTTACAAGGCCTGGGACCAGACCAGCGGAACGGCTGGCGGCCTTGCCGATGCCTCGATCAACGGTGGAACAACCGCCTTCAGCACTGGAACTTCAAGTAGCAGCCTGACGGTCACCCCTGTCAACGACCCACCAGTTGTCGGCACCAACACGTTGACCCTGAGCGAAGGGCAGACGGTGGTGCTGAGCAGTGCCCACATCAGCAGCAGCGATCCGGACCACACCCCGGCCCAGCTGACCTACACAGTCTCTGGCCTCAGCGGCGGCACGTTCCAACTGGTCTCGGACAGCAGCGTGGTCACCTCGTTCACCCAGGCGGACATCAACAGCGGCGCCATCCAGTTCGTGCACGATGGCAACGAACCGGCTCCCGCCTACAGCCTGACGGTCAGTGACGGCAGCCTGAGCGATGGTCCGAGTGCGGCCAGTATCACGTTCACCAGCGTCAACGACCCACCCGCGCTGAGTGATGCGAGCTTCATTATTGCGGAAAACTCTGCCAATGGGACGTTGGTAGGCAGTGTGACGGCCATTGATCCGGACTCAGGTGATTCTTGGACTTACGCGATTACGGCGGGCAATGACAGTTCCGCGTTTCGAGTGGATGCGGCGACCGGCGACATCTTCGTCAATGATTCAGCTGCGGTTGACTATGAGTCCCAGACATTCTGGATTCTCACCGTGCGCGTGACTGATTCGAACGGCGCGTTTGACACTGCACAGGTGCGAGTCGATCTGACCGATCAGAATGATGTCGCTCCGACAACTCCGGCTGGGCAGAGTTACGAGACCGATGAGGATGCGAACAATGGAGTTGTTGTCGGTAGCGTTGCGGCCACTGATCCCGACACCGTTGGGACGTTGGGTAACTGGCAAATCGTCGGAGGGAACGTTGACGGCGTCTTTGCAATCGATCCGAACACAGGTGAGATCTCGGTCGCCAACAACACGAATCTCGACTATGAGTCCAGATCGAGTTACACGTTGACAGTCACCGTGAGCGATGGAGTCAACACATCCACTCCGCAAACCGTGTTCATTCAGATCAATGATGTCAATGAGCCACCTGTGGCTCAGGACTCCAGCTACGAACTGCGTCAGTCGCTATCGCTCTCAGTGCCGAGTCCCGGTGTGTTGACCGGGGCTGCAGATCCTGAGTCAGGCCCCTTGAATGCCGTACTTATTTCGGGCCCCAGCAACGGTACGTTGATTTTGAATCCGGATGGTTCATTCAAGTATACGCCTCAAGGTGCATTTTACGGCGTCGATTCATTCATGATCGCCGCATCAGATGGTACAAACCAAAGTGCTCCGGTCACGGTAACTCTTATCGTTGTCGAAGCAGCCGGAACCACGACGACAACGACGTCAAGCTCCGGAGATGGCAATGACGAGGATACCAACCACTCTGGTCTGGCGTCTGCTCCGCTGCAGGCGGCAGCAAAGCTGACGACGGCCGTGGGCTTTGAGGACACTGAATCGCGGTCGATGTCGTCACATCGTCGGTCCAGTGTCGAGTCAGATACATCAGCCGCGGGAACAATGAGTTCGTCGCAACAAGTCGTGGTGCATGGCGTCGCAGACATGTCAGTGACAACCTCAAGGACATCTCTGTTTGGCCCCGCAGTTGGCTTTCAGCGAGAGACGATGAGTGACATCGTCGCAGTTTCATACGATTCTATTTCCTTCGATCATACAGGTGTCCTCTGGAGCAGGCTCGACACTCTGATGGAGGAAGTCATGGAAGAACTGGACTCCGGAACGATCATCGAGCAACTCATTGTCGGCAGTGTGGCTGTTGCGGGAGGAACATTCACAATTGGCTACGTCCTGTGGGTGCTTCGTTCCGGGATGCTGCTCTCGACGGTTCTGGCCTCAATGCCGACCTGGTGTGTTTTTGATCCGCTGCCGGTACTGGAAACCTTTCAGGACAATCCGAAGCGGGGCGATTCCAGTGACGAGTCCATTTCCTCAATTCTCTCCTCGGCTCTGTCGGCCGATGGCCTAAGAGGACCGGCAAATTCACCGTCAGGTAGCAACGACGGGGGGGTAAACTGATGAAGCGTACATCAGCCGTATTTCAGCTCTCTTTGGCGGTGTCTTCGTTGCTGGTCATGATGATCTTGATCGCGGACTGGCTGCGACTCATTCCCGATGTCAGACGTCCAGTACTTGAAGGACGTGGCCATCTCTGCGAGTCATTTGCGTTTTCTGTTTCTGCCCTCGCCGAACATGATCACGAAGAGGCAATTGAAGGCGCATTAAGGGCCATCGCGACCCGGAATCCGGACATCCTGTCCATCGGCGTTCGTCGTGCGGATGGTTCCCTGTTGGCTGAGATTGGACCTCACGCGGAGTTCTGGAACAACAACTCCGCAGGGGAAGCGGGAAATACCCTGGTTCGTGTTCCGGTCACCCGCGCACACGAGAGTTGGGGAACAATCGAAGTGTGCTTTCGACCCGTTCCGGGGACCGGTTGGGATGGAACCATCACCAATCCACTGTGGAACTTGATTCTGTTTGTCGGTAGCGGAAGTACCATTGCCACATACCTGTTTCTACGCCGAGCCCTCTATCAGTTGAACCCGTCCAAAGTTGTTCCGGACCGAGTTCGTACTGCGTTCGACTCGCTGACGGACGGACTGATTGTTCTGGACAGCCGGGAGCGAGTCGCACTGATCAACAAGTCACTGTCTGATACGTTGGGGTGCGACCCCAATGCCGTGATTGGCAATCCTGTCTCGGCGCTTCCCTTGATCGTTGAGTCGGGATCGGACAGGACTGCTGCCCCGAACGAACCAGAGGTGATGCCTTGGTCAAAGTCGCTTCAAACCCGGTCATCACAGTTTGGCACAATGCTCAATGTGCAGAGTCGTCAGGGACGGCATTTGAGCTTCATTGTGAACTGCGCTCCCGTTACTGATGACCGTGGAAATATGCAGGGAGTTGTTGCCAGCTTTGGCGATGTGACTCCTCTGGAGGAGAAACGGGCCGAACTGGCCAACGCATTAATGAATCTTCAAAATGCCGCGGTGCAGATTCGTAAGCAGAATCGGGAATTGGAACTGCTGGCAACCAGAGATTCCTTGACTGGCTGCCTGAATCGCCGCGCATTCTTTGAACAGGCCACTCACCATTGGGAGGCTGCGATCAACTCGAACAGGAACATTTCATGTTTGATGGTCGACATCGATAAATTCAAAACGATCAATGACAACTACGGGCATGCTGCTGGTGACGACGTGATTCGAGCAGTCGGGAAGACATTGCAGGGAGCGGCACGAGGTGACGATCTTGCCTGTCGCTATGGGGGTGAGGAATTCTGCTTCCTGTTGCTCGACAAAGGACTGGAGGAGGCCAATGTCATTGCCGAGGAAGTTCGGGAGAAGCTCGCAGCGATCGAGTTCTCGGAGTTTCGTGTGACAGCAAGTCTGGGAGTTTCGTCTCAATCGCTGAAAGCTGTGAGTATCCAGGAGATGCTCGATCAGGCTGACAAGGCGCTGTACCACTCCAAGCGGACGGGGCGAAACCGAGTGACGCGGTGGGACACGATCATGGACAATCCTGCTGTCGTGGAGAATGCGACGCAGTCGGGCTCAGCAAAGCCCGACAAATTCTCCGGACAGGAATCTAAGATTCCGTACCCGGCGGTCAGTGCTCTGATCTCGGCCTTGGGATTCCGGCATGGAGATACCGCCGAGCATTGTCGTCGCGTCGCCGACCTGAGCGTCATACTGGGCGAGGGACTGATGTCCATGCGGGATCTGTACACATTGGAAATCGGCGCGCTGCTCCATGACATCGGAAAGATTGGCGTCCCGGATCACGTGTTGCTCAAGCCAGCCTCACTGACTGAAGAAGAATGGGAGGTGATGGAGCGGCACGATCGCATCGGTGTGGAAATCGTGGAGGCCGCGTTCTCCTCGCCGGAACTGTCAGCCATTGTTGAAAACCATCATGCCTTCTTTGGTGGAGGATCGAGAGATCTAGGACTGCCAACAGGACTCGATATTCCACTTGGAGCTCGTATCCTCGCGATTGCCGATGCTTTTGACGCGATGGTTTCTAACCGAGTCTACCGGAAGGGGCGTAGCGCCAAGCTGGCCTTTGCTGAACTGCGGGCCTGTGCCGGACAGCAGTTTGACCCAGATCTCGTTGAACGCTTCATCAGTCGAATGGAGGTTCGGGATTTGAATAAGCAGACCACGTGCACGCAGACCACCAAATCGACCGCCTTGAACATTGGACTTCAGCTGGAGCGACTCGCGGTTGCCTTGGACAATCGGGATCTCGATGGTCTGGTGGTCCTTGCCGGGCGTTTGCAGGACACCGCGGTACTGGCCGGATTGCCTGAGATTTCATCCAAAGCGATGGAGTTGGAGCAAGCGTTGAGCAAAGACGTCGATTTGCTGGCCGTTCTTCGCTGTGCAAACGAATTGATGGTGTACTGCCGAAAAACTCAAACTGCGTTCCTGCAGGAAGTGCAGTTCGATGAAGCAACCACTTGAGACCGGCGCAGAGTCAATTTGGTGTGGCGTCGGTTACCGGGAAATACTGTGAATCAATTCCCGACTCCACAGTCGTAACTGCTGCCCTGCTGCATCCAACAGGGATCGATCGACACGTGATGAAACCTGCGCTCGCTGTCCGACAAAAACTCGTTCCGCGACAGATTCCGGTAAGTCCACATAGGCCGCGAAGCGTGGTTCCAGAAAATCCCACGTCTTAGGGTCGTCCCCAGGGACTGCTGGCAGGGGACCTCCTGCGGGGGAACAGAACGCATCGCTGACGGGGATAACCGTTGCTCGTGGAGTCAGACGCGAGACGGACGCTAAGCTTTGCAAGTCTTGTCCAATTCGAAAATGGATCGTGCTGCCAGCCGAGAATTGTTTCGAATCGGGTTGTGCAACTGAAACCAGGAGGCGCTTTCGTCTCTCGTCGCTGATCACGCACACCTGCTGCCCTTCTTTCAAATAGGTTCCCTGCAGCTGAGGCCAGTCAACAGCGACAAGGTGGCCGGAAACGGGTGCAAGAACCCTCAGGCCATCAAGGCTTGCCGTCTTGAACTGCAACTGCTTGTCGATGGCATGGCGTTTTTCCTGCTCGATCTGCATGGTTGACGTGTCGCCGGTGCTGAGCGCCTTTCGCTCCTTGATGCGACACTTCTCAATGGACAGCTTGAGTGCAGCGCATTCGGCAACCAAGTCTTCATTCTCCAGTTCCATCAACAATGTTCCACGCTCCACTCGTCCACCCACTTCGACATGTAATGCGCGTACCCAACCGGACGTTTCAACACGAACCAGCGAATCCTCTGGAAAATCGACGAGTGCCGGAGCTGTGACATTCCAGGGACACGGCAGACTGAGCAGTCCAAATCCGATTAGGGCAACAAAAGCTGTTCCCAGGAATCCCACACGAGCCAATCGGAATGCGTTCCAACGATTTGCGGCCAGGCAATCTCGTGCAAACCTGGCTGTCGGCCGCACGTACCACCCAAATAGCCCTAAGGCGGCAATGACGACGCCAATTTCATGAAACATTGCGATAGCGGTCAGGCACAGACCGAGCGACACAAACACCCGCCAGATCACCGCAAGCAGTCCGTAAATCATTACAAACTTGGATTCTCCGAGGTCGCGGGAAATGACTTCAGGAGCTGGTACGCCGACGGCGCGATAAACCAGACCTTGAACTCGCTGCGATCCTTTCTCGTAGAGATTTGGGATGTTGATAAGATCGGAAAGCACGTAGTAACCGTCAAATCGCATCAGTGGATTCGCGTTGAATAACAGTGTGCCGCCAGCCAGTAGCCAGGCGAAGTCGTAACAGAAGCGAATGGTAACCGGCGAGTACGCCACCCCTGCCAGGCACAACAGGCCTGCGGCCAGCATCAGATCGCTATAGATTCCCGCCAGCGAAACATGCAGTCGCTGCCACTTCGAACGAAACTTCCAGGCCGATGACACATCCACGGCAACGAGTGGCGCGAACAGGATCAGTGCCAGGCTCAATGCACCGACCTGACCGCCATACTTGCGACAGACAACAGCGTGCGAGATCTCGTGCAACACTTTGGCCGCCAACCAAGCCAGGCCCAGCCAGATCCAATGTTCTGGCCAGAAGATATGACGAGGTGATCCGGCATCCAGTGGACTCAGCAAATCCCGAAGAAACACAACAAAACAGAATGCGAGACCAGATCCACAGATCACTGGTGAATGAAGTGGGCCTAAGAGTGGCAACAGCGCCTTCGCCACAGGATCCAGTGAACCCATCGGGAACTGGGACCAGAATGGGCTGAAGGTTGGCCGGTTCCTGGTCTGCGTTCGATGCTCCGGGTGAGCGGAACTCGGAACGGCCAGATCAGCAGCGGTGACGAGTCCATGCTCATGGAGCCAGACGCAGGTCTGCCACACTTGGGCTTCCGAGAACGCGTCATCCTTGAGTGTCTGCGCAGCCCGCCGCGCTGCCTGGTCTACGGTAACGGTCCCGTCGAGAGCTGAAAGAAAGGCATACTCTCGAGGGCCAATCCAGAAGAATTCAGCGCTGTCGGGAACCTCGATGTGGTACTCCCATCCGTCTCGACTGCGTCGTGGAATGCAGTTCAGGCCTTCTCTTCGCCTCAGGCGAAGCGAAGCCCAATTCATCGATGCCGCGTCCATCGAGATCGCCATGTCACCACCCGGCCCAATAAACGACTTGCTGCCAAGGGCGGTTCAACACCCGCCACCCCAGCAGACAATGTCCGCTGTCGATCTGACATCTTCCGTGCATGCCGGGGCGAAGTTGAAGTTCGGAATTTTCGAGGAGCACTTCAGCGATGAACACGTATTCGTCGTCGCGTAACTCTGATCGTGGTCGAATGCGGGCGATCTTCCCTTGGAAGCCCCGTTGCGCCGCACCTTCCAGGTGAATTGCTACTGGCAGACCGACGGACACGTATGGCAGATCTGCTTCAACGATGTTCAGTTCGACCACCATTTCCTCAAGAGGTGCCACTTCGAACAGTGTTTGGCCCGACGTGACCGGTACCCCTTCAGCGTCCTTGACGTCTCCGGAAATCACCAGCCCGTCCAGAGGGCTGCGAATCTCAATCCGGCCCAGGCGATTATTCAGAATCTGCATCTGAATTCGCAGCTGTTCCATCTCCAGCCGAGCCACAGCAGCTTCGCCCAACGACTTGGCGGCCATGTGAGCATCGTACGTCTTCCCGGCGCGATACAGAGCGGATTCGACTTCAGACAACTCAAGCCTAAGATCCCGTTCGTCCAGCTTCGCCAGTACCTGGTTGGCCTGAACAGCGTCACCGGCGTCAACGAACGACTCTTCAAGCGTGCCATCGAACGGAGCCGCTACGAATCGCCTCACCACAGGTTGCAGCTCACATGTTCCGTAGACTGTATGCGGGATCGGAATGAACGGAGCAATCAGGCAAGTCGCCAGCAACACTCCCCAGTACAGGCGACTGGATCGGGAAATCCGACTCTGCAGACCGCGTACGACCTTCTGGACAAAACCGCCTTGAGCCCGACGCTGCAATTGGATCGCCGCCGAAACTGCTGTGGCGGCGGCGGACATTAACCGAGCGCAATCCTCGGTCGCCTCTGATGCATCGTCGCCGAGGACAAGCCAGGCTCCAACGACCTCTTCTCGAGATGTCTTCAAGGGGCCACTGGCCAGCCAATTGCAATGTTCCTGGCGGCAGTAGTCCCGAAACATGAAGGACGCAAATGGGCCGTCTTCACGCGAAGGGAAAATGATGATGGCGTCCTGGTGTACGGTTTCATCCAGGAGGTGAAGTAGCTTATCTCGTTGTTCGGGACGCACATCTCCTGCCAGTGGCCCTGCCAGGGCAGTCAGTTGGCAGCCCGAGGTTGCAGAAGCCCATAGTCCCACTGCGACGGTTTGGCACGGAATCAGGTTCGCGACATTTGCGGCAAATAATTCTGCGGCCTGAACGACGGTGTCACACTCAGTAATCTTCTGGATCAACTCCGAGATGCGACAAGCTTCCATGGCCAGTCGTTCATGTTTCAGCGCATTGGTTTGTGGCCGAAATCTGGCGAGGTGAGCAACGAACACGTGCATGATGGCCGCGACATGCAGCCACTGACACCGACCATCTCCCAGGGCAAGCAGCGTCTCGACGCAATTTCCTTCATGAGAAGTGGGCATTGCGACGAGAAGATTGTCCGCGCCCCACAGGCCGGTCCGAATGTCCAGGTATTGCCTTTGGCAACAGTCCCTGGAGACCGAGATCATTCTTTCGCACACCAGCGTTGGCAGATCCTGCTCACTGATCGTGATTCCTGTCACGATCGGCTCAGAGGTCCCGGAAGCGTTACCAAGGTCAACCAAACCGACAAGTGATGCACCGGTTCGGGACACCAGGATTGCGTGACACTTCTTTAAGTACTCGATCGCCGAACGGTTGGCTCGTGCCTCGTTCTGTACCTGCTGATGGATGGCCATCAGGTCGGTCTCGGATAACGAGCGCACCTCCTTCCCGGTGACAGGAGTCGGATCGACTCGATGCTCGGGCTGGCGATGTTTCGTGGTCATCTGGACACTCACACACGACGAAGGTCGCTTTCGCGTCTGATCAGGGTGCAGGATTACTTCGGTGGTGTGCCGCCTGGCTGCAACGTGATTCGAGGTGTTTTCGCGGAGGGGGCATCAATACGCAACTGGCAGCGCTCCCCGCCTCTTAATTCTCCGGAACTGTTGGGAACGCTCACGCGAACACGCACAGTTCCACTTTCCGCACTGATAACCGGTGACACAAAATCGACCGTTCCAATGAGTTTCCGCTTATCGTCACCCACGAGGAGATTGACATTCTGGTCTATGGCGAGTTGTGATGAAACAGACGGAGCAATTGCGAACTCCACCTTCAAAGGATCCAACTGCACAACACTCATGACGACGGGGTCGTTGGCGGCGACGAATTCTCCCGCTTCCTTGAAGACTTGGACCACGACCCCACGAAGAGGAGAACGCAGTCGACATTCTTCAATTTGCAATTCTATGCGCCTGCACTCAAGGTCGCGAACTTCCAATTCCTCCTGAACGGTCAGCAAAGCCGCTTCGGATAGGGCCACATCCAATGCGGCGCGTTCGACTTCGTCCAGAGTTGCGTGGTTGCGACGTTGCAGGTCGGTAAACTTTCCGTGCAATGCCTTTCGATACGTCAGTTCTGTCTGGGCCGACTTCAGCTTTCCGGTCGACTCGGCTGACTTCCGGGCGATCTGTAGTGTTGCGTCCTGAACTTCGTGAGACAGCTCTGCCAGGATTTGACCTTCGTCGACGGTCATGCCTTCAGTGACGGTTACCTTCTGGAGGACGCCCATCTCGGCAAACGAGACATTGGTCGTACGATAGGGCTCCAGGAACCCTTCGTATCCGTCCTCGCCCAGTACCGGCCAAGTCATCAGTGTCAGGCATATTGCCACAACGATGCTACCTGAACGATCAGAGACTTGCTGTCGATTGCGATGGTGAGTATTCATGTCAAACTCTTATGTAATCCCGTGGCGGACGCATTCTGGTTTTGAATTCGTATCGTCACCGAAGCGCCTCCAAAGGCGTCAGTCCGTGAATCTGTTCAATAATCCGCGTACGTTGCAGGTCACTTCGCAACAGGTTGTGGCGGAAAATGTGCTTTTGGTGTTCGATGTGCCGTTGCAACTGGGCTATCCTGGAAGACAGTTGCAGTCGAACTTCGCCGTTGTGTGCCCGTGTCTTGCTGATGAATTCCGTTAGCCAGGGCGCATGCCGGGCGAGAAGTTCATCATCGGCCGACATAAAGAACTGGACGGAACCAGGATCGCCCTGTCGTGCGCAGCGGCCCATGAGCTGACGATCGAGTCGACGTGATTCCTGGTGGTCAGCTGCAATAACGTGTAAACCACCGAGTTCGGCCACACCCGGTCCCAATCGGATATCGGTTCCACGTCCGGCCAGATTCGTGGAGATCGTGACTGCCCCTCGAATCCCTGCGCGAGCCACGATTTCCGCTTCTTCTTCATCCTGAAGGCCGTTCAGTAGTTGATGCGAACAACCCCGACTACTGAGCCTTGCGGCCAGTTCGAGACTGTCTGAAATGCATCGCGTCCCAACCAGTACGGGTTGGCCTTGCGCACTCCTGCTGGCGACAGAATCCGCGATAGCCCGCCACTTGGCAGCATGGTCTTGGAAGATTCGCGTGGGGGAAGTGGTCCGCTGCGATCGTCGATTCAATGGAATTCGATCAACCTTCAGTCCGTACACTCGTGCGAATTCGGCACGGCATTCAAGGGCTGTACCCGTCATGCCACTGAGCATTCCATATTGACGAAAGAAGCGCTGCCGACAGATCTGGGCCAGTGACCGTGGGCTGCCTGTGACGGGGAGCCCTTCCTTGACTTGAACGGCCTGATGCAGCCCCTTACTCCAGAAGCGATTTTCAAAAATGCGTCCGGTCGACACGTCAATGATCTGGACTTCATGATCTCGGACGACGTATTGCACGTCTCGCTTCAACACGTGCTCGGCGATGAGTGACTGCTCGACGTACTCCTGCCACGGACGAATGAGGTGCATTTGCATCGAATCCGGAAAGCATGCATCCATGCGTTTTATGCCAGCTGGGGTCAGGCAGACGGTTGCATCCTGTGGAAGCAACTGCAGGTCAACCCCCGGCTCCATGCGTCTCGCGAGATCCCGAGCACGTGTGCAGATTTCGACATCCGGTGCACAATCCAAGCCAGCATCACTCAATACAAGTGGCGAGCACGCATCGTCGATGAGGACGTGATCAACTTCGTCAATCAGTGCGATCGCCAATTTCCGCTGCAGTGTTCGACGGCGGGCCAATGGCGGTTTCAGGCGGTCGAGCAACCCTTGCCCCAACGGAGCGCTTCCAATGCTCTCCAGTGTGACCTGATCCCTCAGGTAATCAAAACCAAATTCGTACCCGGCGCCGTAAGTGATGTCGCAGTCGTACGCTGCAATCTTGCCTTGTGCATTGCGCTGATCTGGCAACACTGCGGATCGTAATCCGAGCAATTCCAATGCTGGACGGGTTTGCTTGAAGTCACGATCAGCCAGGTATTGGTTGGCTGTGACGACATGCACGCATTGACTTCTCAGTCCATGGACAAACGCCGGCAACACAGCCGAGAGAGTCTTCCCTTCGCCGGTTTGCATTTCGGCGATAGCCCCATGAGCCATACTTAGTCCGGCGAGGAGTTGTACATCGTACAGCGTAACATTCAGCGTGCGACGTATGGCTTCGACAACGATCGATCCAGCTGAGATCAGATCACGTCGATTCAGTCCTGAGTTTCGAGAGGCTACCAGGCGCTCGCGAAGCAACTCTGTACGGCCGCGCAATTCTGCATCCGACTCCTGAGCCAAGCTGGAGGACTCCTTTCGAATGGACGCGACCAACGAACGAAGGTACCCCCGGCGGGACTGGAACAGCCCGCAGCACAGGAGCGGTGATCTTTGGTCGGCAGAGCCTCTCATGAAATCCTGTTTCGATGATGAAATCAGATCATTCTGCAATTGATTGCGGTGTGGGGAGTTCTTCCATCTCGGGAGCGGCAGAACCACCCGGAGTGCCCGACTGTGACATACTCAACAAGGTGCCCATGGAGCGTTGAAGCTCGCAATGAGCCAACACGTAGTTCACCTGCGCCGTGACAAATGCTTCCTCCTGCTCGGCCAGACGCTGCTGGGAATCCAGAAGGTCCTCGAGGAGTAG
>JAGQPW010000120.1 GCA_020426515.1 Planctomycetaceae bacterium | reverse complement strand
CTGAACCAGCTCGATTTCCATCTGCGGCGGCAAGGGACTGATGCCGTCTCGCACGAGATTGATCCACGGACCAGCGGCGTTAATCAGAACTGTTGCCTCGCACTGTTGACGTTGATCGTGATGCTGATAATCGACCTGATAGCAGTCATCGCCTTTTGCAGCAGAAAGAAAACGCGTTGGATAGATGACATCCGCTCCCTGCGATGTGGCCGACCGGAGTACCGCGTGCGTCAATTGCGCATCGTCGGTCTGGCCATCGTAATATTCAAAGACAGCCTGCAGTCCGTCAGTCCTGATTCCGGAGAGCTTCGGCCATTCAGTTCGCGGCAGCGTGCGAAAGCGGGTGTTGCGTCCGAGCCCTCCAAGTAGTGAATAGAGGCTCAGGCCGATTCGAATTTGCCAGGGACGCCGCTTCGTCTGCCGATAGATCGGAATGTAAAACGGCACCAGTCGAACCAGATCCGGTGCATTCCTCAGCAGCAGTTCCCGTTCGTGAAGCGATTCACGAACAAGTGAGAACTGGCCCGACTCCAGGTATCTCAGGCCACCGTGAATCAGCTTGCTGGAACGTGACGAAGTGCCATAGGCTGGCTCGTTCTTTTCCAGTAACAACACGCTGTGGCCTGCTGCGGCCACGGCTTGCGCGACACCAGCCCCGTGAATGCCTCCGCCGATCACGACGGCGTCGTAGTGAGTCCCTGCCATTGATCCCGTGTCCCTCCGGAATTCCATGTACTGGAGGTCGGCGATTTCAATCCATGTTCCTCCGGGAGTGATTGTAGTGAGACCGACGCGGGTTCACGAGAAGGTTGCGTCTTCAACAGGACTCGGTCATTTCCATGCGGCACATCCCGGCAATTGAATCGACACAGCCCATCGCCGAAGATGCTGA
This sequence comes from Planctomycetaceae bacterium, assembly GCA_020426515.1. GTDB lineage: Bacteria > Planctomycetota > Planctomycetia > Planctomycetales > Planctomycetaceae > JACKHO01. Next base: position 14,977 of record JAGQPW010000120.1, on the reverse strand, counting down.
GGAACCGACTCTCGTACCGCTGGACACCTCCCTCTTTGCCTTGCGATACGGTTCAAACATACCTGAAGCCTCTTGCCTGTTTCGATCAATGACGAGTGCAGAGCGTCCCCCTGATGAACTGGCCAATGTGATTACACATGGCGTTGGACTTCTACTCAGTGTCGCTGCGGTCGGCTATCTGCTGCGGGCGAGCGCGGGGCAGCCATCGTCGCCAATCGCCGCTGTCGTGGTTCATGCAGTCAGGGTCTATGCGATTACTCTGACTCTGATGTATCTCAGTTCGACACTTTCGCACCTGTTCTATGAAGTTGAGTGGCGCAAACGCTTCCGGACGCTTGATCAGGCCTGCATTTTTCTGTTGATCGCCGGGACGTACACACCGTTTGCGGCCATGTACTTGAATCGGGGATGGTGGCTGGGACTGCTGGTTGCGATGTGGGCGTTTGCCGCGTGGGGAGTTTTTCGCGTGATGCAAGTTCGCGATCTGTCGCAATCCGACAAGTACGTCTTCGGGGTGATGGGCTTTCTGCCCGCAATCAGTCTCGTGGAATTGTCACGCCAGGCACCGGGCGCGGTCATTGGATGGATCATTGCTGGCGGGGCCTGCTACTCGCTGGGATCTTTGTTCCTGCGTCTGAGTTCGTCAGTTCGCTATGCCCATGCTGTTTGGCGCACGTTTGTCCTGGCGGGAAGTGCGTGCCACTACTGGGCAATCCTGTTGGCCGTCAGCAGCCTGCGCCCCGCAGGCCGATAGCGAAGATCTTCCACCCGTGGCAATCCCCCGCTGAACGGAAACTTCTGCATCCCGGCCTTTCTTGTTGATGCCATCCGGGGCGACGCTTACCGGAAGTCACGCGACTTGAGAGTCGGTGACGAGAGTCGCGAGGAGAGATCTTCGAGGCTTTGGACGATGACATGAATCACGGTGTGCTTGCACTCCACCTGTCCGCGGACAATCCATGCCTGCGAATGGCGCGTGATCTTTCGGAACCGCTCCCATGTCTTGGCGTGCACGATGAGATTCGCGGTCCCGGTCTCATCCTCAATGGTCACGAATGTGATGCCTTTTGCGGTGCTGGGACGTTGCCGTAACAGCACAATGCCCGCGATCCTGACAACCTCCCCACTTGTCACGCGGGCCAGTTGTTCGGTGGGGATGACGCCCAAATGCCCAAGCCGCTCTCGCTGGAAAGCCAATGGGTGAGACCGGAGTGAAAGCCCGGTGGTACTGTAGTCGGCATAGACCTCGTCTTCGGGTTTCATCATCGGCAACGAGGCTGCCGGCTCGTCGTCTTCCGGAAGGTCATCAAAGAGCGTGCGCTGGTGCGGTTTCTTCGCGATTGCCAGAGCATTCCAGACCGCGTCCCGACGGGTCGGGTTCAGGTTGGTCAGCGCACCCGCTTCCGCCAGCTTTTCCACCTGAGATTTCAGGAGCGATGTGCGATGCAGGAAGTCGTGCATCGAAGTGAATCGACCCGCATCGCGACATTCAACGAGAGTTGCAGCGGACGATGCCTGAAACCCTTTGATCAGGCAAAAGCCCAGCCGCAGTTGGCCTTGCTCAAGAGTGCATTCCCAATGGCTGTGGTTCACATCCACGGGGAGAACATCCACGTTGTGCTTGCGCGCATCCTGCACCAGTTGCGAGGGAGCGTAAAATCCCATGGGCTGGCTGTTGATCACCGCAGCGGCAAACGCGGCGGGATAGTGATATTTGAGCCACGCGGAAACATACACCAGCAGCGCAAAACTCGCCGCGTGGCTTTCTGGGAATCCGTACTCGCCGAAGCCTCGTATCTGCTGAAAGACTCGCTCGGCGAAGTCCCCCTCCAATCCATATTGCTTCATTCCATCAAGCAGCTTCTGACGGAACTGATCGATAATCCCGGGGCGTCTCCAGGCTCCCATGGCCCGTCGCAACTGGTCGGCTTCTCCGGGCGTGAACCCGGCGGCCACCATCGCCAATTGCATGCACTGCTCCTGAAAAAGCGGCACGCCGAGTGTCTTCTTCAGCACCTGTCGAATCGCTTCGTTGGGGTAGGTCTCCTCTTCCTCGCCGAAACGTCGACGCAGATACGGATGGACCATGTCCCCTTGAATGGGGCCGGGACGGACGATGGCGACTTCAATCACGAGATCGTAGTAGCAACGCGGTTGGAGTCGTGGGAGCATCGACATTTGGGCTCGGCTCTCAATCTGAAACACCCCCACGGTGTCCGCGCGGCAAACCATGTCGTAAACCTGAGGATCGCCTTCGGGAATGCTGGCCAGCGTGAGGTCTTGGCCGGTCGCTTTCTGAACCAATGCAAAGCATTTCCGAATGGCAGTCAGCATCCCCAGTGCCAGACAGTCGATCTTGAGGATGCCGAGATCATCGAGGTCATCCTTGTTCCACTGCACGACCGTGCGGCCTTCCATCGCCGCGTTCTCAATGGGGACGAGTTCGTGCAACGGGCCTCGCGTGATTACCATGCCGCCGACATGCTGAGACAGGTGTCGAGGAAAACCGATCAACTCCTGCGTGAAATGCACAAACTGCCGTCCCGCGCTGGATCGCACATCAAGCCCCGCTTCCACGCAGCGCAGACGGAAGTCGTCCGCCGCCCGGTAATGGTCCGCATTCTTGGCCAGACGATCCACAAGATCGGTCGAAAATCCGAGGGCTTTGCCGACATCGCGAATTGCCGAACGAGGGCGATAGGTAATGGTGACCGCCGCAATCCCCGCCCGTTCTCGTCCGTATTTCTCGTAAAGATACTGCAGCACTTCTTCACGACGTTCGTGTTCGAAGTCGACATCAATGTCCGGTGCTTCGTCCCGTTCCCGACTGATGAACCGTTCGAACAGGACGTCCACCCGCTCGGGATCAACCGCAGTCACTCCCAGGCAGTAACAGACGGCTGAGTTTGCTGCCGAGCCACGTCCCTGACAAAGAATGCCCCGTGACCGGGCGAAACGCACGATGTCCCAGACTGTCAGGAAATAAGCTTCGTAATGCAGTTCCTCAATCAGACTCAGCTCGTGGTCCAGCAGGCGGCGAACCTTGTCGGGCAGCCCGGATGGATAGCGTTGCTCGGCCCCCTGCCAGGTCAAATGCTGCAGATACTCAATGGGGGTGAAGCCGGGAGGAGCAAGCTCCTCGGGATACTCGTACCGCAGTTCATCGAGCGAGAACGTGCATTGACTGGCGACTTCCAGCGTTCGCTCCAGGGCGTGGGGCATGTCGGAGTACATCGCCTGGAGCACATCGAGCGGTCGCAGGTGACGCTGAGCGTTGGTCTGCAGAAATTCCCCCATTTGAGCCACCGTCGATCGATGCCGGATGGCGGTCAGCACATCGTGCAATGGTTTGCGCTCCGGGACATGGAACAGCACGTTTCCCGCCGCAGTCAGTGGCAGGTTTGTCTGGCGGGACAACTGTTGTAACCAGAGTCGACGGTACTCGGTGTGCGGTCCCTGATGCAGTTCGGCCAGCAGGCAGGTCTCATCAAAAATCTCTCGGTAGCGATGGGCGTCATCGAGAGAGAACTTTTCGCAGTGTAGCGGCGGAACGACTCCGGCCAGCAGTCCATCGGCATGTTGAGCAATGTCGGCCAGTGTGAGCTGGCATTCTCCCTTGGGGGCCCGCCGCCGGCCCATCGTGATGAGCCGACAGAGATGGCCGTAGCCGCGACGGTTCCTGGCCCACACGACTACCGGGGCGGCATCGGTCGGGCGAAGTTCCGAGCCGACAATCAGCTTAAGTGCGGGATGATCTTTCGTGGCTGTGTTGGCCCGGACCACTCCGGCCAGTGTGTTGATGTCGGTCACGGCCAGGGCGGAGTATCCCAGCGCAGCTGCGCGAGCAACCAGTTCATCGGGATGAGAAGCCGCTTCGAGAAACGAGAAGTTTGTCAGGCAATGCAGTTCGGCATAGGACATCGCTAACAAAACTCCCCGTGCCAGAACCAGCGACTGTCCTGCAGACGACGAAAGATCCACAGCCACTGACCGGTTGCCGTCGCCACCCGGTAATAATCGCGACAGACGTACTCTCGATCCCACCACCCCGATTCGATCCGCTCCGGCTCGGAGGCATGGGCGATGTTGAACCGGATTTCATTCCAGTACAGCAATGCTGGAGGACCGTTGGGCACTACGGAAATGACCTCTACGGGTCGCGGTGCAGGGAACAGCGCTGTGGGACGATCAAGACTGTGAAACCGAGAGATGAATGAGGTGAGGGTTGGCGTCATGGGCTCGGAAACAGCATGCAGCCTTACGGCTCGCTCGGGCACAGGATCGGGAAGCACTCTGGGAATGGCGACCGCCTCTTCTCCCAACCGGCTGCTGAGACGATTCAACAGCATCGCGTAACTTCGGGAATGATCGTGTGCCCCTCCGGCAAACAGTTCTCGTTGAGTCGCTTCGAGCGGAGCCACATCGAGTGCCTCCAGATGCAGCCCGACGACCGGTACCGAGAACCGCAGCTTCTCCTGTTGAATTCGCAGCAGTTCGGAGATGTGCCGCAGGTGGCTGGTCCCTTCACAAAATCGCAGGCTCAGCATCTGAGATGTGCGGTCATCCAGCAGGAACCGACATTCCAGATGACGCATGCCGAGATGCTTGGGGGCCAGCAACTTCAACAGCCGCTGCAGCAACCGGGACCACAACTGCTCAATCGCTTCCGGATGAATGATTCCTTCGTCCAGGGTTCGCTCCACGCGATACTTGGGGAGTGGACGGCAGGGCGTGATTGACTCCACTCGTCGCCCCTGAAACTGATCAATCCGATCGAGCATCTCGATTCCAAACCGCCGGACCAGGGCAGCCCGGTCCAGCACGAGCAACTGGCGGATGACCTGAATGCCCAGTCGATGCAGCTTTGTCAGCATGGGATGCGGCAACCTCAGGCCAGCAACCGGCAACGACTCCAACGGTGGCGTTTCAGCTGCCGGGACAACCACCGGCCGCTGCGGTCCGGCGAGAAAATGAGCTGCTGCCCACGCTGAGCCAATATTGTTGCTGATCGCAATTCGGGCCTCGTAGCTCTTGCTGGCAAGCACTCGGTTCAACTCTTCGGCCAGGGCCTGTTCGCCGGAAAAGAAATGCGCAATGCCTGTCACGTCCATCAGAATGCACTCGGGCCGCTCGGCCTCTTCCAGTCCGATGCAAAAACTGAAACGCTCGCAGCGGAGAGCCAGTTCCACCAGTGCCTGCCGGTCCCGTGGTGGCTCCACCGGTTCTACCACGAGACGATCACGCGTGCGGGCGAACGTCCGGGCTTCCGAGAGCGGCATCTCTACCCGCACGCCTCGTTTCAGTGCCAGTCGATTGCAGTAACGCACGAACTCCCCACGTGGCGTCACTTCGGTCAGCAGCAACAGGCAACGGTTAAGCTCCGGCTGCGCGACAAGGAGTCGTTGCAGTGTCCATTCCGGAAACCAGAGGCAGAGAATTCGCGGAGTGCGCGTTCCCATGAAGTCTCCCCTTCACGCTGTCGAGCACGACATTCGCCGTGGTGTGTTGAGAGTTCCCGTAACTTGAAGCGGCTTCGATCTGATAGCAGGGTGACCCTCGAACAGCCGGTCGTGGATGTACCTTGAGTCGCACCTCCGCCCAGGACGGCTGAGAGATCGCCATCGTCGACCGTACCAGAAAGCCGATCCCCGAGGATGCTTCGGCAGCCAGTTGAAGTCGTCGAAAGCTGGTGCTGGTCAGCCGTTCGATGTTCGCCCAGACAAGGCCCACCGCCTCGCACCGCAGCGCCTCTTCGCACGCCCAGAGGGCTTCCCGTTCTGAAGCGGGGCGAATCAACACCAGCCGGGAGAGATCGAAGCCAAGTAGCGACAACGAAAGTGGAAACAGTTCGCGCTGAGTGTCGATCAGAATCAACGGACGCTCCGCCGGACAGACCTGCCGACCGGTGATCAAAGAGACCGTTCCAGCCCCGCTGGCGTTTCCCTCGCCCAGCCACTCCACCAGACTTCCCTGCCGCACTCCTGAACCGGGAAACAGGGCATCCAGGGAATCGCAACCGGTTGTTGTCGAGCCGGTCTCGTGAACGGACGCCCCACGGCCCCAGCCCCCGATGCGGCTTTGAAGTTCGGCAATCGTCGGTTTTCGCGTGCTGTGAAGGTCAGGTCTGCCCATATTCTGCTCCCGACCGGGAGAGTATACGGAAGTACACTAAGTGTCAAGTTGTGAATGACGAGGCTCTTTCTGGAAGAAGGACGCAGGGCCTGGCATGTGTCTTACGCGAGTCCGGGACGCTTCGTGAGCGGGGCGTTCAAATCACCTGGACGATGAGAATCGGGCGCAGAAGAATCGGCGGGGCGCGATGGGGCCTCCAGAAGCGCAGCCGACAAATGGCTCACAACATCCACAAAGTAAAAAGACCTGGCCGGGAAGAGTGCAGATCTGGCCGATTGAACGGCCAAAATTCCCCGGTCAGCTGGTCCCAATGTGCGGGGGCAGGGGGGGGAATCAATCGTATTGGGGAACCCTGAAGCCGACCGCCTACATCCATTCCTTGATCGGATGTCCTTCGATCAGTCGGACGGGACGACCATCCGGAGCCTGAGCGATCAGGTCGTGAGGCATGCCCAACTTCTCGTACACGGTGACGGCAATGTCCTCGGATGTGTATTCATCGCGAGTTGGTTTTCCGCCTTCGTCGTCTGTCGCTCCCAGGATGGCACCTCCGGGAACACCTGCCCCCGCCATAATGGCGAAACCGGCACTCGCCCAGTGATCGCGACCACTGGCGGAATTGATGTTGGGCGTGCGACCGAAGTCTGTCAGCCAGACCACCAGTGTGCTGTCCAGCAGGCCACGATCTTCGAGATCGGCCAGCAACGTGGGGAGCGCCTGGTCCACGGGAGGCAATCGGCTCTCTTTGAGCGACTTAAAGTTGTTTGAGTGCGTATCCCAGCCGCCATCTGTCACCGTCACAAATCGAACGCCGTTTTCGATCAGGCGGCGAGCGAGCAAACAGCTCTGGCCAAACTTGTGGCGTCCATAGCGATCGCGGAGTTCATCCGTCTCCTGTTCGATCTCGAATGCCCGTTTGGTTTCCGGGGCAGTGATCATGTTGATCGCCGCCTTACAGTGCTCGTCCAATGCTTCGAAGGCCGCAGGCTGCAGTTCGGCCTGCCGCTGCAGGGAATCGATGGAGGCGAGCATCTGCTGGCGACGGCTCAGTCGATCCAGATCGACGCCGCTCGGAAGACTGATGTCCCGCACATTGAAATCCTTGGCATTCGGATCAGCGGTCATCTCAAACGCATTGTGCTCCGAACCAAGAACGCCGGAACTCCCGCCGCCGAATCGTCGGTCGATTGATGTTCCTAACTGAACGAATGGAGGCAGCGCTGACCGAAATCCTTTGAACCAGCTGACCACTGAACCGTAGGTCGGATATTGCACCGCCGCGTTGAAGCGCCGGCCCGACATCACATACTGGTCTGCAACGCCGTGACTGCCGTTCTGCGGGTTCCAGCTTCTAAGCACGGCAAAGCGATGAAGTTCTCGCGCCATGTTGGGGACAATCTCAGTGAACTGGACACCGGGGACTGCCGTGTCGATCACATTGAACTCGCCCCGCACGCTCAGCGGAGCATTCGGCTTGGGGTCGAACGTGTCGTGATGGCTGGTTCCCCCCTGCGTCCACACGAGAATGCAATTGACGTCGCGTGCGCTTCCGCCAGAGCCTGCCGCTGCCTGCTTCGCGGCGATCAATTGGGGCAGTGAGATTCCCAATGCGCCGAGGGTTCCCAGTTGCAGCAATCCACGACGCGATACTCGTTCGCAATCGCGCTGAGCTTCCGGCAGGAGATGTAACATGGCGGGGCACCAGATTCAGGAGGGACGTGGAGGTGGGGGGGCCAGACCCTCTGGTGGAGGGCGTGGCTACTCTCACTATAGGGATTCTTCCACTGAGAACTCAACAGATCAATTCCTGCTGAATTGTTTTTTCGGTTTTCTGTAGTGCGAACCGTTACAGAACGTAATAATGTTGATTGATGTGCCCCACCGGTACAGCCCTCCCCGATGTGTCGTCCCGCGACCTCCCCGCCGATTCATTCCCTGCCCCTGCGAGATTTTAGGAGGCGTCCTCATGGCTCGCCCGAGTTCTCTTTCCTTTCCTTCGAATCGTCTTCACCTCGTCCGTCGTCGTGCCATCCGGGCGGTTTCAACGCTCTTCGGACTGGTAATGCTGCTGGGCCACACAATCTCGGAAGCACAGGCACAAGAGGCGGCCATTCGTGTTCAGCCTGCCGTCGTGGAACTCCAGGGGAGTTTTGCGGTGGCTCAGTTGCTTGTCAGTCAGTCCGCAACGCCGGATGCCGACCCCATTACTCTGTCCGATTTGACTCACGCAGCGACGTATCAGTCCGAGGATGCGACGATTGTCACGGTCGATTCCGGTGGGCAATTGATTGCCCGCAACAACGGACAAACCAATATTCGGGTTCAGGTCGGCCAGCAGATTCAAACCGTTCCAGTGACTGTGAGCGGAATGTCATCGACCCCGGAAGCTTCATTCGACGGCCATGTGCGTCCCATCCTCAGCCGACTGGGTTGCAATGCCGGAGCCTGTCATGCCAGTCAGTTTGGCAAAGGAGGCTTTGTCCTGTCTGTCATTGGTTTCGATCCCCAGTTGGATTACGCGTCCATCGTGCGCGACCGCATGCAGCGACGAATCAATTTTCTGGAGCCGGAAGAAAGCCTGTTCTTGAAGAAGCCAACCGCTGGAGTGGCTCATGGTGGAGGACAGCGGCTCACGACAAATTCGCTTGCATACGAAACGTTGATTGCGTGGGTCAGTCAGGGGGCCCCGGCACCAAAAAACGATGCCCCGAAGGTCACGCGGCTCGAAGTGTTTCCTCCCGAGCGACTTGTTCAGCCAGGCGAAGAGCAGCAACTCCGCGTCAGTGCGACTTACAGCGATGGCGTCATTCGAGACGTCACTCACCTGGCGAAGTTCGATTCGCTTGATGTCGGCGTCGTGACTGTGACACCTGATGGACTGGTGGATGTGGCGGGACGCGGTCAGACCGCCATTATGGTCCGTTATGAAGGTGAGGCCAGCATCGCGATGTTCGTCTCGCCCTATGGGCCAGCGCCGGAACTTGCCGACTGGAAGCCGAATAATTTCATCGATGAACTGGCCGCACGGAAGTTTCGTGAACTGGGGATTGCTCCGTCTGCACTTTGTGATGATGCGACATTCCACCGCCGCGCGTTCCTGGACGTCATTGGCACACTGCCAACTCCCGAGGAGACCCAGGCGTTCCTCGCCGATTCCAGTCCCGACAAGCGTGACCGTCTGGTGGATCGTCTACTGGGACTTACCGGCGATCCGAATCTCGATGTTTATAACGACAAGTACGCCGCGTACTGGACCATCAAGTGGTCCGACCTGCTGCGGAACACGACCGGTGGGCAGGCTGCCGATGAGCAGCGTCTGTGGGCGATGCACAACTGGATCAAGGAGTCGTTCCGGACCAATCAGCCCTTCGATGTGTTCGTTCGCGAGCTGGTGACGGCCAAGGGCTCGATCTATTCCAACGGCCCGGCGAGCTACTACAAGATCTTCAACAACTCGTCCGATCTGGCCGAGTCGACGGCACAATTGTTCCTCGGAGTCCGTCTGCAGTGCGCCAAGTGTCACCAGCATCCGTTCGAGCGCTACAGTCAGGAAGACTACTACTCTTTCGCCGCGTTCTTCGCACGCGTTGGAAACAAGACGAGTCAGGAGTTCGGTCTGTTCGGACGGGAAACGATTGTCATGGTGAAGTCCTCCGGCGAAGTTCGGCATCCAAAGACCGGGGCGATTCTGCCGCCCAGACCGCTGTTGGGTGAACCTGTCGACCATCCACTGGATCGCCGCATTCCACTGGGCGAATGGCTGACCTCTCCCGACAATAAGGAGTTCTCACGGAATATCGTCAATCGCTACGTGGCGTATCTGCTGGGACGTGGCCTCGTCGAGCCGATCGACGATATGCGAGGTACCAACCCGCCGACCAACCCCGCGTTGCTTGATGCACTGGCCCAGCACTTCGTCGATTCCGGATTCGACTTGAAGCAGTTGATGAGAGTGATTCTGACATCGCGGCTGTACCAGACGGACTCGCAACCCACGGAATCGAATGCGGCCGATGAGAAGTTCTATACGCACTATCACGTGAAACGCTTGCCCGCAGAACCGCTGCTGGACGCCATTGACTACGTGACCGGTGTGCAGACGAAATTCAAAAGTCTCCCGCTGGGGACGCGCGCGATTGAACTGCCGGATGGAGAATATCCGGACTATTTCCTGAACACGTTTGGAAAGCCTCGGCGCGTGAGCGTTTGCGAGTGCGAACGCATGCCGGAGGAAAACCTTGGACAGGCGCTGCACACCCTCAATGGCGACATCCTCGCGAACAAGTTGACCAACAAAAAAGGCCAGGTGCAGACTCTCGTCGAAAGTGAGAAGTCCGATGAGGAGATCATCAGGGAACTGTACCTGCTGACATTGTGCCGTGCCCCCAGCCAGTCTGAGATCGCCACCGCTACCGAATTCCTCGCCAACAGTCCCTCACGCAAGGAGTTCTACGAAGACTTGATGTGGTCGCTGATCAACTCCAAGGGCTTTCTGTTCGTGCAATAACAATCAGGCACAGGCGCATACTCAGCAACGCACTCCTCTCCAATACTGATGTGTGGGAAGCTTAATCGATGAAAACATCACTTCTAACGCTTGGCATTGTTGGTCTGCTGCAGACCACGAGCGGACTGCTGCTCGCCGAGAAGGCCTATCCCATGCTGATGAGTCTCAAGCCGACAGCGGCTCAGCGAGGCTCAACTTCGGAACATGAACTGGAATCGCGCTACAGCATGTTCGGCGCCTACCAGGTGCTCGTCAGTGGAGAGGGGGTGACGGGGGAGATTGTCACACCCATGGACTTGGGAAAAGATGGCAAAGAGCCATCGCTGACAAAGATCAACGTGAAGTTCACCGTGGCTGATGATGCGCTGCCCGGGGTCCGCGATGTGCGGGTTGTTGGCCCGACCGGAGCCAGCACACTGGGGCAACTGGTGATTACGACCAATCCGGTGATCTACGAGCAGGACAAGAACAATCAGCCCGATGGGGCTCAGGTTGTGAGCATTCCTTCCACGCTTTGCGGCGCAATCGAAGCTGGGGAAGATGTCGACTATTTCAAGCTCACGATCAGCGAACCCCAGACGATCAACTTTCACTGCTGGGGGATGCGGCTGGAGGATCGAATTCACGACCTGCAAACCCACGTCGATCCGATCATAACCGTCAAGAATGCGGCCACCGGAGCTACGGTGGCTGCCGCCAACAATGACTTCGCTGCCGATCCATTCCTCAGCCACGACTTCAAACATCCCGGCGACTACCTGCTGGAAGTGAGGGATGTGCGCTACGGGGGCAACAAGTACTGGCAATACGCCATCGAAGTTTCCCACAAACCATTCGTCACGCAGGTGTACCCCGTCGGCCTGCCGATTGCTGCGGCCACGCACGACCTGGAACCGGTCGGGGCAGGGCTGCCCGGAAAGACTCATTTGACGGTCGCCCTTCCGGAAGGGACTTCGTCAGCCGCCTTGCGGGATGTTTCGACGAGACTCGGTGACGATCAGACCAATCCGGTTTCCGTTGTCTTCAGCAACCTTCCCTGCATCACGGAGTCGGTCGAGTCTAACAACACACCACAGGAAGCTCAGTCCGTCGACGTTCCCAACGGGATCAATGGCCGGATTGAATCGCCCGGCGATATCGACTGTTACCGTTTCGCAGCCCAGAAAGGGGATCGTGTTTCCGTCGAAGTTTTCGCCCGGCGCAATCACTCGCAACTCGACTCGATCGTTCGCATCCTGAAAGAGGATGGTGCCTCGCTGGTGGAGAATGACGATCTGAGAGAGTGGGGCCGCTTCACCTACCAGGATTCAGAAATTGAAAACTGGGTCGCGCCTGCCGATGGGAATTACGTTATCGAAATCCGTGATGTGCATCTGCGGGGTGGCGAGTCCTACGTGTATTTCCTCAATGTCGATCGTCCCCAGCCCTACTTTGAACTGGCCCTCGATTCCGACAAGACCTGGATCAGTCCGGGAGGCTGCGGTGTGATCTTTGCCCGCGCCGTCAAGAAGAATGGTTTCGATGGTGAGATCCAGTTGCACATCGATGGACTGCCGGAAGGTGTCACCGCTCAGTGTGGACGAATACTCCCGGGAAAGGCCAACGATGGCTGCATCATTCTTCAGGCTGCTCGTGACGCCAACCTCGTTGCGTCCAATATTCGCATCACCGGAACAGCCACGATGGATCAGGAGGGGCAACCACTGGAACTGGTCACGGTCGCCCAGCCAATGCAGGAGACGTACATGCCCGGCGGCGGTCGCAGCCACTGGCCCGTCGAAATGCATACCGTAGCTGTGGGGGCTCCCGCAGACATCCTGGACCTCAAGTTGAGCACCACCGAGATTGTTCTGAAACCGGGGGAATCGAAACGCGTCGATATCGAAATTCAGCGAGCGGAAGGCTTCAACACCAACGTGACGCTCGACATGCTGTACCGACATCTCAATTCGGTCTATGCAAACTCCCTTCCGGAAGGCGTGACCATTGATGCCCGCCAGAGCAAAACCCTGTTGACCGGCAAGGAGACACGCGGTCACATCACACTCACGGCCGCCAAAGAGGCCCCACCAGTCACCGAACAGCAGTGCAGTGTGATGGCCAATGTCTCGCTGAATTTCGTGATGAAGGCGACCTACAGCAGCGTTCCGGTCAAGATCACCGTCGCTTCCACTCCATAGGCGGGAACTACATCGACGGAATTGGGCATTCGCTGTCCGTGCCGGGACAAGGCCAGGTTCCCTTCAACAAGGACCCGGCTGCCGCCGAGCGCTAGTCGACACTGGTTTCCACACCCAGTCGGCCCGTGACTCTTATCGTGCAACCTAAGCCTGAACCGAAGAAATCGAGTGCTGCGCGGGGTATGTGCCGACGCAATTGGAAGCCCGTTGGCACATCACTTCTGGAACAGGTCTGGGCTCGGCCAGCGGTCTTCGAAGCTGCGGACTTGTTCCTCGATGGGTGGCTTCACGTTCGGCCAGTTGTGAGGGCGAATGCGGACGATGCGTCCGGGCCGAAAACCCTCCAGAATCAAGGGGACCTCGAACTGGATTTGAATTCCACTGCTGCCCAGCGGAGGTTCGCCGTCGATCTTGTCGACGGAGGTAATCCTGCCATCCATTCCATCGTGGTCCGGCCACCATGTCCGTAGCGTGTTCTCGGCGGCCGCCATCTTGCCGCCCGTGCCCGGCTTGAAGTCGGCATAGAGGGATTCATCCATTCCGCCAAACAGAGTTGTCCTGATATTGGCGTGTCCAAATTTCCCGTACTCAACGGAGTCGACTCGCGCGGGCATCCAGCGGGTGCGGATATGGCGGATGTGGCGTTGACGTTGGCGCTCTGTTGCAACATTCATCGCAGCGTCGTCGAGCCAAAGGTCGGCGACGTGAAACTGTTGGTAAAGGTATCGCGGATGCCATGTGAGTGAGAGGTAAACTGCCTGGTCATCGAACGTCTTCTGACCCTGCCCGGGCCAGCTACCTTCGGCCACTAGGTCATCAAGCCCGAGCAACTCGCGGCCGCGCCAGATGCGTGTCGATCCGTCGATCGTCAGCTTGTGTTCACCACCGAGTCCTTCACCTCCTTCGGCCCGATACAGACTCGCCACCAACTGGCCTTCCTGTCCATTGATGACCACTTCCTTCAGCTTCCAGGCCTTGCCTTCTCGCAGACACAGGCTTGGCCCATCCTCCAGCAGAATTGCGTGGTTCTCCGGCGGTGCGGTGACATCCTTCCGGTTCACATTGGGAACTGCGGAAGTCTCGGGGTCGGGAGGCAGATAGAATCGTCCGTAGAGAACCGTTCCGAGAGGGATATCCCGTAATTCGGCTGGTGCGCCACGGAAGCGGATGATGCCGTAAGGGAGCATGGCAAAGTGATGCAGTCTCCCTTCGTGGAAATGTCCGTCCACGTGCAGCCTCAGGCTGCCGCGCCGGTTGACGTGATCTACGAACACGAGTTCGCCACGGTAGGATCGGGCCTCTTCCGGGGGCGGAAATTTTCCCGGCTCTGGTCGAAAGGATTCCTGGGCACGAAGCTCGCCCGCGAGCAGCATCAGGCAAACGAAAATTCCCATGCCAGCACGCAGCACCAGCGAGTGCAGCGTTACGGAAACCAATGGCATCACCAAGGACAGTTTGCTCACCCTGAGGATCTCCGCTTGAGGTACTTGATTGATCCTGCCTGCAAGTTCTCGCCTGGCCGCGAGGACTTTCACTTGTTGTCGCTGCGTGCTGGTAAGTTGTTTCATCCCAGATCCAGCTCGCTGTTGCTGTCGCCGAATCGTTCGGTCTCCACGCCCATTTTCTGAGCCATGGTTAACAGCAGGTTGCTCATGTGTGCTTTGTCGTTAGCGGGTCGGCTGCAGAGGCGATAATGCTGGCCTGGTTCGTCGAGCCGATAGCCATCAAAATGACCCTGATTGAGATCGACGTGGCGACCGTGCTTGAATCCACAGCGGGTTCCTCCGGCGAGCACGAGTGGGAGGTTGGCATTACCGTGGCTGTGTCCATAAGCCATTCCGCTGCCGAACAGGGACATGGTAGTGTCCAGCAGCGGCCGACCGTCCAGGTCGGGGGTCTCGGACAATCGGGTCAGGAAATAACTGAACTGCTCAACGCTGAACGTATCGCTCTGAGTCAGTTTCTCCATATGTCCGGCATCACCATTGTGATGGCTGAGTTCGTGCCGCGATTGTGAAATGCCCAGTTCGGGAATTGCCAGACCTTGGCCTTCCAAGCCGCTGCTGAAGGTGACCACACGAGTGGCGTCGGTCTGAAAAGCGAGCACAATCAGATCGTACACCGTTCGGAAATAATCGCCTGCCTGAGTTTGAGGAAC
>JAGQPW010000011.1:57043-59446 GCA_020426515.1 Planctomycetaceae bacterium | reverse complement strand
ATACGACACGATAAAGCCTCCAAACGCCCGGTCCTCGCGGTCCCCCGCTTTGCCCACGGCACTCACCTGAAACCGCCCCTTGTCGTTCACGGGAAACGTCCCCTGGTAGCGACGCGGGCCAATCTGCCGCAGTGGAACAGTCAGTTCCTGATTGCCCGGCCCTCGCACCTGAGCCGCGACTTCGAGAAAACTCTCATCAGGGCTGAAGTCTTCGACCATAATGACACCTTCGCCGCCGGAATTGTACGTCCACATTCGCAGGTGGCCGGTCTTCTCCGCGCGGGAGATACGCAGCAGGAGTTGCTTCACGAACGCACGGTAGCTTTCCCACGTGACCCAGTCGCGAGCCCATTGATTGGAGAGCGACGATGTAAATGCGGCGGTCGCTCCCAGTCCATAGCGCCAGATGGCCAGCACGGGATCGGTCTCGTCGGCTTCGGCGTCGTCGGCGATTGTGTACAGCACGTTTTCCGTAAGGGCATTTTCTCGCAGTGACGTCAGCACGAAGCCATGCAGCGGCGGCATCGCCTCGATGCCCTCAATCACAGAGGACGGAAAGCCAACCATTGCGGAGATGGTTTTCTCCTGAATCATCGTCCGCTTGAGGGTCTTCGCCTCCTTGATGAAAATCGACGGGAGTTTGCCGGGATCATCGGGGAAGTAGTACCGTCCTCCAGTCGCATTGGCGATGGCTCGCAGCAGTCCGATTTCGGTCCCACCGTGTGGGAAAATGGCAATCGTCGAGACGCTGATTTTGTTCTTCACGAAATCGTTCAGCACTCCCGCCGGGGCCGCCTGCGGATCGCCATCGGAGATTATGATCATGTGCTTGGCGGCGGCATCGCTCTGTGACAGTGCTTTCAGTCCCAGTTCCATCGTGGGGCCGAACGCAGGCATATCGCCAATCTGGGCACTGTTAATCTTGGGGACCAGCTTCTCGTAATCGCCGGCCGGAGTCAGATCAAAGACCCATTGCTCGCCGCCGGGACCATACGCAATCACGCCGACTTCGTCCTGAGCCCCCAGCACCTTGATGGCCTGTTTCGTGATCCGCTTCGCCCAGGTGTTCCCTTCGGGGAATTCACAGGTGTGCAGAATAATGGCCAGTGCCCCCTTGGGCAGCACCTTCTTTTTGGTAATGTCCATCGTGACCGGCAAGGCATCTTCAATCGAAGTGCGGTGATAGCCGCCGGGGCCGAAGCTGTTCTGCCCCCCCACCATCAGAAAGCCGGTCCCCTGATTGTAGACGGCGTCATGCACCGCCTGCAGTTGAGCTTCGTCAAAAGCATCATGTGGCACGTTGGCAAAGATCACGCAGTCAAACGGCATGAGCTGCAAGGGATCGCGAGGCATATCCCAGGCATCCATCACTTCGACAGCGCGGCCCGATTCGAGAATCGCCTGAGCAAGACGATCGTGATCGCGATCGGGGTTGTCGGGATAATTGCGCAGCGGATCGACGACAATCAACACCTTGCCTTCGCCCTGCACGTAGATGTAGCCGACCGCTTCATTGTTCTCGGTTCGGCCATCGGCCTCCTCTGGAACACGCACTTTGGCCACGTATTCGTAGTAACCGGGGCCGCTGAGGAAGATGGGAACATCGACGCGGTTCTTACCGGCCTTGAGCGTAACCGGAACAGGCGGACCAACCGGTTCGCCGTTCTCCTCGATGACGAGTTCAGCCTTGGCATCCTTCAGCGAGGAGATGACCGTTGAGGCATTGTAGGGTTCCCCAATTTTGACCGACTGAGGCAGTTCGAGCCGCTCGACCCAGACTTCGTTCTCGTAAGAGTAGTTGACCGGCAACACATCAACGCCGATGCCTCGGGCCCGCAGTTCGTGCAAAATGGGCCGCAGATCGCCGGACGTTTCGCTGCCATCGCTGATGAGCACAATGCGTCCACGCGTCCCCTCTGGCAGGACGGCAGCCGCGAGATTGAGCGCCTGTTCGATATTTGTTGCATCGCGATCGACGCGGCTGTTGAACTGAATGTCATCCGGATTCGCCATCAACGCAGTCCGCTGACTCGATGACGAAGGGGGCACCTCGACCGCCGCGCTGCTGCCGAAAGCGATCCAGCCGGCTTCATCTTGTTGCGGCTTCTCGCTGACAGTACGGGCCACGAATCCGAGAGCTGCTTCGATCTGTGAGCGATGGATCGATTCGGAAATATCAACCGCATACACCACCGAGAGTTGATCGGTCGTGCGAACCGAACGAGGCTCAGCCAGCAAAGCGACGAACACGCCAATCACAAGCAGCCGAATGAACAAGGCCTGCAGCGCCCTCCCGCGACTGAGGCCATGCCATCCGTTGCGGTGCATCCACCAGATCCAGGGGGTGATGACCAGCCAGCCGAAGTTCCAGGGAGAGGCAAACATCATCTTGCCCGCAACTTC
>JAGQPW010000011.1:10465-56944 GCA_020426515.1 Planctomycetaceae bacterium | reverse complement strand
CCCGCACGTCATCGAGCGTAAGAATGGTGACGATGGCCAGCGCATACAGAATCAAAAACAGCAGCAGCGGCCAGGCATCGGTCCAGCGCAGCGGGGACCGTGGACTCGGGAAAGCACTCCGGATTCCCTTTCCGATTGTGGACAGCAGTTTTCGCAGAAACGTCATGGTTTCAGCTCCACCATCCTCCGGTTCCCGGTATCCGCGACCACAATGACGCCCTCCCTGCTGACGGCCAATCCCCAAGGAGTCCAGAACTGCCCCGGACCACGGCCTTCGTCGCCGTACTGTCCGAGAACCTGTCCATCGAACCCCAAGCGAGTAACGCGTCCCGCGCCGTATTCCACGACATATAACGTCGCATCGGGCCCCTTCGCAATGTCGTAGGGATAGTACAGGCCTGCACTCTCGGCACTGGCCAGCACCCCTTCAAACTCCCCGGAGTCGCGGAACACCTGCACCCGATTGTTGATGGAGTCGGCGACGTACAGTTTTCCCTCGTGCCAGACCACGCCACTGGGCCGCTGAAACTCTCCCTCCGCAACTCCCATCACTCCGATGGAAATCACGAATTCACCATCGGCGGTAAACTTCTGCACGCGGTCGTTACCTCCATATTCGGCGACATACAGAAAACCATCCGGATCTTGCGTGATGGACACGGTGTAGATGAACTGACCGGGGTTGCGTCCGAATTCACCCAGCATGCCCGTCACATTCCCCTCGTCATCGAAAAACACAATCCGATGGTAGTGTGTGTCGGCGACCGCGATGCGACCATCCTGCAGAACGCAGACTCCCTCGGGCCGACCGATGGAATACTCCGGCATCCACCACTGCCGGTCGAGTTCGCCACTGGCGTCATAAACGAGGACGCGGCCCACATCGTCCAGAACCAGCAGTTCACCGCCAGGGCTGAAGGTCATCCCTCGCGGAGCGGGCAGCTTGGTTCCCGCTGCTGGCAGCGACTCCGACGCAAACTCCGATACGGACAACACTGGCGGCCCCTCAGCCTTTGACTTGCCGCAGCCAGACAACATACCGGCCGTCACACAGCACAAGAGAGCGAACAATGCTCGCAGCGAGACCCGCATTCCGGAAGAGAGTGTCGACTGAACAGGGCGGTGGTAGACGCGGCGCTGTTGCCCGGACAATTCCGGCAAATGGACATCGACCTCGGCCAGACTGCCGCAGAAACG
Organism: Planctomycetaceae bacterium; assembly: GCA_020426515.1. Classification (GTDB taxonomy): domain Bacteria; phylum Planctomycetota; class Planctomycetia; order Planctomycetales; family Planctomycetaceae; genus JACKHO01. Next base: position 55,747 of record JAGQPW010000011.1, on the reverse strand, counting down.
GGCCCGCTCGACGACCAGCGGCCCCGAATCATCCGGCTCCACAACGAGTTGTTCCGGTCGCAGGCAGATTGGCGAATCAGAATTCCGACCAAGCCACCGCGTTGCCTCTGCGGATTCAAACCAGTTGAGTGGCCCCAGAAACCAGCCGATCTCTGCAGACGGGGGACGTTGATAGAGCTCCTGGACTTCCCCCTGCCAGCGGCAGCGTCCTTCGGCCAGACAGATCACTTGATCGGCTTGTCGCAGCACCAGTTCGGGATCATGATGCGAAAAGACCAGCGACATCTGCTGCTGGTCACATGTGTCGCGAATGACGTCCCAGTAACGGCGAATGCGGGCGGAGTCGACATGAATCAGTGGTTCATCCAGCACGAGCACCTGCGGATTGGCCGCCAGTCCCCGAGCCACGCTGAGTCGCGACTGTTCGCCGAGCGACAGTTGTTCTGGTCGGGAGTTTGCCAGAAGCTGCAAATCGAATCGCTCCAGCCACGGGTCCGGGTCATCGCAGACCGCAGCGAGATGCTCGCGAGTGGTCAGGTGAGTCCAGAGCCCCCCATCAGCCGGGGACCAATACAGCGGCAGGCGCGTAGATGCCTGTGCGCTGTCAGCGTGGAGCGCCCCGCTGGAAGGGCGTTCAAATCCGACGAGCAGATTCAGCAGCGACGTCTTGCCTGCACCAGACCACCCGAGCACTGCCGTAGTCCCCGAGGAAATCTGCAACGACACCTCAGCCAGTCGGGACCGAGGTCCGCCGGTGAGCGTAACGTTGAGCAATGTCCACAGGGATCGAGTCATGGAGACATGGAAGGACGATGGGTAGCCGGTTGTATCACTCCTCACGCAGCAAACGCCAGCGATGAGGACGCCAGCGGCGCAGCGAGGTCAGCACAAGCATTGCCCCCAGCGGCAGCAGCAGTGCACACAACAGTTTGGCAGCCAGGGCATTGATTCTTCCGTAGTGCAGGAAGTTGTACAGTACCAGCGAAACCGGATTGAATCCTGGCTGAGCCAGCAATGAAGGCAGCATCAATTCAAAGTACGTCCAGAAAAAGATCAGCCAGCCTCCCCACCACCAGATCTGTGCCCGTAACACCCACGACAACTCCTGCCCCCTAGCCCGCTGCTGCGGAACAGGGGAAACGGACAGCGTTTCCGCGAGGTGTTGAACCGCAGACTCTCGCCCCGCTCCCCACAAGCCAAAGACCAGCAGAGCGCGCGGCAACAGGAACAACACTTCTCCGAGAATCAGGGGCACCGGTGTATCGTACGCGAATGCAAGTCGATCTGTTTGAAAAATGGCTGCCAGCGTGATTCCCAACGACAATGCTCCCAGAAGCCCCGGCAGCAGGGCCACGCAGATTCCCCAGGATGTGAGACGCGATACACGCAGCAACAGGCGACAGAGGAGCGTCGTGAGCAGTGCCACTGTGGTCGCCAGCAGTGCTGCGTCTCCCAATTCCTCGCCCAGCGCTGGTTGATCCAGCAAGTTGCTCCACCCTGTTCCGGCTCCGCGAATCAACTGAACGGTGGGAATTGCTGTCACAAGAAGTGCGGCAATGAGCAGCCACAATCCGACACCAGTCCGAGAGATAGATGCTGCACTTCCCGTCACAAATTCAGATCGTGACCGCAAGTTGCCCGACCGGCTTGCCCTGGCGATCCAATGGGCTACGGGGATGATGACCGGAAGTTGCAGCAGCATCGCCCGGCTCGCATATTCCAGCGTGTTGAGCACAGGCAGGCCGCGTGCCTGGTTTGTGAAGATCCATTCCGTCCAAGTGCGGGCCTGCAGCAGCGAGGCGACCTCGGCTTCCTGAAACGCAAGCAGAAAGACAATTGCAGCGATGATCACATCGCGTTCACCGCGTGCATGGAACCATACCCGCCCCCACCAGAGTCGTTTGAGACGAGACGAACGTTCATGAACTCTCAACAGCTCCGCGCAATGGGCTGCGGCCGGAGAGACCGCAGGACGCGGAGACAGTTGCAGCAGCACGACCGCCACGGGAACCAGCTGCGCCAGCAGCAGCAGGTCGTACAACATCTCCGTCCGCCATGGAGACGCAATCCAGGCCATCGCCGTGTCGCGATAGCAATAGCCGATCAGCAAGCCTGGCGTCAGCATCGGCAGCAGGAGCAGGCCCCAGGCGATGCCTCCTCGTCTACACCACTGGCGCTGAACGGCATGAGCAATGGGGAGTGCGACAACTGCAATCAGCAGACCGCGCAGCAATGAGCAGCCCAGTGCCAGCCAATGCTGCTGCTCTCCTCCCAAGGGACCTCCTAAGGCTGATCCAGCAGCCATTCAAGGCAGGCCATACGCGCTGCGGCATACGTGCGGAGATCGTGTCCCTCTCGCGCCCATTCCACGAGCGGGCGAACCTCCTCCGGGATCTGTGCTTCATCCACATGGCCCAGCGGAATCTGACGGGCCTCGGACTGAGCCAGTTTGAGTTCCACTTCCGCCGACAGCAGATAGTCGATGAGTTTCTGTGCAGCGTCCTTGCGCTGTGTTCCGCGAACAATGGCAACGCTGTTCGGAATGCAGATCGTTTTCCCGTCAACGCGAATCGGCAGCAATTCGACAGGGGCCCCGGCATCGCGTCCGACGAAATAATCATCGGTGTCGGTCCAGCCCAGCTGGCAGACCCCCTCGGCGACAAGATTTTTCACCGTGGCATTACCGGGAACGATGCGTCCTCCACGCTGCTGAAAGCTGCGATACCACTCCTGAAAGTGCTCAGCTCCCCATCGTTCCCACAAGATGCTGCAATGCGACAGGGTCGTCCCGTAGATCGGCTGGGCGATACACATCGCGGCGAGATTGTCGGCCTGTTCCACGGCAGCGATGGCTTCTTCGGTCGGTTCCATCAATTCGCGATTGACGATCCACACCCGCAGCCGGCCAGCGAAACCGGTCCAAAGTCCTGAGCGATCTTTGTACTGTTCCGGAATCCGCCTGAACCCTGGTCCCATATACGGTTCCAGCAGCCCTTCCTCAGCCAATTGCATTGTGCCGAGCAGCTGGTTGTTCCAGAAGACATCGCACTGTGGATACCGCTTCTCACGAATGATCCGCTGGACCAGCCCAAGGGACTTGGTTGCTTCGGTATCGCCAACGACGGCCACCTGAATTCCGGTGGCGCGTTCGAAGTCGTCCAAGATCTCCTGCGCGAACATCAGGTCATGAGCGCAATAGACGACCAGCGCATCGTCGTTTCGTCTCGCGACTGATCGCCACGCGATCAGCAATGCCGCCACAACCAGCAGTGGCAACAGCAGACGAACGTTGAACGAGCGAATCATGGTTCGATGCCGACACAGAACACGGAAGTTGAAGTCCACGCAACATCGACCATTGAACGTGGAGTTGCAAGTGTTCTGCGTGACTCGAACCCGCTACAGGCCGCCGGTCACATCCAGGATGCTTCCCGTGACATACGAAGAGGCATCAGATGCCAGCCAGAGAATCGCAGCAGCAATTTCCTCCGGCTGCCCCCCGCGCTTCATCGGGATACCATTCTTCACTCGATCCACGCGTGCTGGCTCACCACCGTCAGCATGAATATCCGTGTAGATTGACCCCGGACGGACCGCATTGACTCGAATCCCCTGTTCCGCCACCTCTCCTGCCAACCCCTTGGTCAGTACATCAACCGCCGCCTTGGACGCAGCGTAGTCGACGTACTCCCCTGACGCTCCCAGTCGAGCAGCAACGGACGACAGATTGACGATCACTCCCCCTGCCCCACCGTCGCGGGTCGACATGTGCCGCACTGCTTCGCGACAGGAGATAATTGTCCCAACCACATTGACATTGAAAATGCGGCGGAGGCGGATGACATCGTAGTCCACCAGATGCTTCTGCTGTTCCAGCACACCCACATTGTTCACGAGAACATTGATCGTCCCAAACGTTGAGACGGCCTTGTTCCAAAGTGTCGCGATATCAGCGGCGGAAGAAAAATCAGCCTGGACAGCCAATGCTCTCTGTCCGGCAGCCTCAATGGCCCGACAGACCGCCTTCGCGTCCTGCTTTCGCGAACGATAGGAGAAACAGACATCGTACCCGTTCTCTGCCGCCAGTTGAGCGGTCGCGGCACCGATACCACGACTCCCACCCGTCACCAACATTACTGGAGAGGTCCCCGACATAATTGAATTGCCCTGATTGAATGCTGTCGATCTCCTTTGAGTACGTCTCCCGAATGGAAACCGTTGGAGAAAAAAGACAGCCTGCGACGTGACCACAGTCTTCCGAAGCATTGCCCGCAGTTGGCGACTGTGTGAACCCAACTGCCCTGCTGTTTTTCGCCTCAGCGTTGCTCCAGCCAGATCTTGCAGAAATCCGGTGCAACGCGAAACAACACGGAGCTCCGCAAACAGTGGCCCAATAGTATGCCTCGTCCGAATCCCGATCAAGACATACAGCGGCCCTTCAAGAGTCTTTCTGGACAACTCAAACAAGCTAATAACAGCTTAAACACCTAGTAATATACACCACACCTGATGTGCACCGTTCTGTCTATTTCGAATCGCGAATCCCTGCGACCAAGCGTCAACGCTGCTCACGAATGATACGGCTGGCCTCTGCCAGGAACTGCTGCTCTTCAGCCGTCAGGCTGTCCTGCCCGTGATCCTGAATCTTCTTCAGCAGGTTGTCCATGCGCTGCTTTTGAGCGGGTGTCAGGCCCGCCTCTTGTTCCGGGTGATGAACCCGCAACTTGGGGCGACGACGCAGCCAGCGGCGAAGACTCCATCCGGTCCCTTCCGGAATCCAGTCGAGGATTCGCCAGCGCTGATTGTAGTACAGCACGGCAAAGATCATTCCTGCCACATGGGCCGCGTGCGCGACATTGCCCCCGGCAGACTGTCCTGCGAATTCCAGCAGCAATGGATGCAGGTCGAAGATGGCATACAGAACGGCAATCCAAACGACCGGTATCGGGATGATGCCCATGATCATCCAGACCTCATGTGGCCAGTGGAAGGCATACAACACCATCGCTGCTGCGACCGCCCCGGAGGCCCCGATGCACGGATTGGGATGACCGAAAGCAAAACTCCAGATCACGTAACCGACGCCCGCGAGAATGCCGGCCGTCAGGTAGAAGGCGAGAAATTCTTTCCAGCCATAGCGTGCCTGCAGCTTTCGTCCCGTCAGCCAGAACAGGTACATGTTCATCAGAATATGAAACACGTCCTGCCGTGCATGCAGGAAGTCGTACGTCGTCAGCCGCCAGATCTGCCCACGGACTACGAGTGCCGGAGTGAGTTCGAACAGCCACTCCACGGGGGAATAGCGGTAGCCATCGGCCCCCGAAATGGTGAAGAACTGTGAGATGTAAACGATGACGTTGACGATGATCAACGTCTGCACAACGTCCGGTCCGTGCCCCTGCATCCTCCAACGCTGATTGCCGTACCCTTCGTCGCGCAAATAGTCGCGGTTCTCCAACCCCATATGTCACATCTTCTGCAGTCGTTGCGTGAATTGCCCTCCGCTGCAGGCACAGATATTTGCGGCTGTGTGTTATCGCGAACGGTAGTCGCGCATCACAGGTTCCATCGCCGGCGACCAGCGGACCAGTTCGTCCAGCAGACTCCGAAACTCTGGATGCTGACGAACCCCGGCGATCAGAGCGTAAGGGGAAATATGGCGGCGGGCAATCTCAATTCGAAGTGACGGCAGCACCTCACTCCGGAAGACCAGTTCCTGCCGACGACGAGCCCACAACAGGCACCCGAACATGGCAGGAAACGCGACTCCGGGAACGAGATACCACTGGCTCCAGTCCAGCCCCAGTCCACCATGCAGCGCAATCGCCAGCCAGATCAGACCGATCAGGCCGCACCACATGGGGAGAGAATGCGCGGTGGCGAGACGCTCATTGGCCTGTACCAATCGACCATACAGGTCGGCATCGTCCACACCGTCACGCAAGTCATCCTGACGCCAGGGCTTGCACACCAACTCACCATTCTCGCGAATGACAAGCACACCTTCACCTTCGGCGGGCAGGTAGTCCGACAGATATTCCAATTCCTCGTACGGACTGAACATGGAATGCGTCTCCTGAGGCGTTCCGTGACTTCGCAAGCGGCTACGTTGGAAAAAGGGAACACCCCACCCAAAACAGACAAATCAGATCAAGGAAAGAATCCTAACGAATCCGTTCGATGACTTCCATAATTTTCTCAAAGTCGTTCTCAACCGAAATGGGAGCGTTCTTCAACGCCCGTTCGGTCACCCCACCCGAGGCGAGCTTTTCCTGCAGGGCAGGGTCCGTTTCTGCCGCGTGATACGCAACGGTCGCCGTCGGATCCTTCAACTGATGTCCGGTCAGAATGCAAACCACGCGATCGCTGGGAGCAATGATCCCCTGCTGACGCAGCAATTTTGCTCCCGCCACACTGGCGCCGCTGGCTGGCTCACAGCCGAACCCCCCGGCTCCGACCACCGCTTTGCCATCGAGGATCTCCTGATCGGTGACCTCACGGACGACGCCGTCGCATGCATCCAGAGCCCGCAGGCACTTTTCGAGGTTCACCGGACGGTTGATCTCGATGGCACTGGCCAGCGTGTGCGCTCGGTGATTGGAATTGTCCATGTCCTGATAGAAGGAGTCGATGAGCCCCTTGTCAGGCTGGCCCTGGTTCCAACGAAGCCCCTGCTCTTCGTACAGGGTGTAAAGCGTATTCGCCCCTGCGGCATTGATGACCGCCAGACGCGGAATACGGTCGATCAACCCCAGCTGCTTTAACTCCACGAAGGCCTTGCCGAAGGCGCTGGAGTTCCCCAGGTTGCCACCGGGGACGACGATCCAGTCTGGAATCTCCCAGTTCAGCCCCTCCAGGACGCGGTACATGATCGACTTCTGGCCTTCAAGCCGGAAGGGATTCACACTGTTGCACAGGTAGATCCCGGCCGTCTTGCAGACCTCCCGCACCTGCTTGAGAGCATCATCGAAGTCGCCCTGGATCTGCAGGGTGGTTGCGGCGTAGTCGAGGGCCTGCGACAGCTTTCCGTAGGCAATTTTTCCGCTTCCCACAAACACCAGCACTTTGAACAAGCCGGTGGTGGCTGCGTAAATGGCCAGTGACGCGCTGGTATTGCCCGTGGATGCACAGGCCGCCATCTTTGCGCCGACCATGCGGGCGTGCGTCGAGGCGGCTGTCATGCCGTTGTCTTTGAACGATCCGGAAGGATTGAGCCCCTCGTACTGCAGGTACAGGTTTCCGGCCCCCATACCCACGTACTTCGCGGCATAGTCGGAACGCTGCAAAATGGTCTGACCTTCGCCGATGGTGACGATCTGGTCATCTGGGGCAAATGGCAGCAGTTCGCGGAATCGCCAGACCCCACTGAAATCGAGGGGGTTGTGGCGGGTCATCCAGCGAGACTCAAACTCTCGCAACGATGACGGAACCGGAATCCGATCCCAATCGTATTGCACATCCAGCAGGTCACCCGTCACAGGACAGGCTGTCAGCACTTCATCCACACCATAGGTGGACGTGTTGGCCGGAAAAATGCTCGTTTGGCAGGCAATGTCAGACAGGGCAGAAATGGGAATCACTCCACTAGATTGACTGGTGATCGGGGCACATCCGATGCGACACTGTATCTTCCCGATCGATGCGGCTGGAGGCAACCAGACCTCACCAGAATCTGAAGAATTCATCCCGGCATTTCCGGCCCGCATTCGTTGCTGATCCCGGGAACAGGGAGTCACTGGTTGGCCAAGCGACTTTCCGGCCTCTAAACTCCACGCTTCACCCCTCTTTTCCGATCCCTCCCCGGTGAAACTCCGGTCAGGATTGCGGTTCCAGCAGAGTGGCGGACGATCGAATCGGCGCAGGGAATGACGATCCCGATGTTCAAGATCGCCCGAAATTCACTGGCCCCCGTATCAGCAGGTAAATGATGTCCGATCAGCGGTTACAGACGATTGAAGGCAAGGTTCAGGACGGCGAACGTCTGACACCTGAGGATGGATTGTATCTGGACGAACAGGCCGATCTGCTCACGCTTGGCCGGCTGGCCAATCTGGTCCGCCGCCGTCGACACGGCAATCTCGCCTACTACAACACCAACATCCACCTGAATCCGACGAACGTCTGCGTCTACCGTTGCCGCTTTTGCGCATTCCGGGCCGACCTCAAAGCCGAAAAGGCCTACGTCTTTACCGACGATATGATCCGCCAGCGGGTGCACGAAGCCAAGGCGAGTGGAGCCACCGAGATCCACGTGGTCGGCGGATTGCATCACCAGCGCAGCTTCGACTGGTACGTCAACGTGGTCCGGGTGATCCACGAAACCTGGCCCGAACTGCACATCAAGGCCTGGACCGGGGTCGAAATCAACTGGTTCGCCCATCTCACGAAAAAGCCATACACCTGGATTCTCGAACAGCTCAAGGAAGCCGGGCTGGGCAGTCTGCCCGGCGGCGGAGCCGAAATCTTTGACGAGGGAGTCCGGGCTCAGATCTGTGAACACAAGGCCGACTCCGAAGCATGGATTGAAATTCATCGCACAGCTCATGAACTCGGCCTGCGGTCCAATGCGACGATGCTGTATGGACACGTCGAAGCAGCTCAGCACCGTATTGACCACCTGGTACGACTGCGGCAATTGCAGGATGACACAGGAGGATTTCAGACGTTTATTCCCCTGGCCTTCCATCCCGAAAACACCGGCATGGCACACATTCCCAAGCCAACCGGCCATATGGACCTGCGGATGATCGCTCTGTCTCGCCTGATGCTGGACAACTTCGATCACATTAAGGCGTACTGGATCATGCTCGGCGAATCGATTGCCCAGGTGGCACTCGGCTTTGGTGCCGACGATGTCGATGGCACCGTAGTCCACGAACTGATCTATCACGACGCCGGAGCCGAAACGCCCGAAGGCCTGACTGTCGCCCAGTTACACCGCATGATCCGTGAAGCGGGATGCGAACCGGTCGAACGCGATACGCTGTACCGACAGGTGATTCGCGAAGGCGCCAACTGGAAAATTGGCGAGCCTCTGAGCAAGCTCGTCAACGCCTGACGCCCGGCTGAATCATTGGGGCCCGCTCGACGATCCTCCAGCACCGACACGCACCGACCATGTCATCCCGCCAGTCGATTCTGAACAAACTCCGCCAGAACCTGCCGCCAGCGATGGAACTCCCCTCGCTGGATGAGGACTGGCTGCAGTATCCCGACCCACTGGCTCAATTCTCGGAAGTGCTGACCGGGGTCGGCGGCCAATGCGTTTCAGTTTCCACCCTGACGGATGTTCAGCGCTATCTGGAAGGGCTGGACGCCTATCAGGCTGCAGTACAGCGTGTCTCCGCGGTCCCGGGAATCGAGGCGACATTCGACTTCAATGCCGTGGACGATCCGCATGCCGTGGAGCATGTGGACTACGCCGTGCTGCCCGGTGAACTGGCGGTCGCTGAGAACGCGGCCGTATGGGTCGACGACGCCAACGTGCGTCACCGGGTGCTGTTCTTTATCACCCAGCATCTTGCTCTTGTCGTTCCCCGCAGCGGGCTGCTGCACAACATGCATGAAGCCTACAACCACGTAACCGTCACGCGACGGCCATTCGGAGCCTTCATTTCCGGCCCATCCAAAACAGCCGACATTGAACAGTCGCTCGTAATTGGTGCTCATGGAGCCCGCTCGCTGACGGTGTTCCTTGTCGACGACCTTGCGCCCAATTCCAAGTGACCGTGATGCAGCGGATCTACGTCGACAACGCCGCGACATCCTTCCCCAAGCCGGAGTCTGTCTACGCCGCTGTCGATCACTTTCAGCGGGAGTTGGGCACCGCCGTTGGACGAGGGGCCACCCGCAGCAGCCTGACGGTCCAGGGTGTTGTCGATCGCTGCCGGGCTCGCGCGGCACGGCTGCTGGGAGCCCGGCGTGCGGAACAGGTCCTGTTCACGTTCAACGGCACCGATTCGCTGAACCTGGCGTTGCACGGACTTCTGCATCCCGGAGATCGCGTCATTGCCTCGCCGTGGGAACACAATTCCGTTCTGCGACCGTTGAAGGCTCTGGCCGCTTCGGGTGTGACGACAACGTATCTGTCGCCGACGGCTGCCGGTACGTTTGACCTGAACGAGCTTCAGCAGGCACTGCAACAGCCCACGCGGCTGGTCGTCCTGACGCACGCTTCCAACGTCACGGGTGCCATTCAGCCAGTGGCCGAAGCGATTGATCTGGCCCATCAATCAGGCGCCCTTGTCCTGATTGATGCAGCCCAATCTGCCGGCCACATTCCTGTTCACATGGGCGAGCTGCAGGCGGACCTCATCGCCTGCCCCGGACACAAGGGATTGTTAGGTCCACTCGGCACAGGACTGCTGCTCGTTCGCGAAGGGCTGGAACGGGAGCTGGCGCCGATTCGGCAAGGCGGAACCGGCACCGTCAGTGAAACCGAGGACCAGCCGAACCAGCTTCCGTCGCGTTACGAATCCGGAAACCACAACGCTCCCGGTCTGTTCGGTCTGGAGACCTCGCTGGCGTGGCTGGAATCGCAATCCCTCGCCACGCTCCGAGAGCACGAGCTGGAACTCACAGCGGCGTTGCTGTCTGGCCTGCAGGAGATTCCTGGCATCATCGTGCACGGACCACAGGAAGCTACGGCACGAGTCGGAGTCATCAGCATCAGCCTGCCACAGTTGCCCCCGCAAACTTTCAGCACCTTGTTGGATGAACATTTTGGCATCGAATGCCGAGCGGGGCTACATTGTGCCCCTCGTGCACATGCCGCACTCGGAACTCTTGCAGCCGGGGGGACTGTCCGCTTCAGTCCTGGCCCGTTTACCACGCTGGAAGAAATTGAATCGATTCTCGATGCCGTAGCTCAGATCGCCGCTTCGGTGTAACGAGTCGCGAATGCCTTTACCGGCCTCTGACTTCATTCTGACGTCAGAAGGTTCCAATTGACGGCAGCCTGCGACCTGTCCAGCGGGGCACGAGTGCCGCCGTAATGCGTGATAATCAGCACACTTACCGAGCATCTTCCGGGCTTCGCTCTCGAATTGGCATCGACGTTGCGTTCCCCAAGGCATCACACCGAGAGCACGACGCTCATTCCCCTCTTCTCTGATGGATAATGCCTGGAGACATCTCATGCACCACTTCGCCAACGCCACACTCTGGACCACCCTGATCACCGTCACCCTCAGCGGGACCGCCTGGGCTCAACATGGTTTCCACAGCAACCTGCATTCGCGGCACAACCGCCTGATCGACACTCCATTCGGCATGCACCATTCCCATTCCCATGACCGGCACGTGGTCTCCCAGTTCGCTCCTCAGTATCGCGGAACCTACAGCGAACGGAACGGTCACTCATACTACCAGCCTTCGGCCAATGCGGCCCTTGAAGAGATTCGATTTGGCAGCTTCTCGCACGTCGACGACCTCGCCGTACGCCTCGAATACCTGAGTAACGCGCTCTGCCTCGATCTGCATTACAACTATTCACACAATCGTGGATTTGCAGAGACTTACGCGGAGGCTTACTCCATCCTGGAAGCGGCCCGATTCATTCACGCACTGGAACACAACCACCAGGACCGAGCCGCCATTCAGGCCCGGCTCGGTGGACTGGATGCCCTGTTCCACCATGTCCAGGATGATGTGCGAGGCTGGTCTCGCATTCACCGACGTCAAATTGGTGACCTCGGAATCATCACCAAGCTCGACCTGATGGAAGGGACCTTGCACCATCTGATGAACGATGTGGGTGTTCGGACCAGCGCATTTGACGAAGCCGCGCCGCTTCCTGCCACGGCTGAAGTCGCTCCTCCGCCAGTGCCGATGGCTCCCCGTCGCTAACACATGTCGCACGCCCCGCAGATACGAAAACCGGCTTCCCGTACTCAAGAGTACGGGAAGCCGGTTTCTTGATTGTATGCACTGGAAACCCGCGATCGGGGAGCGGTCAGCTCCAGAGGACGCGAATCATTTCTTCAGTGGTCGTGATTCCGGCCATCACCTTCTGGATGGCCATGTCTTCGAGCGTTCGCATGCCATTCGTCCGGGCAAACTCGGAAACGGCACGACCGGTCTTTCCCATCAGGATCATTTCGCGAATCTCATCAGAGAAGTACATCACCTCAAACACGCCTGTGCGACCAAAGTAGCCACTGTGGAAGTTTGTGTCGTGAGGCACACCGCGAATCAGGCGAGTTGCATCCCGCTTTTCGACCGGAATTTTTAGCAACTTGCAGGCCCCGGGGTCGGGCGTGTACTCCTCACGGTGATGTTCGCAAACGCGACGCAGCAGCCGCTGAGCGATCAGACAGTTGATGGAATCCGCAATGAACATGCGCGGAATATTGAATTCTCGGAACAGATCAATCGAGGCTCCGGTATCGCTGGCATGCAGCGTACTGAGGACCCGAATCCCCGTCAGCCCGGCACGCACAGCGATGTGCGCTGTCTCGGCATCGCGGATTTCGCCGATCATCACCACATCGGGATCCTGCCGCAGTACACCTCGCAACGCCTCGGTGAATCCAAAACTCAGTTTGGAGTCGACCTGAATCTGGTTGACCCGGGCCACGCGCCGTTCGACAGGATCTTCGATGGTCACCAGGCTGCGTCCCGGAAAGTTCAAGGCATGCAGACAACTGTACGTGGTTGTGCTTTTACCGGTTCCGACAGGTCCCACACTGAGCACAACGCCGTGCGGATTGCTGAGCGCCCGGCGAACGAGATCGACCTGCTCGGGCTCCATCCCCAGTTCATCAAGATTCGTAAACTTGCTGCCATCGGGCATCAGTCGCAGCACCAGTCGCTCCCCATAGATCGTGGGGCCCGAGCAAACGCGCACATCCCGTTCCTTGCGCAGCAGGTTACTGGAAATGTGTCCGTCCTGAGGTGTACGTTTTTCCGTGATGTTCATCCCGGCCAGAAGCTTGAGCCGCGAAACGGCCTGTGCGCTCATTTGCGGAGGCAATGTAAAGATGTCATGCATCACGCCATCCAGCCGCAGCCGAATCGCCAAACCTTCGGGCCGCGGATCAAAATGCAAATCGGTGGCGTGCAACTCGAACGCCCGTTCCAGCAGCAGATCCAACAGCGGAGCCGGCTCCACCACGTCGAGCAAACTCGCCAACTCCTGGGCAAGCGCACGTTGACGGGCTTCGACGGGAAGAGGCTTGCCGGCTGTTGTGGGCACCGATGTCTCACTCATTGCTGATTGCCTTTGGCATCATCTGAAAACATGAACGCCGCTGCGCCGGCCAATGATGCAGCGGAAAATTCTCATGGTGACTCGTCTACTGTGAGCGGCGAGGCCCCCTGTGATTCGGGGCGGCTCATTTCCTGACCGTGGGACTCCGAATCTTCCGACGCTGAATCAGTCGATCCTTCGCTGACATCCGGACGGTGACCTGAAGTCAACTCCTCCAGCTTGCCCGAACCGGCAAGCAGCAACAGGACCACGCCAGTTACAGTGATCATTAGGCCCGCAGCACGCTGATGACCAGCCGAACGGACCAGAGTATACAGTCCTGACAGCACAGTCAGACCGCTGAGTGCCCAGAACACCGGCATCGACACTTCGGGTGAGACACCCGCGATCAGCGGCAATACCGTGGCGACAATTGCCAATAGAATTGCGGCTGCACCAACCCAGATGGACCATGGAGATGCTGCAGTCGTCATTCGTGCATGGCTGACCCCCAGCGCCGCGAGAGCATCGTCGGACTCATCATAAATCAGCCACACCTTGTCCAGTCCGGCCAACTCAATCACTTCGCGCACTCCGGAATTGGGACAGACGAGCACGAGTTTGCCGTTTCCGGCCTTGGTCGCCTTCCAGATCCGCACAATGAACGCGACCAGCGAACTGCCCATGTAGTTCAGTTCTGACAGATCCACGAGACAGGCCGGAGTATCGCGCTGGCCAAGAGCAGTAATGACCTGACTTCCACGTTCCTCAATAATATCCCAGCCGGACTCATTCAGAGTTGGCAGGATTTGCACGTAGGTGTGGGTGGGAAAGGACTCCAGTTTGCAGGATTCAGTGGGCATGTGTGGAGAAACCAATCGAGGGGGACGTAGAGCACGCCTCGTCAGCATAGCGACTCAAACGTATCGAATCGACCGTACCTGTTGATCCGTCCGACAAATGTCCCTTGAGCATATGTCCCCCTGCGATCTCTCATGCGACATCAGGAAAACAGAGGGTAAGGAGCAAACGAGGTGTCGATAATCGGAGCACTTGAGCGGACCTGGAGCCAGTTGCTCAGAATGCTGGAATACAGGCATCGGAAATCGGTGTGATGTTTGAGATCGCCTGCATCGAGGTCCGTCAGGCTCGGCAATTCTCCATGGAGACCGGGAACAATCTGTGAACCTGCGAAGAACATTGGCGCAGCCGCTCCGTGGTCTGTTCCCTCGCTGGCATTTTCTTCCAGTCGTCGGCCAAACTCACTGAAGCACATCAGCAACACGCGATCGGCCTGCTGCTGATCTGACAAGTCGTCGAGAAAAGCCTGCACCGCGTCCCCCAGTTGACGCAACAAAGCGGCATGCGCCGAAGGCTGCTGGGCATGCGTGTCGAAGCCATCCAGTGAGACGTAGTAAATCCGGGTCGAGAGTCCAGAGGCAATCAGCCGGGCCACCATGCCGAGTTTCTCCGCCAGCGCCGAATCCGGATAGCTGGCTGCGCTCGACTGCCCGTCGGCACGCTGACGAAGCTGTTCGCTCACTTCAAGTGCCGAACGCTGGGTCGACTGCACAAAGCCCAACAGATCGCTCCCGGGATTCCCGGAAGCTGATGCTTTCCGCAGGCCTTCCAGAATCTCCGCTCGCGTCTCCTGCAACTGAAACTGCTTTAGTGAGGGAATCGTCGGCGCCGCAACACGACGCGAGGCCAGGGCCAGCGGCTGCTTCTCCCCACCAAGATGAATCGCTGGTGATTCGTTCAATTGCTTATCTGACATGCTGGACAACGCCTGCCCCAGCCACCCTTCGTCCCGGACGTCCGTTTTTCGCCGTCCGGTATGCCAGATGTCCATCGACTCAAAATGGGAGCGATTGGGATTCGGGTACCCCACTCCCTGCACGATGGCCAGCCTGTGCGAGTCCAGCAGGTGGGCAAACCCCTTCAGCGAGGGATGAAATCCCAGTTCGTCATCAATGGACAACACCTCACTGGAAGGAATCGCCAACGTCGGCCGAGCACGGCGATAGGCGTCGTGTCGGTGCGGGACAATTGTGTTCAGCCCGTCGTTGCCACCCGTCAATTGAATCACCACAAGGATTCGTTCGTCGGAATTGTCTCCAGCTTCTGCCGACAGCTCCCTCAAAAACAAGGGAACGCTGCTGCCAATTCCCAAAGCGCTTCCGCTGGCCAGCATGGACTTCAGAAATGAGCGACGCGTGGACATAATCAACTCCGGAGATTGGGCCAGTGACACACCTCGTCAGGGTTTACCCGCCACAACCTGCTTCGGTTTCGCCGATTAGAGGCAGCCTCGCAAATGCTGGTCGACATCGTGAATCACAGCCTGCACGCTGGTCGCCAGTTCGGGCCCCAGTTGATGACACGTGGACAGGTCGAGGTCAGTGGCGGCCTTTTCGAGCCGCAGTGCCAGCTGACTGACTGGAGAGCCGAACGTTCGCAAATTGCTTTTGAGGGTATGCCCCACGCGGCGGATCACCGGAAGATCGCTGCGTTCAAGGGATTCTGCCAGCGACTTCAACAATTGAGGAGCTTCTTCCAGAAACGCACCGGCGATGTCGCGGGCCAGTTCCTCATCGCCCATCGTCGCATTCAGCACGGCGTCCCAGGAATACAATTCCTCGACGGGCGCCAAGACCGCTCCGTCCGTGGATTCGGCCGTATCAGCCACCGCAGTTCCTGCGACATGATTGGGAAAAGCCCGAGCCAACGCCGAAAGCAGGGACTGGGGGCGGATGGGTTTGGAGACGTAATCATCCATACCCGCCGCCAGACATCGTTCCCGATCCCCCTGCATGGCGTGGGCCGTCATGGCAACGATCGGA
Source organism: Planctomycetaceae bacterium (assembly GCA_020426515.1). Lineage (GTDB taxonomy): Bacteria > Planctomycetota > Planctomycetia > Planctomycetales > Planctomycetaceae > JACKHO01. Next base: position 39,715 of record JAGQPW010000011.1, on the reverse strand, counting down.
TGTCGGCATCCGGCATCCTGTTCCCAGGCGCGAATTTCCGCAGTCGCCTGGAACCCATCAAGCAGCGGCATTTGCACGTCCATTAGAATGACGTCAAATTCCTGTTGCTGCACGAGATCAACAGCCTGTTGTCCATTGCTGGCCACCGTCACCGAGTGCCCCCACCGCTCCAGCAGTCCACACGCCAGTTTCTGATTGGGGAGGCTGTCTTCGGCAAGCAGAATCCTCATCGATGACAACGTTGATTCCGGCAATGCCGCCCGCTTGGACCGCAAGCGATGTCCCTGTCCGGTGAGTACCTCCATGATGGCGTCGAACAATTCCGATTGCTTGATCGGCTTGACGAGGTATGACCGAATCCCCAGTTCTGTGCAGCGGGCGATGTCCTGATCGCAATCCAGCGACGTCAGCATCATCACCATCGTACCGCAAAAACGACCGTCCTTACGAATCTCCTCAGCGAACGAGAATCCATCCTGATCCGGCATGCTGGCATCGGTCAGCACGAGATCGAACTCCTCGCCCTTCTCCAGCGACGCACGCAGCTTGTCCATCGCGGTCGCCACGCAATCAACCGGATCGGGGCGCATGCCCCAGTTGCAGCAAATCTCCGTCAGTATTTCGAGATTGGTCGCATTGTCATCCACAACAAGCACCCGCAGTCCGTCCAGCATCCCGGGATCGATATCCTGCGGTGGCATTTCGCTTTCGGCCACCTCGGAAAACTCGCCAGTGAACCGGAAGGTGCTCCCCTTGCCGAGTTCACTCTTCACCTGCATCACCCCGCCCATCAAGTCGGCCAGCCGACCGGAGATGGCCAGTCCCAGACCGGTTCCCCCATAACGTCGGGTGGTTGACATGTCGGCCTGTTCGAATGCTCGAAAAATACGTGCCTGCTGATCTTCACTGATGCCAATTCCGGTATCGCGAACCTCGAAACGAATGCGGTAGCGCCCGCCGTGATGCTCAACCAGCGCGACATCCAGCACAACTTCGCCGCGTTCCGTGAACTTGACCGAGTTCCCCACCAGGTTGATCACCACCTGGCGCAAGCGCATCCCATCGGCCGAAATGTATCGAGGCAATTCGGGAGCCACATGACAGGCCAGTTCCAACCCTTTGGCATGCGCCCGCATTGCCAGCGGCTTCAACGAGTCGGCCATCAGTTCCCGAAGATCGACGGGATACGGATCGAGCTCCAGTCGACCGGCCTCAATCTTTGAGAAGTCGAGGATGTCATTGATAATCCCGAGCAGCGACTCCGCCGACTCCTGAACAGTCTGGAGATAGTCGCGCTGCTGCGGCTTGAGTGGCGAATCGAGCACCAGCTCCGTCATTCCGATAACGGCGTTCATCGGAGTCCGTATTTCGTGACTCATATTGGCAAGAAAGTCGCTCTTCGCACGGTTGGCGACTTCCGCCGCTTCCTTGGCCGCCTGCAGGTCCTCTTCCGCCTTTTTGCGTTTGGTGATATCGCGGGCAATTCCCACCAGCCCCACGATCTTGTCATCAATATTCCGCAGCGGGACTTTGGTGGTAATGATCCAGTGCCTCTCGCCGCTGGCAGTCACAATCTGCTCTTCGCGATTGATCAGCATCTGCCCTTCGCGCATCACGCGGAGGTCGTCTTCGCGATAAAAAGCCGCCAGCTCTTCCGGACAGAAATCGTAGTCCGTGCGGCCCACAACCTGTGATTCATCGTCAACGCCAAACATCTGGTACTGGGCGCGATTCACAGTCACAAAGCGGCAATCAAAGTCCTTGATGAAAATGTAGTCCGGGAGATGGTCAATCAACGTTCGCAGCTGATCGCGTTCGAACTGCAGCGCTGCAGCCATTTCGTGATGCGTGGTGATATCGCGGGAAATCCCCAGTGTTCCAATGATTCGGCCATCAGCCCGCCGCAATGGAACCTTGGTCGCAGAGACCCAGGTCACACGCCCGTCCGGCCAGACCAGTCGCTCCTCGTGATCGATCATCGGCTCGCCACTCTCGATGATCTGCTGTTCGGCCAGACGGGTCGCTTCCGCATGTTCCGGCTGGAAGAAATCGGCATCGGTCAGGCCAACTGCATCCAGCGGCGAGTCCAGCCCCGAGCGATCGGCCTTCGCCTGATTGATTCGCAGAAAGCGGCCATCCGGATCCTTAAAGTAGATGTTGTCGGGAATGGCCTGCATCAGCCCATCGAGCAGGGTTTTCTCTTCTTCCAGTTGAAATTGAATCTGCTCGCGACGCACCACTTCTTCTTGCAGGTCGTCGACCGCCGTCATCAGTTCCCGGGTCCGTTCGCGAATCTTCTCATCCAGCGTGCGATTGGCCTGCTTCAACCGTACGTGATAGCGCTTTTGCTGCACGCCGAGAATGGACGTGGTCCACAGTGCAAACAACGTCAGCACAAAATTGAAGAGTGCAACAAGATCGGCGTAAGAGAACGTGTGGTGATGATATATCAGGCTGGTGGTTGTCAGCACCGTACAGAGCGTGGCGATTCCGTACGACAAAACCGCACTTGTGCGGGAGAGTGTCAACAGCAGGACGGCCACATACAGCAGTCCGAACACGACCCCTTCGGGGATGCTGATTTCAACGGCGAAGACGGCCAACGCGAGGACCGTTGTCACCACGCCCAGCACCTGCGTCTTATTCATGCCGGCTCCTCGAACGCACTCAAACTCGGCAGATCATGTCTTCGCATCTTGTTCCGTAGGCTACCACAATCGAAGTCCGCCCGCGTTCTGGCCAGGTGCGGTTTAGCAGAGCCCGCCCCTGAAAGTAAAGAAGAGCCATCTGCTGGCGACACGATCCCATCCCGGTTATTCGCGAATTGGCGCGGTCCGAAGGTGCCGATTCAGAAACTCGCCGATCTGCCCACAGTAGTCCGCCGCCCGTCGGAACAGATGCAATCGGCGCATGAAGCCATGAATCAGCCCCTCGCAATGAATGCGTTCCACGCGCACTCCCGCATGCTGTAGAGCATCTGCATACGCCTGCACTTCATCGCGTAATACATCGCACTCGGCCATCAGCACGAGCGCCGGTGGCAAACCGGACAGATTGCCGTTGAGGGGCGACAGATACGGCGAGCGGGCCAGCGCGCTGTCTGGACAATACTGATGCCAGAACCACTGCATATCCTCACGGGAGAGCATTTCTTCGCAGATGTTCTCGCGACAGGATGCGGTCTCCAGACGGGAGTCCGTCACCGGATAGATGAGCGCCTGGGCGACAATTTGCGGCCCCTGCTGATCGCGAGCCATCAGACAAGTCGATGCCGCCAGATTTCCCCCCGAACTGTCACCACAGACGGCCACGGGACCGGCCAGCGACTCAGCCACCCAGTGCACGGCTGCCATCGCATCATCCAATGCCGCCGGATAGGGATGCTCGGGAGCCAGTCGATATTCGACCGCAACCACGCGATGAGACGATGCGTGGCACAACTGCCGGGCCAGGGCATCGTGCGACTCCAGCGAGCCCATCACCCAGCCTCCCCCGTGAAAGAATACCGTGGTCCCGACATTTCCAGACTGGAGCGGTTCATAGATCCGCACGGGGACTTGATGACCATCCTTCTCCAGCAGCCGATCCTCAACCGATCCCATGGGCATTGGTGGTCCCGGCACGGGAATGACTCCCGCACGAATTTCTTCCAGCGGGATCTCCGACAACGGCGGGCGGGCTGCGGACCGCAGTGCGTCGATCAAACGGGCGGCATCGGGGTCAAGCGTCATGGCCATGTGTGGGAATTAAGGGATCAGTGATTCTCGCGGCTTCGCAGCATACATCAACCTGGACGGCACGTCGTGGTTGGAGTGTTGAACGGTGAGACGCCAACCGCGTTTGACACTCGATCGACGGCACCGTTACCTTTTGCATCAACGGGAACTGAAACGTTCTCTCCCTCCAACGCCTCCCTTCACGCATCGCCGTTCATGCCTTCCACACATCGCCCTGTCCGCCTGTCCCTGATCATTGCGAGCTGGGCTCTTGTGAGCACATGCCAACCGACTGCTGCACAACCGCCCAACGTGACGACAATTCGTCCACTGGGGGTGAAACCGGGGGAAACGGTCGATCTCCGAACAACCGGCGGCAATCTGGATGGGGCCCAGTCGTGCTGGACATCGTTTGCCGGCGAAACACCGCTCGCGACCGACATCGACAAAAACGGCACTGATAAGGGGCAAACGCTGTATCACGTCGCAGTCCCCGCTGATGCACCGCTGGGTGTGCATGGACTGCGGGTCAAGACCGAACGAGGCGTGAGCAGCTTGCGACTTATGCTGGTCGATGACCTCCCCACTGTCGCCGAAGCGGGCGGCCACCAGTCGCCGGACAAGGCCCAGGTCGTCACTCTCCCTGCGGCTATTGACGGCACCATCGACAATTTGAGCCGCGACTTTTACCGGTTCACCGTCGCTGCCGGTCAAACGGTCACCTTCGAAGTCTGGAGCCGTCGACTTGGCTCGCCACTCGATCCGGTCCTGATCCTGTACGCAGCTGACGGTACCGAACTCGCCTACGCTGACGATACTCCCGGACTGAGTTCCGATGCCCAGGCCGTTCATACGTTTTCCGAGGCAGGCGAGTACATCATCGAAGTTCGTGACATGCAGTATCGCGGTAGCGGGAACCACTTTTACCGGTTGCGAATGGGCGACTTCCCTGCATTGAATACAGCCGTTCCGGCGAGCGTCGTGCGAGGTCAGGAGACACAAGTCGCCTTTGCCGGGCATGATGCTGCAGGGACGCAACCGGTGTCTGTACTCGTCCCTGCAGACTCCACCACCGGGACCTGGTCCGTTGCGGCTCGCAAGCCGGAGGGGACCACACATGCGTTCGTCAGTGTCGCTGTCAGCAGCGGGCAAGAGTTCACGGAACAGGAGCCGAACAACGCGGCCGAACAGTCCAACCGGGTGGACATTGGCACTCGCGTACATGGACGGATTGACGAGCCCGGCGATATCGACCGGTTTGTCTTCACCGCGACCGAGGGGACCAAAGTGGAATTCATCGGGATGACACGCGAACTTGGAACGCCCACGGATCTCTCGTTGCGGGTGCTCAAGCCCGATGGCGGGCAACTGGCGACCGTGGATGACAACGGCACCAGCGAAGGGCGAGTGACTGCCACCTGTGCCGCCGCCGGAGACTACACGCTGGAAGTTCGTGACCTGTTGCATCGGGGGGGCCCCGAATTCAGCTATGAAGTGTTGATCACGCCGCAGCAACCGGGCTTTCGCCTGGAGGCGGGCAGCGACACTCTGAACATTCCTGCAGGAGGTGTCGCCGCAGTGGCTGTCTCAGTTGTACGCGTTGACTACGGCGGCGAGATTGCTCTTTCGGCCATCGGCCTGCCGGCCGGCGTCACCGCCACGCCTGCCTACATCGGCCCCGGTACCAATGCGACCGTCATGACATTCGAAGCCTCTGCCGACTGCAAAGTGGAGTCGTTCCCCGCCATTCAGATCGTCGGGACTGCAAGAATCGGTGAGCAGGAGGTCCAGAGTCAGGCTGAAGTTCAATCAGCACTGCGAGGACAATGGAACATGACCACGGTCTTTCCAGCACAGTTTCGTTCGGCCATGACACTGGCCACTGCGCCAGCAGAAAAGCTGAGCGTCCGTTTTGAACCTGCCGAACTGCAGTTCAAACGGGGAGAAAAGCCGAAATTGAAAGTCATCGCCACGCGAGGCGAAGGACTGGACGAACAGATCACGCTCGCCACCAACCCGGCCAAGAGTGCATTCCCCGGCAACGTCAACATGGCGATGAAGCCCATTGCCAAAGGCCAGAACGAGATTGAACTTGAGTTCGACACGAACGACAAAGCCGCACCGGGAGCCTACTCCATCGTCCTGACGGCGACCCACAAGAAGGGAAATGAGACGACAACCGTCTCTACCCCCGCGCTGACCTACCGCATTACCGAATAATCGACACCAGCCGGTTGCCCCAGTCCCTGAGAAGTCCCCGACTGTTTGCCGCTGCGGCCAACTTTCGGATCTCCGGTCCGGTTGGAAAAAAATGCACTCTCACCTGTCGTCCGGGATCGATATACTTCCGGGGACGCAGTTTCGAGAACATTCTCTGTGTACGTTTGCGCAGTGTCCCCGGGGAGTGGATACGGAGATCCCATGCCACTGAAGACTCAACCAATGGAGGAGCCGGCGCTCAACCTGACGCCGATGATCGACATTGTGCTGCTGCTGGTGATCTTCTTTCTCGTGGGAACGCAGTTCACGCAGCACGAGCGGCAGTATGAAATTGATCTGCCAACTGTCACGGACGCCCAGCCTCTGACCGCCCTGCCCGACGAAATCATCGTCAATATTGCCCGTGGTGGCGAAATCGAGCTCAACGGCACCACCATGACGTTTGACGAACTTGAGGCGGCCCTGCGGCAGGCGCAGCAAAAATACGCTGATCAACTGGTCATCATTCGCGGCGACGGCCAGGGGATGTATCAGAATGTGATGACGGTTCTCAACCTGTGCAAACGGGCCCGCATCACGAATGTCCAGCTGGCCAATCGGCTGGAGGATGGTTCGTAATGTTGCTGGCGATCGCGCAACTTGAGCAGCAGTCGGCTCACCTGTACAAGGTCGTGCTGGGGATTCTGCAGCCTCTGTTCTTCTTGCTGCTCCTGATGGGATTTGTCCTCGCCTCAGCGCATCTGCTGACGATGCTGGGAACGCGCTGGGGGGACCGACGCACATCCTCCAAGGCCCTGTTCTTTTCGGTTGTCGTCCATCTGCTGCTGGGCGGCGGCATTATTTCCATGATCCCCGAATACCGGCAGAAGATTTTCGCACACCTCGTCGAACTGGAAGAACTGCCTTTTCAGATTCAAACCCCACCGCTTGATCCCAATGACGAAACGGTGATGCACACGCGCAGTGGCGATGTGCCCGTCTTCGATCGGCTCCCTGAAATGCAGCCCGAGGATCGCGACCGGTTTGATGTCCCCATGGAGTCCGCAGCCCCCGAACCGGTCGTTCCTCCGGAGAATTCGCCGACACCGTTTGAGCCGGCTCCCAGCAGCGATACAACTCCGCTCCCCCTGGAACCCTCCCCCTCGCCGCAGGCTGATCCGGTGCGGACAATGTCGGCCGGACCACCTCAACAGGCCACTGACCTCGTTCGCCCCGAAGCCATTCCTGTTCAGCCACGCGAAGAACAGGCTTCCGTTGCCGCGACTGAAACTCGCATGACTCCCGCTGCGAACCTGCCGGCGGAGGTCTTGCCGGGTCCTCTCGCCCCACGTCCGGGTTCGGTGGACCGCATGGCACCAGAGTTCAATCCGACGCAGGACAACACCTCAATTCCGCTCGACAACAATCCGCTGGCCCGGCTGCAGCGCGCTCCCGAAGACGACCAGGTCATGCGCCGCGAAGGTTTGGCGCCCGCTACCCCGGATCTTGATCCATTAGGAATTGATGCACTGGAACGCCCGCAGCCTGTCGTTCCGACAACGCCTGTGACGCCCAGCCTGACCCGCATGCAGCCGCTGACTCCCGCCGCGCCATCGGACATGGAAGCGGCCCCCACACGTCCTGCGATCACTCCTGTGGTTCCGGAATCGCTGCTTCCCCGCACCGAATCAACGCCGGGAAACCTGGACCGTATGCAATTGCCTCTCACGGAGACGCCCCAACTCGCCCGTCAGACGGACGACGGTCTTGCACGTTCATTCGAACAGATTCCCTCCGCCTACCAGTTGCGGTCGGATGAACAGCGACGTCGGGCGCTGATGGAATACGGGGGATCGGAAGATTCCGAAGCGGCTGTTGACCGCAGTCTGCGCTGGCTGGCCAGTGTGCAAAGCCCGGCTGGTTACTGGGACGCCAGCATCCACGAAGCGGGAACGATCGATGTCGGCCCCGATGGCCAGTCGCGAGGTTTTGCCGGTCGGAATGCCGATACGGGCGTGACCGCGTTGGCCATTCTGGCGTTCCTGGGCAAGCAGAACACACTGGATCAGGGGGAATACTCGCCGCAGGTTGAACGCGGACTGCGATGGCTGGTCTCCGTACAACGCCCCTTTAAGTGGAGCGAGTTCATCAACGCGTCCGACCTTCAAAACTGGTCAGAACGGGACAAGGTGGACGATGGGTATCTCGGCGGCAACTCGTCGACATTTTGCGGAATGTACTGCCACGCGATGGCCACATTTTCCATGGCGGAGGCGTACGCCATGTCCCGCAACAATCCTGAGGCCCAGTGGCTGCGTCGTCCGCTTGAACGTGCGGTGAACTTCATTCTGGCTGCTCAACTCCGCGATGGAGGCTGGCGGTACATCAAAGGGGAAGAACGCGGCGACGTTTCCGTTCTGGGCTGGCAAATCATGGCCCTGAAGAGCGCGGAGCTGGCGGGGATCGAGATTCCCGCCATGCCGAAGCAGCGAATGATTCAGTTCCTGCAAAAAGCCAGTATCGGGCAACATGGCGGGCTGGCAGGGTACCGGTTAAACGATCCCCCTTCGCCGACCATGACAGCCGAAGCGTTATTCTGTCGGCAGGTGCTCGGGCTGGCACCAGCCAGCGAATCCGCCGCGACTGACGAAGCGGTAAACTACCTGCTGCAAAACAAGCCCTCGCGGCGACAGCTGAACTATTACTACTGGTATTACGGCACCCTCGCCATGTACCAGCGAGGTGGTGCCCCCTGGGAAGAATGGAATACCGCCATGCGTGATCTGGTGGTCTCGGAGCAGGAACGCAGCGGCCCCAATGCTGGCTCCTGGCCACCCCGCGATCCCTGGAGTGGCTACGGCGGACGCATCTACTCCACTGCAGTCGCCACGCTCAGTCTGGAAGTGTACTACCGGTACAAATCGGTGAATGACCGACGATAGCGTTGCATTCTCAATGCCTGTGGCAACGACAGGCAAACGCCGCATCACGGTAGCCCGAGTTGCCGCACAACCCGTAGCCTCCAATAATACTGAAACGCTGCCCCGGTCACGCATCCTTTCCTGCCAGTACAGGCAAACGGTTTCCCCGTGGACGATCACTCAACGCTCAAAGCTGAGCAGCCACCTCACCGCTGGTGGGAACTGCATCGGTACGAGTTGAGTTCAGGGATGATCAGCTTCGCCATGCATTGCGTGCTGCTGGCCATTCTGGCACTGATTGCTTTGCCACACCAACACGTCGAACCAAAGTTCGTCACGATTCGCACGGAAGTGATCGAGAATCCACCGATGGATGCTCTCGACAATCTCAAAGTCACACCTCCGAAGTTGCTGGAAGCCAACGTTAACAATGTGGCTGCGATCGATCCGCCAACCCGTTTCGTCGCCGAGCAACCCAACCTGCTGACGATTGATGTCAACCAGGCCCATCTGGCCGCCATGGTTGAAGCGGAAGAATTCCTGGGCTCCGATCAGGCGCGCGGCGAATTCTCCGGTCGGTCGGAACAGGCGCGGGCCATGCTGGCGAATGCGTTTGGTGGGAATGCTTCGACCGAAGCAGCCGTCACTTCCGGTTTGAGGTGGCTGGCCGAACATCAGCGTGGTGATGGCAGCTGGCACTTCGACCATCGGCACGAAGCCTGTGGCAATTCCTGCACTTCACCTGGAAATCTGGACCGGGCGACGGTTGCGGCCACGTCGATGGCGATGCTCTGTTTCCTGGGCGCCGGGCAAACTCACAAAAGCGGCAAGTACCAGCCTCAGATGGAAAAGGCCCTGCAGTACATGCTGCGCAAGTTTCAGGAAGCGGAAACTCCCGGAGACATGCGGGAACACGGCGGCGAGAATCTCGCGTTCTATTCGCATGGCCTGGCCACGATCGCCCTGTGTGAACTGTACGGTATGTCTGGTGACCGCACGCTGGCACGGATAGCCCAGCAGTGCGTGAACTTCACCATTGATTCCCAGAACTCCACCGACGGAGGATGGCGATACAGGATTGGACAGGACGGAGACACATCGGTCGTCGGCTGGCAGGTAATGGCTCTGGCCAGTGCGGGCATGTCACGAATTGCGGTCCCGTCGCGTCCCAAGCAGGCCGCCATGCAGTTTCTGGACAGTGTGCAACTCGAAAACGGGGCGTACTACGGTTACACGCGTCCTGAAAAAAAGGCCTCCACGACAGCCATCGGGTTGCTGTGTCGCATGTACCTGGGCTGGAATTTTGATCGCCCGGGAATGAAACAGGGCATCGCCTACCTCAGTGAAGTCGGCCCGGCCCGCAACAACATGTACTACAACTATTACGCCACCCAGGTGATGCACCACCATGGGGGACCTGAATGGGACAAATGGAATCGAGTGATGCGGGAGCAATTGCTCAGCACTCAGGACCGCGCCGGACACGCCGCCGGCAGCTGGGCGCCACGCGATCCCCATGGGAATGCCGGAGGCCGCCACTACATGACATGTCTGTCGATCCTCACTCTCGAAGTGTACTACCGCCACTTGCCGCTGTATCAGCGACGCTCGATCAAGTAGGACCTGCGGCCCATTCGCGCGGATGACTTCGAGAAACCGGTGGGGATATCACAGAGAGATTCCAAGATTCTTGCAGCCTTCGCGAATTGCCAAGGGAAGCGTTGCTGCGATCCGGGCGATAGACTGATGGAGCGAACGCCCTGATCATCGCTGGATCGTACATTCCCCCCTGAACAACTCCTCGTCTGTGACCATTCTCGACAAGCTGCTGAATCCGCATGTGCTGGGTTGGCTGGGCGCCGTCTCAGTCCTGATGTTTGTATGCAGCCTGTGGCTCATCCCCATCATTATTGTCCGGATTCCGACAGACTACTTTCTCCATTCGCCACGATGGCATCGAGCGCACTCCCGGCATCCGGTGATTGCCTGGAGCCTGTTCTTCGCCCGCAACGTGTTCGGGCTGACGTTGATTGTGATGGGCATCGCCATGCTGGTTCTCCCGGGACAGGGCGTCATCACCATTTTGCTGGGCCTGATGCTGACAACGATTCCAGGCAAACACCGCGTCGCCCTGGAGATGTTTCGCCTGCCGCGTGTACTGTCTGCGGTCCAGTGGTTGCGGCAGCGTCGTGGTGTGCCTCCACTCGAATTTCCGCCCCGCCCGGAGCCTCCGGCAACTTGAATGGAATCCGCCTGTCCTGGTGACGTTGGTGCAAATTCCTTCCGGCGACGCGGCTTGAATCACCTGCCGCGATTCAACCGCTCGCACGCATCGTACCTGCTGCGCGACTTCGCATTGGCAGTCGCGAGCGTAGCGGGGCGCGCGGCCGATAGGGAGGGGTGCTCACCATGTGAGCTGCACCCACATTCTGATCAGCCGTTGCCCGAGGTCCCATGCAGGAACTTGAACACGCAGTTGCGAGCGTGGACGAACTCCGTCAGTACGTGCATTTCACGTTGTGCGAGCGAGAGATGTTGCTCGCGGAGCAGTTTGAAACGCAGGATCAGCCTCTCGTTACCCGAGGCAATTTCTGTGGTCTGCAGTTTTCCCTGCGTGGCCCGCGTGCCATCAAGCTGGGCGCCATCTGGGCCGCCGACCAGAATGTCATCTTCTTCTATGACACGCGTGGCGAGCGGTACCTCAAGGTGAATCTGCAGCAGCGTTTCACGCTTCCCACAGTTCTCGCCGAAGCAGGTTGAGCGACGCCCGGTTCGAAAGTGGGCATCGTAGAGACTTACGAAACCCGTTCTTCCTGACGCTGCTTCCTGGCGATCTTCTCGGGCAACTTGGAAAAGTTGTGCAGCCAGCGATCGTACTGCTCTCCCTTGAAGGCGAAGAATTCCCCCACTTCGGGATGTGGCAGGATCAGGAACCGCTCTTCGTGCATGGCTTCCAGAACGGAGTCAGCCACTTCCGCGGTAGTCTTCGAGGAGAAATGCAGAAACTGATGGATGGGATCGTCGAGATCGAGGAAGTCTGTCGCCACTCCTGCCGGACACAAACAGGAGACACGAATTCCCTGGCGGCGATACTGAATGCTGAGCCATTCGGCGAGCGACACGGCGGCGTGCTTGGTGACGGAGTATGGTGCTGAGCCGACTTCAGTCAGAATCCCGGCGGCTGAGGCGACCTGCACCAGATAGCCTTCCCCCTGGCCCTGCATGATTGGCAGTGCAGCCCGGGCGGCATACACGTGAGCCATGAGATTGACCTGCCACAGCCATTGCCACTGCTCATCAGGCACTTCGACGCCCCCTTTGGCCGTAACTCCGGCATTGGAAACGACCACATCAACGCGACCATGCTGCACAAATGTCCCGTGAATCAGATCAGCCACCTCAGATTCACAGGCGACATCACACGTAACAGCCGTCGCTCCAATGTCTTCAGCCGTCCGGGAAGCGGCAGTGCCATCGAGATCGGCGACGACGACATGGGCCGCACCAGACGCAATGAACTTTTCACAAATGGCGCGACCGATGCCATTGGCTCCCCCGGTCACAATACAAACACGTCCGGCGACATCCATGTCTTTACCTTCCAGCGGTTCTGTTCGTGATTTCGTTCGGCAAGCGACCGAACTTCCAGAGAATAGAGTGTTCACAAGTTCGCGATAACCCCGACTTTCACGATTGGCAGTGTCCAGGCGTCGATTCGCCCCTAGAATTCGGACGCGCCCCCCGAACGAGACCAGCCCCGTCGGAAAACGCAGCCCTCTGTGCATTCAGCAAGATCCAATGCCACCAGCACCCGCCATCCTGGGCGATGCCTCTTCGCTCGCAGAAGGACTCGCCTCCGGGTTGAGACTGGGAGTTTTCCTGACCATTCTGATCGTGATGGCAGGCTGGGAATGGCTGCATCCACGCCGGCCTCTTTCGGCTGCAAAACCCGCGCGCTGGCTGACTCACCTGCTGCTGACGTTCCTGAATTCAGCCGCCTTGCGAATCTGCCTGCCCCTGACAGTACTGGGCGCAGCCCTGTGGGCCGAGCAGCGAAGTTGGGGACTGCTGCATCAAATTTCCCTGCCCGCATCCGTCGAAACAGTCATTTCCTTTGTGCTGCTGGATCTGGCGATCTATGGACAGCATGTCGCCTCGCATCATGTGCCGCTGCTGTGGCGAATTCATCTGGTCCATCACGCCGACCTGGACATTGATGTCACCACGGGATTTCGCTTTCACACGGTGGAAATTCTGATTTCCGCGGTGTTCAAGGTGCTGGTCGTCGTTCTATTGGGAGCACCTGCTGCCAGCGTTCTGCTGTTTGAAATCGTCCTGAACGGGGCCGCGATGTTCAATCACAGCAACATCAATCTGCCACAGCCCATCGACCGCATGCTGCGGTGGATGCTGGTCACTCCGGATATGCATCGTGTGCACCATTCGGTGCTCCGCCACGAAACCGACAGCAACTTCGGTTTCAATCTCCCCTGGTGGGATTACCTGTTCCGCACGTATCGCCCGCAGCCTGAACTGGGGCACGAAGGCATGACCATCGGGCTGCCGGATCTACGGAACGAGCAGGAAGTCGACCGGCTGCCCGGCCTGCTGATGTTGCCGCTGCGATCACTCGCCCGTCGTCATCACCGCCCCGCCACAGATGCGGGCCGGCCCGAGCATCCGCCGGAACCGTAAGTCTGACTACCGCAGCATCCAGGCGAACAAGCCTTTGGCGAGATGCATGCGGTTTTCCGCCTGCGGGAAGACGATGCTGCGTGGGTTGTCCATGATCTCTTCCGAGACCTCAAGCCCGCGTCTGGCTGGCAGACAGTGCATGAATACGGCATCGGCATTGGCTTCGGCGAGCAGGTCGGAATTGACCTGATAGTTCTGGAAAATCGCCGCGCGCTGTTCCTTTTCCTCTTCCTGGCCCATGCTGGCCCAGACATCGGTGTAGATCACATCCGCACTGGAAACGGCTTCCTGTGGACTCGTGAACTGCGTGAATTCCGCATTCGGAAACCGGTGCTTCACCTGCTTCAGGAATTCCTCATCCAGCTGAAACCCTTCAGGTGCGGCAATCGTGAACCGCATGCCCAGATGCGCACACACCAGCAGCAGCGACTTGGCGACGTTGTTCCCATCGCCAATATACGCCAGCGTGCGGCCTTCCGAATCGCCGAAATGCTCTTCAATCGTCAGCACATCGGTCAGTGCCTGGCAAGGATGGAAATCGTCCGAGAGTCCGTTGATGACAGGTTTCCCTGACGACTCCACGAATGTTTCGATCAGCGACTGGGCAAACGTTCGCAGCACGATCACATCGGAGTAGCCACCGACAACGCGGGCCACGTCCCCGTGATGCTCGCGACCTTCCAAACCAGCCTCTCTGGCCGACATGAAGATGGCTGAGCCCCCCAGTTGCATCATCGCAGCTTCGAAGCTGACACGAGTCCGCAATGAAGGTTTCTCGAAAATCTGCGTCAGCACGAGACCACGGCACAGCGGCTCGCGGTGCCCATGACTCCAGGCATCTTTCAACTCTTTCGCGAGGTTCAAGATCTCGCGAACTTCCACGGTGGTCAGGTCAAACAGCGAGGTGAGGTGCTTCATGGCATCACTCCAGGGAACGGTGGGAAAAGGTTTGGGACACCGTTCCGAAAAGGGAGGTTCGTAGTCATGCAAAAAGGTCGTGGAGCGCACATCCAGGACGTCGACCTCGGATTACCAATCCGAGGTTCCTCCCTTGAACAACTTGCGTTGCATGTTGGCCTGGTAGGGAGTCCAGCTGCTGCCGGAATTGGGATCGGATTCGATCAACGACATGAATTCGTTGGTCTTCGCATCGAGATTGTCGAGATGGTGCAGCGCGATTGCTTCGGGAGTCATCGGCAATTTGGCGCTGCCAAATTCATAGCTGCCGTGATGGCTGACAATCATGTGCTTAATCCGCAAAGCCAGTTCCCTGGGAAACTCGCGTCCTGTGGCTCGCTCAGTGCGAATCAGCTGTTCGTTAAACATCTCCACACCGATGACCAGATGGCCAATCAACTGACCTTCATCGGTGTAAATAAACGAGGTCTCAAACGCGAGTTCTCGCAGCTTTCCAATATCGTGCAACAGAATGCCAATCTGCAGCAGGTCGAAATCCACCTTGGGATACCGACTTGTCAGCAGCAGGGCGGACTCGGACAGGTTCAAGATGTGTTCCAGAAGGCCACCCATGTAGGCGTGATGCAATTTGACGCCAGCCGGTGCCTTCATCAGGCCATCCTGAATCTCATTGTCATCCAGAATACACAGAGCCAGTGCACGCAGGTCAAGATTCTGGATCTCCGACATGATCTCTCGCAGTCGCTGGAACTGCTCGACCGTCTGATTATTCCCCTGAGGCAGGAAATCGGCGGGATCAAGTCCGGTCGATGAAACGGTATCGATCCGGGTGAGGATGATTTGCAGGTTCCCCTGATACATCTGAGCCTTACCGCGAACACGAACGTAATCACCAGGCTGCAAATGACTTACCGCATCTTCCGCCACATTCCACAACAATCCCGACACCTGGCCGGAACGGTCTCGCAGCTGGGCCAGCAGATAGAGATCGGCGTTCCGATTGGCGCGCATCTGCCGGTCGGCGAGAAGAAAGACTTCATCGACCGGTTCTCCATCCAGCAACTGATTCAGGAACCTCCGAGCCATCAACGTATCCTGTCTACCTGGGCCGCCACACTCCGCAACCGCCTCACCCTGAACGACGACACCCCTCGAAGTTCCGACCCGGACAGACGAGGGGTGCAAGCCAAACTCTGATTATATTGCAGATTCTGGAAGAGAACCAGTCACATTTGCGGCCTCCCGTACAGCGGAATGTCCAGTTGCCGACCGCAGTACCTCGACGCTCAATGTCGCCGAGGCCGCATGGCCATGCTGTTCAACAGAAACTGCGAGGCCAGAACGCCGTAGTAAAACACGCGGGACAGAGAAACGAAGTTCTCGCCCGCGACGTAGGCTTCGCCGTCCCACCAGACCACGGCGGGGGAAATGCCGAACGCCCCAACCCCGAACAGGGCCGCGACAATTAGGCTGAACCTCAAGCGACTCTTGCCGGACTCTGTTCGGAACACACCACTCAGTGGAATCTGAAACACCAGCATGCGAATGGCGGCTTCCTGGACCAGTTCGTTTCCGGTCCAAAGCGTGAGACCTCCCAGCAGCAGCGTGATCAGCAGGCCAGATCCCAGCAGCGTCGCCCCGCGGTGCTCATCAGTCGTCAGAGCGAGTCGTCCATCGCGATTCAACAGCAGCAGCAGATTGAACAGCGGATCGGCCAACCACGTCAGCAAAACGAAGCCAATGTACGTGTAGAGCAGCGGAGTCAGCACGATGCTCCACTCAGGGTGCTCGGCGTTCAAACTGCCGACATAACGAAACAGCAGATAGCCCCCGATGATAATCATCATCGCCGTCTGCCCTTTGAGCTTCGCCATCGCGAAGAAGTACTTCAGGCACAGTCGGTAGATGATGTTCCTGGACTTCAGACCGCTGACGATGCCGCGTCGGGCCCATTCGTTATTCGGATTGAGCCGCAACGCCTCGCGAAAATGAAACATCGCCTGTTGCGTGTCCCCCTGCTCCAGCAGCGACCATCCCAGGTTTGCATGCGTATGCGGATTGTCGGGATCGTGCTCCAGCGCGGTGCGGAGCGAAGTCCCCGCATCCACTTTCCGCCCCAGCATTACCAGTGCACGGGCACGCAGGTTCTCGCAGTTGACGTTTTCCGGTTCGAGAGCCAACCCTTGCTCTGCATCGGCAAGTGCAGCAGTCCAGTCCGACTGCGACATGTGCAGAGTGCCGCGCCAGTAGTAGAAATGTGCGACATCCGGTGCCATTCGCAACGCAGCGGCGATCGCCTGCAGCGCTGGTTCGACATGCCCACGTTCTCCAAGAATGACCGAGAGGGCGTAGAATCCGTAGGGGTCTTCCGGATCGATTCCGATCGCCTGTTCGGCATGCTGCTGAGACGCGTCGTATTGCTCCAGTTGCAGCAGGCAGAGGCCCAGATTCGCGTGCGCGAACGCATCGTCAGGCTCGTCCAGCAGGTGCTGGCGGTACTCATCCACAGCCTGCTGATACCGACTTTGGCTTTGCAGCAGTTGGGCACGTTGAAGATGAGCAGACACAGTGCGAAACCAACTTTCGGTGAAGCAGAAAACGAGAACGTTGCGAAATGAACCAGCCAGGCCGCTGACGCACTCCACCTCCCCGCACTGGGGAGAGGAGCAGGTCAACTACCAGCACACTCTACAGCGTCTCCAGGTACGCCGAGAGCAGCGCTGGATACGACTCGAGGTCCGTCTTGTGTGACATCTCGGTGATTGTATGAATGTATTTCACCGGGCATGCAAACACGGCGGTTCGCACACCGCCACGGGATCGCTGAATGGCTGCTCCATCCTGCCCGCCACGAGGCAGAACGCCCCGCTGGCACTTAATCCCCTTCTTTGCCGCGACAGCCTCCAGATCTTCCAGGAGTCCGATGTCAGCAATCGTCGACGAATCCATGACCTTCAGGCAAACACCATCGCCTGGCACGGTGACCCGCTGTTCGTCAGGCACACCAGGGGTCTTGCAGCACAGTGTCGTGTCGCAGGAGATGCCGATATCGGGTTCAATGGAGAATGAAGCCGGAATGGCCCCACGCAGTCCGACTTCCTCCTGCACGGTCCAGGCGGCGTGGATTTCGCAGTTATGGTGCTTGAGCATTTCAAGGGTACGAATCACCGCCCAGCAGCCAACACGGTTATCGAGACACTGCGAGACCACGTAGTTCCCCACTTCGCTGAAGGGGCCATCGAGGACGACCATATCGCCAATCTTGACTTTCTCCTTCACCTCATCGCCGGACAGTCCCAGATCGAGGAAGAAGTCCGTGATTTCCGGCACCTTGCTCTTTTCATCAGCGCTGGCGATATGAATGGGTCGACCGGCCGGATTCATCACCGCTGGCAAATCGCCACTCGCAGTGCAGACACGCACACGACGGGCAAACAGATTGCGCGTATCGAAGCCCCCCACAGGGTTCACCCGCACGAACCCTTCCGCCGAGATGTAGGACACAAGGAACCCAATCTGGTCCATGTGCGCTGCCAGCATGACCTTCAGCGGCGGGTTCTTCGCCTTCCCTTTCGGACGAGGCTTGCGAATGCCAATCAGCGAGCCCATGGCATCGGTCCGCAGTTCATCCACCAGCTTGTGCTTGGTGACATACGCCTCAATGACCGCGCGAATCCGGGCTTCGCGACCGGGAACCGAGGGAGTCTGGGTCAGTGTTTCTAGCAGCTTCATTGCAGAGTTCTCAGGAATACCAAAGGAGCGATGCGGGTCGACTGGGAGGATGGCAAGCCGCCCCCGAAACTGTCAACAGGACCTGTCGCGACGGAATCCACCAACAAAATAGACGTCTTGGCCAAAATTTCCTTCCCCGCTACCCTGCATTCATTGCAGCGACTGGTCTGGCTGCAATCTCACACAGCGATTTGAACGGAGTCAGCTCATGTCGGGTACACGTCTTTCGAAGCTCCTTGGTCTTGCGGGCATTTGCACAATTGCCGCCTGGAGTGTTTTCGGAACGGACCTCGTCGTGCAGGGACAACCGCCGACGGCTGCCCCACGGCAAGAAACACTGGGGCCCTACATGCATGCCAAACTGGTTCACTCCCAGCAGGTGCTCAGAGGCCTGGTCACTCACAATTTCGGCGATGTCCGTAAGGGAGCCGGAGCCTTGAAGCAAACCAGTCTGGACGCCCCCAAGCCTCGCGGGAAAGATCCACTCGATCTGGAACTGTACGAACATTTCAAGCTGGAGTTCCTGCGGCTGACGACTCAACTGGGCGAAATGGCAGACGAAGAGAACCTGGAAGGGGCCGCGTTCGTCTACCAAAACCTGACCGCCAACTGCATGGCCTGTCACCAGTTCCTCCAGGCCAATCAATTGCGAACTGCAAATTGATCATTTGTCTACGTGGCAATTGTAGCGATTCTGCCGAGATTCCCTGTTGTGCAGAAGTGACGGAAGTCGATCTCAATGGTGTGCGTTATCCAATGCACGCTTGAATTGAACCGTCCCCGACATCCCGTCGGAAACACGACACGAGGAGTCTTCTCCCATGGTGAAACGCACCTTGATGATGGGAATTTGTCTTGTGGCCTGCATGGTTGCCATGGGCCTGCAATCCACAACCGCCGAAGCATCGCCACCAGGGCAGCCGGCCAACTGGGGTCGCTTCTACCACTACCCGTACGTCTACTATCCGCAGAACTTCCAGCAGCCGCAGACGTACGACCACATGTACTACAAGTACGGCCAGGAACGCCAGATTCCGGTCTACAACAAGGACTGGCACAACTTCTATCCGAGCAAGCGTCCTTACCACTGGGGCCATCACTTCATCCTGGATGTGTTCTAGGACGTGTGCTGCTCGTTTTTCGGGTCCCGGGGCGTCATTTGGCGCCGCTCACTGGGGCACCGCTGTCTCGACTTCCCAGGAGCAACTCCGGGTCGTCGGACCCCTGCTGAAGGGAACTGCAATCAATGGTAACTCGAATCTGCTGGACCTGCGTGCTCCTCATCACTGCCAACACGGCTCTGGTGACTCTGGCCGCAGAACCAACCCGCCCGTGTGTCTCTGTCGATCACACAATCCGGGCGACCGACCTTCCCGCACATTGCGAGCGAGTCGATGAGACCGAATTCCTGTTGATGACACGCAGTTTGTTGCAGCAACATCAGATTCAGATGCCAGAAGTGCGAGATGCCAGCTTCTCACAGCCCACGTGGGGCGGTCGCTGGTCGCAATTGATGCAACTGAATATTTTTTAAGTAACCGGGGGCGATACCACTTCAACAGCCCGCGTCGCTACGTGCGACGCGGGCTGTCGTTGTTTGTGGCCGCTGCGATGCTCCGCACCGGTTTCGCCCAGGCGATGGATTGACGCCTTCACGCTGGGTAGTTGTACTGGGGGTAACGACTTCAGTTCCTCCAGCCCTTCCCGGTGGCCCGTGCGTTCGCTCCCGCTCTCCTGCCTGCTCGTCTGTCTGTCTTTCCCGCTGCTCGCTGATGACACCGCCAAGTGGCCGCCAGCGACGGGTCAGGTGATTACGATTGGCCGTACTGATGCGGGTGCTCCACTGCAGGCGTGGGTCGATCCGGATGCATTTAACTTTTCGGATGGACGGACACGCATTGCTGCCGTCATTGATGTTGGCACGCACCAGGACGAATACAACTCCCTGCTGACACACGCCGCTCAATCAGCGATCACCCGCAAGCAGGACAACATCTGCTACGCCGTCCTCTTTGTCCCCCCGACTGCATTGCCTGCTGCGGGGGAGAGGGATCGCCTGCTCAGTTTCCCGCCGAAAGGATCGGCCTACAACACTGCTGATGAGCGGACGGCGGCGACCATCTGGCGGTTCCTGGCATGGTTTGGGCCGGACGTTGTGCTCGATGTCCACAGTGATCATGTGACTGAGCAACAGGCAACGCAAAACGGAGCTGATGACAAAGACGGCCAGTGGAGTAAAGACTGCCTCGCGGCTGCCGTGAAAGCCAATTCCATTGCGGGTTGCGGTCACGCAACTCCCCACCGGATTTCCTGCTCGCTGGCCTTGGGCAAACAGCGGGGAAGCGAGACGCCTCGGACCGACGGCGGATTGTTCCAGACCAGTGGCCAGAAGCTGCCGAGTGAGAGTTCCGAGCTACATGAAGAAGTGAAACGCCGACTTCAACGAACGCCAGCGGAGGTCGTCGACCAGTTGCTCGTGGTCTACGGCCATGACCTGAAAACGGTCATGTATCAGCCTGCACTGGCCGTTCTGGCCCGCCTGGAAACCGCCCGCATGCGAAGTGACAACGCCCAACTGGAACAGGTCGCAGAGATCCTGCAGCCCTATCTCGACGGCTCGAAAGTCGCACTTCCCGATAACGCGAACGGCAGTCACTTCGCCGGTCATCTGATCATTGCCGAGTGGGCCCGTGAACGTGACGATGCGAAGGCCATTGAACTCGTCCGCAAAGTGGCAGAGCGAGGTTTCGACAAAAGCGGCAACCCGCTGACCGCCATGCCCTCACACAGTGAGATGAGCGATGCGGTCTTCATGTCGTGCCCGATTCTCGTTTCCGCCGCCGAACTGACCGGCGATGTCCGCTACCTGGACATGGCCCGGCGGCACCTGCGATTTATGAAAAAGTTGTGCGTGCGCGATGATGGACTCTATCGACACTCCCCACTCTGCGAAGCGGCCTGGGGACGGGGCAATGGGTTCCCTGCCCTGGGTCTGGCCCTCGCGCTGACCGACCTCGACCGCATGCTGACACAACCCGATCTCCATGCCGACCTGCGTCAGAACGCGACCGAACTGCGAGAGGAAATGCGGCAATCACTTGAAGCCCATCTCTCGGCCTTGCTGCTGCATCAAGACGAGACCGGCATGTGGCAGCAGGTGATCGACGATCCCGTGAGTTATCGCGAGATGACGTCCACTTGCATGATCGGTTTCGCCCTCACGCGCGGAGTCCAGCGAGGCTGGTTGAGCGATCCCGAATTCGCCGCAGCGGCTGCACGTGCCTGGGAGGCCGTGAAGATTCGGACAGGTCCGAAGGGAGAACTTCTGGATGTCTGCACCGGCACCGGGAAACAGAAAACCGTCGAGGACTATTACAACCGGACGGCCATTCTCGGTCGAGATGAACGAGGGGGAGCCATGGCACTGATGTTTGCCGTCGAACGAGCGAAATTGAATGCCGCCTTGCCAACAAACCCCGACAAAACCCGATAGCCACTGCCTTGTGTGAGGCGTATTACTGAAGAACACTTGGCGTTCCGCAACGATTACCGTTCACACATTTCCCTGCGTCTTAGCATCGACGGGACCTCATGCCCCAGTCTCTGGCCCATCGCCACGATCCACTTGCCAACCCCGTCTACCAGTTGGAGATTCTGCATCGCCCGACCGAGCACGCGGCCCCATCATTCGACGCTCGACTGGAACAGTGTGGACTGCCCCCCTTGCAGGCCGGTTCCGTCGAGATACTGCAGCTCAACCTGGGTAAGCTGTGCAATCAGGTCTGCCACCACTGCCATGTCGATGCAGGACCTGATCGACGTGAAATCATGACTCGCGAAACGCTGGAGCACTGCCTGGAGACGGTTGCCCGACACAAGATTTCCACGGTCGACCTCACCGGCGGGGCACCGGAGATGAATCCCGATTTCCGCTGGTTCGTGAGGGAACTGCGAACGCTTGGGGCGAACGTAATTGACCGCTGCAACCTCACGATTCTAATGGCCCCCGGGTTCATGGACCTGCCCGAATTCCTCGCTGGCCAACAGGTGGCCATTGTGGCTTCGCTCCCCTGTTATCTCGAAGACAACTGCGATGCCCAGCGTGGTAGCGGCGTTTTTCAGTCTTCCATCAAAGCGTTGCGGCGGCTGAACGAGCTGGGCTATGGAAAGTGCCCGGAGCTCCCGCTCACGCTGGTCTACAACCCCGTCGGTCCGTCACTGCCACCCTCGCAGGTCAAACTGGAGGCGGCCTACCGTAAAGAGTTGCAGTCTCGCTTTGGCATCGAGTTCACGCAGCTGTTCACGATCACCAACATGCCCATCAGCCGGTTCCTCGAAGACCTGCTCCTCTCGGGTCATCACGAGGAGTACATGCACACGCTGGTTGACGCGTTCAACCCGGGAGCCGTCGCGGGTTTGATGTGTCGCAACACCCTCTCCGTCGACTGGAGAGGCCACCTGTATGACTGCGACTTCAACCAGATGCTCGACATGCCGGTTGATCCTTGTCAGCCTCAGCACATTCGCGACTTCAGCTCAGCCCTTTCGCAGCGACCGATCGTGACCGGTCCGCATTGCTTTGGCTGCACGGCAGGTGCTGGCTCTGGATGCCAGGGGGCCACGGCATCGGCGGATTGACAGTCCGGTCAGCGCGCCCTCAAGTGCGGCAGGAATTGCCGACACAGCCCATCCGCCGCGACACAGGATCAACAGTCGTTGACCGCCCGACGTGGTCGACGTAGTGTCGACGACGCACGCTCGAATTTCGTAACACCATGGATGGTGCGATGGCACATTCCGTCTCTCGACTGACTCTCAGCTTGATCTGCCTGATCGCTGTCTCCACTGCCAAGGCGCAGCAATTCCCCACAGCCAATCTCCCTCCGGAGATCCGCGCTGTCATGCCGCAGCTGAACGATCCCACTGCGCTGGCCGATCCGAATGCACAACTCGACCTGCTGCGAGAACTGGGCAGCCTGCCCCCCGCGCCGCAGGGAGTCGTTGTGATGACCGATGGCCGCACCTTTTCAGGGACCATCAAGGAACAGCCGGGAGGGTACCGCGTCGAGTTCAGCGGAACGTACATGACGGTTCCCTTCGAATACGCGCTTGTAACCGCGACATCGCTGCAGGACGCTTACATCAAATTGCGGGACAATGTTCCCCGCCACACGGCTGAGACACATATGAAACTCGCCGAGTGGTGCCGCGATCAGGGACTCCTCAACGAAGCACTGCAGGAAGTGGGAACAGCCATCAAGATGGAACCACTGCGCAGCGATGCCCGCCAACTGCTGAGCGAATTGCAGCAACATGTCCCGCCGACGGCTTCACAGCCTGAAGATGAATCCCGCCCCGCAGCGATGACCGCAGATGGATTCACCAAGCCGGAAAGCCGCACCACGCTGGGACTCTCGCGGGAGTCGATGCAATCGTACATCCGCCATGTTCAGCCGCTGATCCTCAACAAGTGCGGGAATCGAGGCTGCCATAGCACGACATCCACGCAATCGTTCCAGCTTACGGCCGTCGGCGGCCTGATTCACCAAAAGACCCGCAGCGAAGAGAATCTGGCGGCAATCCTCGAATTGATTTCACCGTCCGATCCCATCAACAGTCCCCTGATTCGTAAACCCCTGGAATCGACTCCCGCACACCAGACGGTTTTTGCAGGCAGCGCGGGACGGAAGCAGTACGCCCTGCTGTGCGACTGGGTCCAGCAGGTGCTGCGCGAACAGCCAGCCAGCCCGGTTGCTGCCCCCCAGGTCATTCAGCCGGTCGCTGCCCACTCAACTCCGAAACTCGTTTCGCCGCCGCGTGTCGAACAACCCGCGACCTCACCTGCGACCTCCGATAAGGAGATCTCCGCTGAATTCCTGAACGAGACCCTTAAGGAACAACGCCCCGATGCGTTTGATCCCGAATCGTTCAACCGTCGCGTGCATGGAAAACCAGCCTCTCAATCGGTTGGTGCCCACCCCGAATCGCTTCCTGGTCAGCCCGCGCAACTCTCCCCTTCGGCACAACGCTTCTCCGGGCTACAACCGCTGCCATCGCTGCAGTCGGTCCCACGCTGAACGGCGTGCGTGATCCGAGCGGTCGACATATTCTGAAGATCCGGGGCTGAATTCCCGTAAGCGAGGCAATCTAAGGAAGAGTTCCGGCTCAACGTTGAATTCGCGCGCAAACTTCCCGAAGATAAGGGTTGGAAGATTTTGCCCACCCCACCTGAATGCCGTGGTTCAGCCATCTTCCGGGCCAGACTGCCGGCGTCACCTCAACTTCGCGATAGAGCCATGATTCGAATGTCCACCTATTTGCTGTTGGTTGGAATGACCTGCAGCATGACCGCCGATGCCATTGCTGGCGGTCGTTGCCAACCATGTCGCCCCACCTGCGCCACGCGCTGCGGGTACAATCCTTATGGCAGCAGCTACGGTCGCATGCTGTCCTACACGCAGGCTCTGTCCCGTGCAGAAGACGCCAACGTGGCTGAAGCTGCCTTGGCCGAAGCCAACGCGAAGATTGAAGGCCTCGAAGGAAACGTGGCCGATCTGATGGCGAAGCTGGCCACCATGACTGCCGAGCGCGATGCCGCTCTGGTCAAGGTTGCAGAAGTTTCCAAGGAACTCGCTTCGTCACAGGACGCCAACAAGAAGCTGCAAAGCACATTGAAGGCTGAGCAGGACAAGGCTGCCAAGACCAAGGCCGCACTCGAAGCTCAGGTGGCCGATGTCACCAAGCAGAAGGTCGCCGCCGACGAGGCTCTCAAGGCCTCGGAAGCTGCCAAGAAGGCCGTTGAGGCCGCCAAGAAGGCTGCTGACGAAGCCACTGCTGCTGAAAAGAAGAAGAACGGTGAATTGACCGCTTCTCTCGATGCGGCCAAGAAGGAAGTTGCCGACCTCAAAGATGCGGCCGCCAAGCAGGCCGACGCCATGAAGAAGCTGCAGGACGAACTGAAGGCTGCCAAAGAGGCTGCCATGAAGGACGACAAGCAGCCAGCCGTGGAAACAGAAAAGAGCGACAAGCCAGCTGATGCCGACAAGCCAGCTGACGAAAAGCCTGCCGCTGAGCAAAACTGATTTTCGACTCACAGGCCGTAGAGTCATTGGGACCCGCAGCGTCATCGCTCGCGGGTCCTTTTCTTTGCGCGGGGTGCAGTCGGCTCCTTGCTCCGCAGGCTAAGGCACCGATCATTGGAATAGCGAACGTTCCCGTTCCCTCCAGCCCCACTGGTTCCATGCCTCCCCGTCGACGCCCTCTTGCCGTTCAGCAGGCTGCTCAACAGCCGTTCCTGCACCCGTCGCGGTTTCTGGAGCCGTTCCTGGCGTATCTGGAAGCCGAGTGTGGCCTCTCTGTGAATACGGTCATGGCCTACCGCAACGACCTGCAGCAGTTCATTGCCTGGGCAGATCAACAGAAGATCCCCTCCGTCGTCGCCATCACACTCGACAGGCTGCAAAGTTTCATGCAGCACCTGCACGATCGCGGTCTGCAACCCTCTACCACCGCCCGCCGCATTGTCGCGCTGAAGATGTTCTTCCGCTATCTCGTGCTGGAAGAAGTCATCGCCGAAAGTGCGATGGAGATGCTCTCCTCTCCCAAGCTGTGGCAGTACCTCCCCGCCGTGCTGAGTCCCGAGATGGTCGACCGACTGCTCGAAGAGCCAGGCTGGGAAGATCCCTTTCCACTGCGTGATCGCGCGGTGCTGGCCACGTTGTACGCCACAGGCTGCCGAGCCTCGGAGATCAGCGGGCTAAGGCTGCAGGACCTGCAACTCGAACAACGCTTCTGCCGCTGTCTCGGAAAGGGAAACAAGGAACGCATTGTTTCGATGACCCCCACCGCCGTCCGGGCGATTTCAGCGTACCTGGAACAGGAACGCCCGCGAATGACCCACAATGGTGATCAGGACTATCTGTTCGTAACCCGAACCGGCCGTTCGTTGACCCGCATCAACATCTGGCATCTGGTCAAGAAGTACGCGGCCCGCATCGGCTGCAGTTCAAAGATCAGCCCGCACACGCTGCGTCACAGCTTCGCGACGCACATGCTGGCCGGCGGCGCTGAGATCCGCGCCCTGCAGGAAATGCTCGGCCACGCCAGCATCCGCACGACGCAAATCTACACTCAGGTCGAACACAGCCGCCTCAAGGCGATTCACTCGAAGTGCCACCCGCGCGGGTAGAGAACTCGCCGTAGTAGCAGCGCTTATTTCGGGACGTTGAAGTAGAACACAAGTTTATCCCGGGGCAAATCGAGCGACGTCGTGTACGGAGGAAACAATTCGCTTCCGTCAGGAGCATCGGCCGTTGTGTTGCCGTCATACCCGAAAATCCGAACGACAGTGGGCCCGCTGATGGGGCGCTGATCCGCCGAAGCCTGATATTTGCCATCGACAATCTCGACGGAAACAGCGGTCCCCTGATTTCCCTGGCTGGCATCCGGTTCGAATTCGATTCGTCCCTTCGGGACCGGCGTCCGGTCGTAAGTGACGGTTCCGGACATCGAAACGGGAGTTGGCGGCCCGCTCTGCACATCCGTTCCGCTTCCACTTCCGCACCCCAGGGAACAGAACATCAACAAACAAGAAGTGTGGAACAGGGCGACTTTCAAATTCAGCATGGGCTTGTTCGACTCAGCAATTGAACTGGGAGATGATGTGCAACGCTCAGGAAGATCGCCGTGTGCGAACGTCCCCGATCAGACAGCCGACGGCAGTCATCCCTAGAATTCGCCGACCGTTTCTCCAGCGCCCATCGTACCGAGCGCCCCCCAGACTCCATAGGGGCTGGCTCCGGTGGTGACTTCAGGCGCCCAGACGTTGCCGGTGTCGATATTCTCGGAAACAAAGCGAACAGCACCATCCGCCATCAGTACGTGAACCCCTCCGGTGTGATAACTCTGAGCGCTCACCAGAGCCCAACTGTCGCCATACGCATCGGCCAGGCATGTCGGGCTATTGGGCGGAAGTACCGTATTGAAGCCGGCGTGTGATGAGAGTCCACTGGCCCAAAGCGCTCCCAATGGTCGGCTGCTCTGCCCCGTGTAGCCTGTTGCAAAAGTTCCCTTGTTGTTGGCGGCCAGGCAACCGGCAGGACTGGTGTTCAGGCCAGACACAGATTGAGCACCAATACCGAAAATGGAGTTCGCCGAATTTCCTTTGCACTTCTCGCCGAGCAGAATGGTGTTGCTGGTGCCGTCGGTAATGTTCTTCATCCCATTGGACGACTGATAGCCGAAAATACCCCGACCGTTGCGAATCGACTGATTATTGGCAATCGTGTCCGCCATGCACATTCCGTAATCGCGCTGGCCCTGAAAGAAGCTGCTCCCTCCGTACAGCAGTCCATCAGGCGATGAGGGGCACAGCAATGCCGGAAGCCTTACGCCCCAGGCAAAGTAACTGAAATCGCGAGGCGCCCCAAAGGCTTCCGTCGTCGTCGCAGTGCATCCACTAACCGCCCCGGTTCGCTGCGACAACTGATTGTACAAGGGCGCCTGATCGATGTATGGCAGAATGAAGACAAAACCATTGATGGTGTCTTCATTGCGACACACGTCGGACGAAGACCGCCCCATGCCTGTACCTCCCTTCAGCCAGGGAAACATCTGGTAGTTATCGTGGTAGTTGTGCATTGCCAATCCCAACTGTTTGAGATTGTTGCGGCACTGGGTCCGACGAGCGGCCTCCCGTGCCTGCTGCACTGCCGGGAGCAGCAGCGCAATGAGAATGGCGATAATCGCAATCACGACCAACAACTCAATCAGGGTAAACCCCCTTACACGAGCAGACTTCATCGAAAAACCTCACTAACAATTGCCAATAATCTGAGCTGGTTACGTCAGTTTGAAACAGCCAAGAATGGCCTCAAACGGACTCGCAAGAATCCGGAATTGTTTATACATCGGCAAAAATGGGGCGTCAATATGGCAATACACACAGGCCAGATTGACATTTCCACAACGTAATAATTCCATCGCCGGTGAAACGCCGTGCGACGGACCCGTTACCACGACAACGACAATTCAACACCTCGGCCAGTCGGCACTTTGGTAACGTGAAGATTGCTCTATCTTTCCGGGAATGCCAGTTCACTTAGATTTAATGTCTTCGATAACCGAGACATCCCGCTGAGGTCTCGCACATCCAGCAGGATGGTCGGATCGGGTTGTTCCCAGTCGATCAGAACGAGGCCGTAGTTTTCGCGATGCCAGGTGCCGATCTCGACGCGGTGCGTATTCTCGGTCGGGGTGCCACGGGGGTGAAGCTGATTCAGGCTGCTGGAGGTGATGTCGTACAGTGGGTACGGGACGCCCTCGGTCAGCATCGAAAGTTCGGCCCAGTGGCGGTCGCCGCTCAGCAGAATCACACCTTCGGCCTTTGTGGATTGAATCAGCCTGTACAGCCGCTGTTGTTCTCCTGGCAGATTGGACCAGGTTTCCTGCCCGGCATCGCTGGCAATGATCTGAATGCCAGAACCAATCAGACGGAGTTCGGCGGGCTGCTTCAACTGCTGTTCGAGCCATGTCCACTGAGCTTCGCCGAGCATGGTCTTGCTCGGATCATCATCAGGCAGATACGGCCCGCCAACTCGGCGCTCGCCAGTCTTGAGCGGAGAGCGGAAGTAGCGGGCATCGAGCAGGATAATCTGCACGCGACGGCCGGGAGGCCCGTAGATGCCCGCGGTGTAGACTCCTTCACGATGTCGGCGCGGAGCGTCGGGAGCATCGCCCCAGAAGTCCATGAACAATTCCTGTGCAGCGGCCCGTTGCGGGAAGTCGGCTCCGCCATCGTTCAGCCCGAAGTCATGATCATCCCAGGTCGCGAGCAGCGGGCAGGTGCTGCGGAGTTTCTGAAACTCGGAATGTGCCGCCAACCGTTCATACTTGGCTTTCATCACCGCCATGTCGGCGGTGTCGGCATAGATATTGTCGCCAAGCATCAGCATGACCTGAGGTCGATCGCGAACCAGGGCATCGATGATCGGCAGAGGCTGTTCCTGTTTGATGCACGAACCAAACGCGATGCGATCGAGAGTCTGCTGCGGATCGAGCGATTGCGCTGC
>JAGQPW010000011.1:7229-10366 GCA_020426515.1 Planctomycetaceae bacterium | reverse complement strand
GGCCTTCTCGACCATTCCGAACCAGAATGCGGCGAGAATCGTCAGCATGACAACTAGCGAAGCGGGCTCCGCCATGGACTGAGTTCCGCGATCAGCCTTCGTAGACCTTGCCTGGCCAGTTGCGCCACCAGCATTGGAACTGCTTGAGCTGGGCAGCGGCGAAGGCCTGCTGGCTCGGGCTAAGGGCATCGGTCGGGTTAAAGTGGCGTTCATAGTCAGCATCTCCGAGCAGCACGAGCAAGTACTTGTAGTACAGGACCAGATCCGGGCCTTCATCAAATGTCGAGAGCACCAGCAGGGCGTCGCTCAATTCGCGAGCCAGCCGCCCCGCCTCCACGTCGCCTCCAGCGGCGAGCTGGCACAACGTCACAAAGTGCAACACTTCGCGCGGCAGGCAGTTGCCAATCCCTGTGATCGCTCCCACGGCCCCGCAGTGCAGGAAACCATGCACCACCTGCGTATCGACTCCAACCATCAGCAGGACATTGGAGTCGGCGTGCGTGATGTGTTCCGCGGCATAGCTGAGCGCCTCGGCCCCCCCGAACTCCTTGAAGCCGACAAGATTGGCGCACTCGCTGCGGATGGAAAAGAACAGATCGGCCCGTGTTTCAAATCCGTAGTACGGGCTGTTGTAAATGACCGCCGGAAGATCGGGAGCTGCGCTGAGCACATGAACGAAGTGCTCGCGTTGGGCAGCGGGTGAAGTGCCGCGTGACAACAGTCGCGGAATGACCATCAACCCTTTGGCCCCCACCTTTTGAGCATGAGCCGCATGTGCCGCGGCAATCTCTGAATTCTGGGCTCCCGTTCCGACAATTACAGGCACGCCCGCTTCAACGAGTTGCCGGACGCCCTCCTGACGCTGAGAATCCGTCAACAGTGGCCAGTCCCCCATCGAGCCACAATACACCACGGCCTGCATCCCGCTGGCGATCAGTGACGTTCCCTTGGCAACCAGCGCCGGGTAATTGGGCATCCCGTCTGGCAGGCAAGGAGTCATCAGGGCCGGAATGCAGCCTCGAAAAATAGATGCGTTCATAGCAGCGTGCTGGTGAGAGTGGAGGGCAATTCCGACCGACTACCGCGCAAGCTGGCGAATCCCGGCCTCGGCGTCGACGGCCTGCTGCAGCAGTGACTGCAGTTCGTCAACCATCAGCGGGTTCTCAGCAGCGATGTTGGTTTGCTCGCCGATGTCTTCCGAGAGGTTGTACAATTCGGGACCGTTCTTGCCTTGAGCGGCCACGTACTTCCACTGTCCTTTGCGAACCGCCAACCCGCGGGCTTCTTCGAGCATCCACGCCTGACCGGTGGACGACTTGCCGAGCAGGGCCGCCAACGTACTGCGGCTGTCGGGCGCCTGCCCTGAGGCAAGATTGATGTCGAGCATCTCGGCAAACGAAGCGATGAAGTCAATCTGATTGACCATCGCGGCAGAGACACCGGGCTTCACTTTTCCGGGCCAGCGAATAATAAGGGGGACGCGTGTGCCCCCTTCGTAAATCTGATACTTGCCGCCACGATAGGGACCGGAGCCATCGTGCCCGCGATCGACTTCCTGTGTGGAAGTGTGGACGGTGGTGCCGTCCTCGTAGCCATCGTCGTACACGGGGCCGTTATCACTGGAGAAGATAACCAGCGTATTCTCCGCGAGTCCCTGCTCTTCCAGCGCCTTCAGGATTTCGCCGGTACTCCAATCCAGCTGGACCATCGCATCACCGCGGTAGGAGAGTTTCGACTTTCCTCGAAACCGTGGATGAGGCGCCCGCGGGACATGAATGTCCTGCGATGAGAAGTAGAGGAAGAAGGGCTGATCCGGTTCGCGGGAGGCAATGTACTTGCGAGCCTGCGTAACAAAGACATCCGACATGGTTTCATCATTCCACAAGGCCGATTGACCGCCCCACTGGAATCCAATGCGTCCAATGCCATTGATCACGGAGTTGTTGTGACCGTGCGAACTGCGGTAGTAGGTCATGGCCTCGGGGTGCGTTTTTCCGTCGGGGTACTCGGTGACCATGGCACTGGCGGGCTTCTGACCAACGAACAGTGGGTCTGCTTCCTGCAGGTTGACCACCCGATGATTTTCCACATAGACACAGGGAACCCGATCGTTCGTGGAAGGGAGCAGGAATGAGTAGTCGAAGCCAACTTCCAGAGGCCCCGGCTTCACGTCGCCGTTCCAGTCAACCGGCGTCTTGCCATCACCAATTCCCAGGTGCCATTTGCCGATGACCGCTGTCTTGTATCCCGCTTGCTTAAAGAGTTGCGGCAGCGTGAACATCTGCGGCTTGATGGTCATCGGGGCATTCGGTGGCAACACACGGACGCCATGGCGAAACCCGTGAATGCCAGTCAGCATGGAAAACCGCGACGGAGTGCATGTCGCCGCGGAACAGTGGCCATCAGTGAACCGGAGCCCTTCAGCCGCCAGCCGGTCGAGGTTGGGGGTGGGAATCAGCGTCGCCCCATAAGCCCCCAGATCGCCGTAGCCGACATCGTCGCCATAGATGATGACGATATTCGGTCGTTCGGCGGCCGTTCCCGTCGCCACCGCCAGCGACATCAACGCGATCAGCAATGCGCTTCTTACCAATGCCATCCCCATGGTTTCACTCACCTTCCAAATCTCCGGAGGGTCCAACATCCAACATCGATGCCCCCTCCCCACCACTCATCCCCCCGCTTTGACGGATATCGATCCTATTCCTCAAGCATCCCAAAACGCCAGCGACTCGGCGACATGGGCATCCCTGGGGCAACTGAGACACAATGACGCGCTGCAGAGTGATGTTCTTTGCATTCCGCGCGTTTGCATCTGGTCAGCACAAGATTTGACTTGGTACACTAGATGGGATGGAATCCCAGATTAAGGGTTCGCGACTCAAGTGTCGCAGGATGTCAGTCCTGAATCACGAATCACAAGCTGGCTTTCCCGGGATGTTGTTCTGTCGTTTCCTTTGACGGAGCCGCGTCACGTCCAACTTCGATGATGTCCCAAGTCCCTCCGGGTGGCTTTTCGTGCCGGAACTCGCCTCCCGCTTTACCTTCGGCTCCATTCGGAGCCGCCAAACAGGCAGGAGGTCGCACATGTTCACCGGACTTTGGAAGCAGGCATCGTCAGCCAAAGCCGACGATGC
>JAGQPW010000011.1:0-7133 GCA_020426515.1 Planctomycetaceae bacterium | reverse complement strand
ATCAGGAATCGGCGTTTGGAGAAGCGCCCCCGAAATCGGCGGACGAAGAACAACTGGTCCTGCGACGATACGACGCCCTGGTCTCTCAGGTGCTCAAATCGCTTAAAACCTCGACGAACGCGGAGTCGCCGCCGGTCGGTGACCTGCGAGTTCAGTCGGCGGCGTCCGGTGTTGATTGTTCCGCGTCCCTTGTCAACAACGTCGACGGGGATGGAGGCAGTGCGGATGAATGAAGTTCAGGCGTCCTTTTGGACTCGTTGGCGCACGCGGATCCGGCGGGCGGCGGTCATCCTGACCGGGTGTATTTTTGTCGTCCTGTTACTGCAGAACCTGGAACCGGTTGAGTTTCAGGTCCTGCTGATCACGATGACCATGCCACGCGCAATTATGTTGCTGGCCGTAGCGGCGACGGCATTCATTTGTGGTGCTGTCTGGTCGCGTTCTGGCCGACGCTGAAGTTTCACCAGGCAGCCCGCTCGAGAGTTTGCGTGGCTGTGGTGAGTGAAGTGACTGAATGATTATTTTGCCGGCGTTCAGACGCGATCTCTCCCGGAATCGATCCGGTGGCCGGTTCCCCAAGACCTCAAGACTTCTGGAATGAATCCGGTGCTGAGGAATCGTCGATGAGTCAGGATCCCAGGTCGAACACGAAGTTCGGCACGTTTGGTGGTGTGTTTACCCCATGCACGCTCACCATCCTGGGCGTGATCATGTTCCTGCGGCTGGGTCAGGTCGTCGGCCAGTCCGGGATTGTGTACGCGCTGTTGATTGTCGCTGCGTCCAAGGCGATCACCACCCTCACCACCCTCTCGCTCTCCGCCATTGCGACCAACACACGGGTCCAGGGAGGCGGGGCATACTACCTCATCAGCCGCAGCCTCGGTGTTGAGTTTGGCGGAGCCATTGGCGTGGTGTTCTACCTCGCCCAGGCGATTTCGGTGGCCATGTATGTGATTGGCTTCACGGAAGCGTTCACGGCCACATTCCCGTCGCTGACGTCGAATTCGCTCATCATTGCGACGCTGGTCAACATCCTGACTTTCGTCTGCGTGTACATTGGGGCTGGCTGGACCATGAAGGTTCAGTACTTCATTCTTGGCATGCTCGCCGCGGCCCTCCTTTCGTTCTACGCCGGGGCATTCACGCACTTCGACCTTGAATTCGCCAAGGCCAACCTGACGCCAAAGTTTGAGCCCGGAGAATCTCTGTTCACGATGTTCGCCCTGTTCTTTCCGGCTGTCACCGGAATCATGGCGGGGGCCAACATGTCGGGAGATCTGGCACGTCCCTCGAAGTCCATTCCGCGCGGGACACTGGCCTCTGTGGCTGTGACAGGATTGGTCTACGTGTCGATGGCAATCCTGCTGGGATGCGTCTGTCCCCGCGAAGAATTGATTACCAACAACATGGTGATTCAGGAGATCGCGGTGATCCCTGCGTTGATTACCGCCGGTGTGTTCGCAGCGACACTCTCCTCCGCACTCGGATCGATGATGGGAGCACCGCGAATTCTGCAGGCATTTGCACGAGACGAAATCTTTGAGCAGCTGAAGTTCTTTGGTGCCAGCAGCGGTCGCAGCCGTGAGCCTCGACGGGCCACCGTGCTGACCTTTGTGATTGCACAGTCCTGCATTTTCCTGGGCGACCTGAATGCCATTGCCCCGATCATCACGATGTTTTTCATGATCACCTACGGACTGCTGAATCTGGCAACGTTCTACGAAGCGGTCACTCACAATCCCAGCTATCGTCCAACTTTCAAGTACTGCCACTGGACGTTGTCGCTGGCGGGCACGCTGGGCTGCCTGACCGTGATGTTTTTGATCAACTGGCAATGGGCCATTCTGTCGATCGTCGTGATCGCCGCCCTGCACTGGTTCATCCGCTTCCGCGAAATTGAATCTCGCTGGGGTGATCTGAGTAGCGGTGTGATCTTCGAGCGGGCACGACAGAACCTGCTGCGACTGGAACAAACCGTCTACCATCCCAAGAACTGGCGGCCGGTCATCCTCGCTCTCAGCGGATCGGCGTGGACGCGTCCGCATCTGGCGATCTACGGACACTGGCTGACAGCCGGTCATGGAATCCTGTCATTGGCGCACATTGTCACCGGAGACATCGAGGAGCATGCCGAGCGCCGACAGAAATTCGAAGCCACCCTGCATGCCTTCATCGCCCGGGAAGGACTGCAGGCTTTTCCCACCGTCGTGATTTCGCAATATCTTTCCGACGGCATTGAATCGCTGGTGCAGTGTCACGGCATAGGTGGGTTACGTCCGAACACGGTGCTGCTGGGCTGGCCGAATGAGCCTCGGAAGGCAGAAACATTCGGGGCCAGCGTGCGCCTTGTCTCTCGACTGGGGCGCAGCATTATCGCCGTGCGATTTCGTGAGAGTCGCGGCGAAGACACCGATTCCAGTGAGGACGATGATTCCTGGCAGGTGCCGCGGGGAACGATTGATGTCTGGTGGCGCGGCCGCCGTAATGGTGGACTGATGTTGCTGCTGGCTCATCTGCTGCACCAGAACCCGGAGTGGCGGCGAAATCCTATTCGCATGCTGCGGGTTGTGCCCAGCGAAGATGGAAAAAGCGAAGTCACCCGCCATGTCGAAGAACTTTGCACGTCTGCGAGAATTGCCGCCCAGGCAGAAGTGGTTGTTTCGACCAACCCGGCCAGCGCGATCCAGGCCACCTCAGCCGAGGCTGCCGTGGTCCTGCTGGGGTTTGAAACTCCGCGCGAAGGAGATGAGGCCGAATTCTTCAGCCGCATGGAAAATCTCGTCGGCAATCTCCCTCGCGTCCTGTTTGTGGACAGTGCCGGCGGTATGGAACTCGAATCGTAGGGTCACACAATTGACGGGGCGAATGATCTGTCGTTTCCCGATCCCGTGACTCCCCGGAGAATCCTGACCGGGTTGCTGACCAAAAAAAATCTGACAGATTCACCGGTACTTCAAGGTCGCAGGCGGGTTTCAAGTACTGTCCAACGTGCTGACAAGCCGTCACACACGGGCAATTTTCCATTCAACCCACGCTGTGGTTTCTCCGGCAAGTGGACGCCATCGAAACCCGGGATTTTGCTGCCTGCATCTTCGCAGCAATGAAAACATGCTCGTGCTGCCTCATCTGGTCGCGTTCGCCCTACATCAATGGAGTCTAGAAATGCGTCTGTCACTAAACACACTGGCCCTGCTGCTGTGCGCTGCGAGTTTCGCAACCACGACCATGGCCCAATCTCCCGAACGTGGGCCGGATCGTCAGCGCCCTGAAGGTCCACACGCCGACCGGGCTCCATCCGCCGAGGCGATCTTTGATCGTCTGGACGCGAATCACGATGGAAACCTGTCACGTGAAGAGTTCCAGAAGGGGCACGAACGGATGCGGGCCGCCATGGCGGCTCACCACCGTCCCGAAGGGCCGCCGCGAATGAACGCGGATCGACCACGTGGAGAAGATCAGCGCGGACCTCGCGCCGATCAACATGAACGAGGTCGGCGCGAAGGCATGGATCACCGAGGGCCATCCACACAGGCCCGTGGCCCAAAGGGGTCACATCGTCCCCAGCGGTCTGGCGGCCCACGACACTGGGCCGGCCCTCAGCGTAATCAGCACGGACCACAACGCGGATCGTTCGCAGCTCATCAGTGGCACAGGGGCCCGCGTCACGGTTTCCACTCACACCGCGGATATGCCGGGTTTGGCGGTCCGCGCTGGGCTCCTCAACGATCACACTTCGGACCGCGCGGTCCTCAGTTCGGTCCAGGGCGCGGCTTTGGAATGCAATCTCATCGGCACGCTCCCCCTCAATTTGCCTGGCACAATCACGAATTTCGCGGACATCACGGTCCCGGTTCCGACATGCGGCCTCCCCATGACCGTCCGCAGTTCCGTGGTCACGATGAAGGTGGGCCACGTACACATCAGCGAGATGGTCGCCACGAACAGTCTCGCGGCCCCCGTGAACAGGGTGAACAGCGAGGAATGCACATGCCACCCCGCCCTTCATTTGGTGGAGATCAACGCCCCGGAATGGCGATGCGTCCATCACATGAAGGTCGACCCGACGGTGAATTTCGTCGTCCCGAACCTCGCGATGAACAGCGAAACGCCGATCACCCCCGCCATTTCGGAGAGCGTGACGGGCGGCCTCCAATGAAGCGAGACGAAGCACGTTCGGAACGTCCCGAAGGTCGTCGTCCCGGTTCAGGAGAAGAGAGCCACGAAGGGAAGCCACGCAGAGAGTCCCACGAAGCACATCGCCCCATGGGGCCCCCGAAGGGTGATGGTGTTCGTCCCGAACAGCGAGAAGAACGCAAGGCCAAGCCAGAAGCGAAGACTGAGAAGTCATCTCGCCCAGACGAAAAGGCTGAGCGTCAGGAACGGAAGCCATCTGGGCAGAAAGAGGACTCTTCCTCCAATGCCGAGAAGAAGACCGATGGCAGCCGCGATGAGAACCAGACCGGCGAACCCGTTGAAACGACTTCGGATGCCAGCCTGACAGAAGCAGCCACAGCCGAGGAAACGGCAACCGTCCCACCGACTGTGGCCCTCGCTGAGCAAATTCCCGTTTCGAACGAAGCTCCGTAGTCACCTTGATCCCGCTGTGGGCGGGGTGCCAATTTTATCGTCCGACGGCCCGTGATCCTTTTGCATCGCGGGCCGTTCGGCGTTGAGTTCCTGCTGCATGCGCTCCGGACTGACTCCATCCCGTCGAGCCACTTCCGTACGCGACAGAACGCCAGCCTGTATCAGCTGGACATCAGCCAGACGTTCGCGAGGCCGATCCCGATTGATGAGCTGCGGAAATGTCCAGCTGCACTCCACGTGATCGAAGACATCAGATGGAAGCAGTCCAAGATGGATGGCCTCCTGCATGACCCAGCGCCACAGGTGAACGAACTCTTGGTGGAAGAATTGCTGCTCTCCCTGAAACAGCTTCACCGCCGGGCCCTCGGCCACCATGGTTGAGGCGAAGTTCGCATTGGAGGCATCGGAGGTCAGCATGAACTCTGGTAAACCGGCTCCCGCAGCAACCCGCAGCAGCAACATGCGTCCCAATGGAACCGCATCACCAAAATTCGTATTCGGCTGGAGGAATTGAATATCGGTGCCGTGATTGGTCGTCAGGATGGTTCCCGGTTGCAGCCGTTCGCGACGACCTCCCAGCAGACCTCCCGAGCCGGTGGCGGCGGCATCGGCAAACTGGCCAGCCTGCTGCGGAGATCCCTGCACCTTCCGCCACAGCACGATGGATGACTGCAGCTTGCGAGCCTGCAGTTCGGTATCGACCCATTGATCAAAACAGTCGAGGGCATCGAGGACCGAGGCGAAGATTGTCAGCCCGCGTTTTTCATTTGAATCGACCCCGATCCGCGTGTGCTGCATTTCTTCGGCGGGAATCGCTTCCATCAGCCGCGATGTGCCAGGATCGACTTTCAGGTATTCGACCGGCGATTCCACATCGTGTGGAGCCGTGACGATTCCCTGTGAGTCTGGCTGTTCTGGCGTGGCGGCAATCAGCTCCGGATCGACAAATCGGACAGCGGGAGGCCATTGAGCGGATGGAAACTTGCGAATGAAGCACTCTCCATCCCGCCAACTGCGTCGGGCATGCTCGGAGAAACTGTAGTGGCGGGCATTCGACTGCAGGAAGATGCCCCACAGGCGCGCTGTCCGCTGCCGCAGATCCTCGCTGCCGCCTGATTTCCCCTGCGTCGTTTGCAACACGTAGCTCAGTCCGGGACCAGTTACATAGGCTTGCAGCAGCCTCAAAATATTGCGGGCATGGGGATTGGACTGCACCAGTTTGCGGGCTCGCTGGCGAATGTCCGCCCGCTGCGGAGCCGACATCTGAGATGAGTTGCCCATCAGTTGCCAGTTTCCAGGATCTTCGGAAACGGGCAGTGGTCCCTGCTGCTCGGCAAAGGCGAGCAGCTGTTCATGCAGACGCCGCTGGTAGCGGGCCCGCAACTGCCAGGTAGAAAGCGTATCGCGAAGCAGTTGGAACATCGATTCCTCACGTTGAGCAGGTCTGGAATTCCGGTCGACAGCGAGCCGGGGCCCCGCTGGCCATTCGAGTCGAACGCCACTTTTCGTCTCGAACGTGTCATCCGCACGGGTTTCACCTGTGGAAAGCTGGTTGCGCAACTCGGTGGGAATCGCCCGAAATCAGGATTCCAGCGCCGCAACGCCCTCTGTCCGCAACGATCCTCAAGCCAAGGAATTCACGGCCCGCCCGCTACCGAGGCTCGGAAATGTCCGCTAAACTGCCTCACAGCGGCGCCGAACGGACATGAACCGGTCGACGCGGAGGAAAATCCGTACCTTTCAACTCAGTGTTGCTTCACATGGCAGAGTCAGTTGTTCTTGCGTATAGCGGCGGTCTGGATACATCGGTCCTGGTGGGCTGGTTGATGGATCTGGGTTACGATGTCCACTGCCTGTATGTTGACCTGGGTCAGCCATGCGAGGACCGGCCTGCCATCCTGAAGAAAGCTCTGGATATTGGGGCCAAGAGCTCGGAAATCGTCGACGTGCAGGACGAACTGTGCCGTGACTTCGCGTTTCCCGTGATGCAATGGCAGGCGAAGTACGAAAATATCTACCTGCTGGGAACCTCGATTGCCCGTCCGCTGATCTCCAAAGTCTGCCTGCAGCGGGCTCGTGAGGTTGGAGCCGTGGCATTTGTGCATGGAGCCACCGGCAAGGGGAACGATCAGTGCCGGTTCCAACTGGCCGCCGAGGCTCTCGATCCCCGGGTGAAGATCATCGCTCCCTGGCGAATGGCCAGTTTTCGCGAGCAGTTTCCGGGTCGAACCGAAATGCTGGCCTACTGCGAGCAGAAGAATATCCCTGTGAAGGCCACCGCTAAGAAGCCTTACTCCAGCGACGAGAACTGCCTGCACATCAGCTACGAAGCAGGACTGCTGGAAGACCCGGCTGTCGATGGAATTCCGGTCATCGATTTTGGAATGACCGTATCGCCGCAGGAAGCCCCCGACAAAGAAGAGTCGGTCACAATCGGCTTCGAGTCCGGAGTGCCCGTGACAGTCGATGGAGTGGCGATGGGAGCATTCGAAATCGTAAACGCGTTGAATACGATCGGCGGACGCAACGGCGTGGGACGCATTGAC
>JAGQPW010000119.1 GCA_020426515.1 Planctomycetaceae bacterium | reverse complement strand
TTCATCATGGGCCCGCCGAAACCGCCCGGCTGCCAGCAGATCGTCACCCGCAGTCTGTGGGGGGCCTGTGCGATGGTGTTCCCGCGAGCATCGCTGCAGCGGATCGTTGACCATCCGATCGCCCGCCACTGGACCGGCGCCAGTCCGAATCCCAACCGTCCCCCCGCGGAGGTCCGCAACTCGGACACCGCCATTGGCAAGATCGTGCGGGCCCTCAAGCTCCAACAGTGGTGGTATGTCCCGTCCCTGACGGAACACATCGCGGAGTACTCAACCCTCAATCACGGCGGCAACTCGGGCCGTCGGCATGCGCCGTCGTTTGATGCGGAGTGCGATTTGTTCGAAGTCTTTCAGACCACCACCGAGGTGACCTCATGAACTGGGCCGTCGGAATCCTGTCCGCAGCACAGTCTACGCTGCGATCTCGGTGTGGCGAGTTGCTGCAGGCCAACGGCTGGGACCCGCTGGTCCACGAGGGAACCGGTCCCGACGCCTGGCGGCAGCTCGTCCGGACGTTGCTGACAACGCATCCCGATGCTGAAGGTTACCTGCTGCTGCATGATTCGATGGGGGTCGTCCCGCACACCCGCGAGTTCCTGGAAAGCCATGCCTGGCCTGCGGGCTGCGGGGCGATCGCGTTGTGTGCCCCCCGCAAATACGTTCAGCGGCATCAGGTGCTGTGTGGCGATGTGCTGCGGTTCGACTTCCCCAACCTGGCCCGGGCCCGGCAGGTGGCCAAGCGACAGCGCGGCCGGGTGCGGACGATCCCCCGGCCACCAGGACTCGTGAAGCTGGTGGTCCGTTCCTGGCGGCAGTACCGGGCTCTGGCATTTCCGCGTGAGACGTTGATCCAACTGGTTGATGATCCGCAGGCGGCGATTGATCTGGGAGCCACTCTCCGCCGACTGCGGCGGGTGCTCTACACCGTCCATCCCGCATTGGCCCGCCGCATTGATGTCCCCGTTGATCCAGACATCCTCAGTGTGGCCACCGATCCGCTGCGGGACTGCATCCCTCCGTACGACATTCAGGTCTCCGGATATTCCGACCTCTCCGAGATCATCCGGGACTGGGCTCCCCGACTGTCGCGAGACATCTCCTGCATCGTGGGGGTCCCCCGTTCAGGCATCATTCCGGCTGCGATGCTGGCCCTGCAACTCCATCTGCCGCTGGTGCCGATCGAAACTCTGCTGCATGGCGGTTCCGCCTATCGCCCTGATCGGCAGGCGATCACGCCCCGCCAACTCCGCCGTGTGACCGGTCGGCCACTCGTGCTGGATGACACGATCTCCACCGGACGGACCGTCTTTGAACTGCGGCAGAAGATCCGGCAGCCGGTCTACTACGGAGCGATCTGGGCCCGGCCCGCTGCCAAGTCCCAGGTCGATGTCTGGGCCCGCGAACATGCTCCCAATCATCTCTGGCAGTGGAACTGGTGGGCCACAGCGGGAGCGGAGCGGATTGCCTGTGACCTGGATGGGGTGCTCTGCGAAGACTGGCAGGGCAATGAACTGCGAGAGGCGGATCGCTATGCCCGGCACCTGGCCCAGGCCCGACCGCTGTTCATTCCACGGACACCGGTTCAGGCGATCGTCACCAGCCGCTATGAGCGGCATCGCGCAGCCACGACCGACTGGCTGCAGCGTCACGGTGTTCGCTACGGCAGGCTGATCATGGAGCCAGACACCGCCCCTCGTCAGTTCGCCGATTACAAGGCCCGCGCGTACGACGAACTGCGTGGAGCCCAGTTGTTCGTCGAGTCATCGTTGTCGCAGGCGCAAAGAATGTTCGAGCTGACGGGTCGACCGGTGCTGTCGATCGAGGGCTTTCAGTTTTTCCGTCATCAGTCCTGAGGAGACACTCATGCCGACGTTACTGCCACTGGACCGCTTTGCTCCGGTGTTCGAACCATTCAGCGGGCGGAAGATTGGCGTCGTCGATGGTGAAGGGAACGTCGGCGACCGCCTGCTGTACGCCGCCACCCGTCAACTGCTGCGGCACTTCGGGCTCAATTGGACCACGTTCCATCCGTTCTACGACCACCCCGAGGATGTCGACCTTGACTGCCTGCTGCTGTTCGCTGGTGGCAGCATGGGTTCGGATTTCCTGCCCGCACTCCGCATCCGGCAGGCCGCTCTGGCCACGGGGATTCCCTGCACGATCCTCCCGCAATCGTTCGTCTCCCCCGAACCCGGCCCCTGGGAACGCGTGTTTGTCCGGGAACGCGCCAGCTTGGCTCACGCCCCCGGTGGGATCCTCGTACCCGATGTGGCGCTGGGCTACGAGTTCCCGGTCCCTCCCCCGCCCGTTCACGAACGCGCCGTCTGCCTGCGGCTGAATGGTCACTCCGCGTTCACGCCCAAGAAGTACCCCAAGAAGTTTGACCCGGCCGCCTGGTGCTATTCGCCCGAGGAATACATCGCGTTCGCGGCCCAATACCAACACCTCATCACCGACCGCCTGCACCTGGCGATTGTGGGACTGGGTCTCGGCCGCCGCGTGACCCTGCTCCCCGTCAGCTACCACAAGAACCGCAGCATGTGGGAAACCTGGCTCAAGGATGTGGGCTGCGAATGGGCCGAAGGTCCTGCGTCGCCTGCGCATCCGCTACGATAGAAATTCCACCATCATCGACGCCTGGGAAACCCTCCCCTTGGCGGCGATCTGCTTCCGCATCCCCAATCAGTCGACTGAAGAAAAGTCCACAAGGGAGGTTGTTTGTCTGCCACTTAGACCGAACTCATTCTGGCTCGCTATGAATCGACGAGAGCACTCGTTCAATCTCCGTTCTCACCGCTTCATTCTGTCGTCCCGAGTGCCTTTCTGGTGACTGCCGTATGAATTCCACTTGATTCAGGAGGCAAGACCGACGGAAATCTTGAACGGGCGTTCCGAA
This sequence comes from Planctomycetaceae bacterium, assembly GCA_020426515.1. GTDB lineage: Bacteria > Planctomycetota > Planctomycetia > Planctomycetales > Planctomycetaceae > JACKHO01. The sequence goes on along the minus strand of JAGQPW010000119.1, from coordinate 13,076 downwards.
GTAGTTTGCGGCCTGTTGCACAATGTCGAAGTACGGGTGCGAATGAAAGTCAAAATGGCGGCAAGTATTGAAGATGTCGATGCAGCAGCCCAGACAAACAGTTGCAGATCGCCCGTTTGGGGTTGAGAACTCAACCCACTCAACTTCGTTGCGTTCGCGGTCCGCAGTGAGTCTATTCCACGGGCACCGCGGCGCAGCAGAGAACAATCAAGGTAACTAGCCAGCGACCGAGAATCTTCGATTTCAGAACCCGCCCAATCCGCTGCTCGGGTTTACCGCGTTGTTCGGCGGTTTCGCCTGAAACACGTATGAGCTTCGTGCAAACGTAACCAGAAGGCATGCCAACTGGTTGGCAGGTACGACGTAGATGGCGTGGGGTAGGGGCAGCCAAGCGGCGAGGACTTCCAATGCAACGCTTTCCTCACATTCAATTCCAATCGAATAGAAGTCATCGCTCAAAAAACTCACATGTGTCGTCTTGTTGACATTCGCAATGCGACACATGTGGGCTAAGTCGCCTTCGATTCGTTGCTTCGTCTCTGCTGGGGGCTCTGGGGCTTCTTCGGGCAGTGGTCCACTTGAGGAAACTGCCCTATTCCAATCGATCGCCTCGCGGCGCGGTACTCGCGGCAAGACGTTCCCAACCTGCTCCCAATGAGCGGAGGTGTCAGCAATTACCCTCGCAGCAACTCGCCCCGCCGTCGTGTTGATGCGGTCAACAAGCGCAGGTACCTCGAAATCGTATTCATGGCTTTCCGGTGTAGACATACGTTCTTACTGGGGGAAACGAGCCACACCCTTTGTAGAACCGGTGGGGTTCGCGTGGGATCGGCAAGAGATCTGCCCTTAGCCCGAACTCATTTTGGCTCGCTGTGAATCAACGAGAGCACTCGTTCGATCTCCGCTCTCACAGCTTCATTTCGTCGTCCCGAATACTTTTCTGGCGACTGTCGCATGATTTCCACCTGCTTTTGGAGACAGTGCCGGCGGAAGTCTTGAATTGGCGTGCGGAAGTAATCTGCAGCTCGTTGCACAATGTCGAGGTAGGGGTGAGAATCAAAGTCAGATCGACGGCACGTATTGAAGATGTCGATGCAGCAGCCCAGACAAACAGTTGCAGATCGCCCGTTTGGGGTTGAGAACTCAACCCATTCAACGTTGTGGCCTTCCCCAGTATGTGACGCTTTGCAGAGCGGGCATACGTAATGCCCACCTTTCTGACTCTCAACGGCCTGTGAGGCCTCTCGATCGGGTACGACTATCACGATAAATGCGTCCGCGCCGTCACCATGGTGTTAATGTGACCAACACATTGGTGTTTGGATTGAAGATGATTGCCATATCACCATGAACCAAAGCCTTGAGGCCGTCGTTGGCGTCTACGATATTCCCATTCCGAAACATGCCCTCCAGATCGTCAAATGTATTCAGCCCCAATTGTTCGGTGCGGATGTCCTTAACACGGGCAATGAAATGGCTACTGGGTTTGAACCCTGATTGACTGAACGCATTCGAGATGTCATGGTGGGTCGCGGTTCGCAGTGAATCTATTCCGCGGGCACCGCGGAAGCGAATGTCGAGAATGCAACTGTTGTGCACCAGCACGCCTGCCGTGGTCACTTGGTAGACGTGTTCGTTGTAAGTTTCCAGGTTGTAGAGCATTTCGCCCGGCCTCGCGGGGCGGGTGGCGATCCTTGTGATTTGGGTCGTGCCTCCCTCGACCTGGACTGTTTCCCCCTCGCGCATCTCGCCGATCGGCAGGAACGCGTTGCGGTCAACGGAGTACACCGGGTGGTTGTCTGTGACGCCTGGAATGTAAGCGCCGTTGGCGAACGTCACGCTCAGGATTGGCTGTCCGGTTTCCGCTTCGTGGGCGAAGACACCGGTGACGACGTTGCCGGAGCCTGGTGCGATGGGCGGACAGGGGAGGATCGCTTCGACGTGGGCATCGCCGACAGCACCCATCTCGGGGAGGTCGAGAAAGAACGTCCCCCCTTCGACGACGCCGTTCGCTTCGATCCAGGCGAGGGGACGGAGCAGTTTGACGGACAGGTTCCTGCCACTCACTTTCGTCATCTGCAGGACGAGTTTGCGTAACCTCTCGGCGTCGGGTTCCGGTGCGGTTTCGACCTCGCCACGGATCGGATTGCGGCCGAGCGCCCGCATGCCGACATCGAACTCTTCGATCTTGCGCGTCCGGATCTCCGGCTGCGTCACCACACTGGCCAGCGATTCATTGGCCGAACTGGTTGCATTCAGCGGTGAGCCGGGGATTGCCTTCAGTAGGCAGAACGCCGCAAACAGCAGGCACGCCGCTGAAAGCAGCGGCCGAATCCAGTCACGCCACGGAGATTCGTCTGCATCGAGCGGGTACTCTGCCGCAGGCGGTTGCCAGGGAACCGTGTGACTGGCTCGGGGGGCGACATCCGCGCGCTGTTCGCGGGCGGCTCTCTCCCAGGCGTCTTCTGTAACCGTTGGCTCCACTTCCGTCGCCTCCCAAGCCGAGTCACTGTTCCCGCGTAACTGGCTCAGATCGATCACGACTGGCTCGGTGGTCGGGCGATTCAGATCGATGACCAGGTTGGTGCGCTCGTCCACTACGGTTTCTCCTGCATGGGCAGACTGTTCGGAGTCTCTGGAATCCGTCTTCAGAAAAGAGACAGGAAATGGAATCTCGGCAGCGTATCTCTTGGCCTAGGGATTAACAAGAATCAGCAGACATTGATCTGGTGCCAATTTGGGCTATCCCTGGCATCCTCCGCCACCCGCCAACTGCTGCGGCACTTCGGACTCCGCTGGACCACGTTCCATCCGTTCTACGACCGTCCCGATGATGTCGACCTCGATTGCCTGCTGCTGTTTGCCGGCGGCAGCATGGGCTCCGACTTCCTGCCCGCACTCCGCATTCGGCAGGCCGCTCTCGCCACGGGCCTGCCTTGCACGATTCTCCCGCAATCGTTCGTGACCCCCGAACCCGGCCCCTGGGAACGCGTGTTCGTCCGGGAACGGGCCAGCCTGACGCACGCTCCCGGCGGTATCCTGGTGCCCGATGTGGCGCTGGGCTACGAGTTCTCGATCCCTCCCTCGCCTGTTCATGAGCGCGCGGTCTGCCTGCGGCTGAATGGCCACTCCGCATTTCCGCACAAGAAGTACCCCAAGAAGTTCGACCCGGCTGCCTGGTGCTATTCGCCCGAGGAGTACATCGCATTCGCGGCCCAATACCAGCACCTCATCACCGACCGCCTGCACCTGGCGATTGTGGGCCTGGGTCTCGGCCGTCGCGTGACCCTCCTCCCCGTCAGCTACCACAAAAACCGCAGCATGTGGGAAACGTGGCTGAGGGCCCTGGGCTGCGAATGGGCGGAACGGCCGGAGGTGGTTCGCTGCTGATATCCCGCAGCACGGTGTTCACCTCAGAACGCCGCCAAATTCAGCCTGCCGTTCGTCATTTCTGACGGCTCTGAACAACGCCCCTGATTCGCCTGCTCGGATCAGGGGCGTTTTCGTGTTTGGGAGGATAGGTGCTGGAGTGAATTCCGCGGCCCCAACGTCTACTCCGCCAACTCCAGATACGGGTCCAGGCCCATGCGGCGGTATTTCTTCGCCTGCTCCTTTTCATGCTCCAATAACCGGCGGCGTTGCTTGGTGTGCAGGGATTCGAGGTTGGCCTGGGTGCGGTGGAACAGCCGCGCCCAGTTTGAGGGGAGTTCGCCTTGGGAATTGGGGCGAGCCTGCTGTTGGGATCGTTGTCGTTTTGCTGGAGGCAGGACGCGGAGCAGTTCGTCTTCGAGGGACAGGAAGAACTGGAACGTGCCCGGGTCCCCCTGGCGGGCGCTGCGGCCCACCAGTTGGCGGTCAATGCGTTTGGAGGTGTGCAGTTCGGTCGCGATCACGTGCAGTCCACCGGCATGACGGACGGTGTCTTCCAGCAGGATGTCGGTGCCCCGTCCCGCCATGTTGGTGGCGATCGTGACGGACCCGGAGACGCCTGCCCGCTGCACGATCTCAGCTTCCAGATCATGGAACCGCGCATTGAGGATCGCGTGGTCAATGTCATGCCGCAGCAGCACCGCGGCGACCCCTTCCGAGGCGTCGACCGACGGAGTGCCGATCAGCACCGAGCGGCCTGCGGCGAGCTGCTCCCTCACTGCGGACGCAATCGCCTCACGTTTGGCGGCCTGCGACACAAACACGCGCGTGGACAGCCCCCGGCGAATGCAGGGCCGATGCGTCGGAATGACACTGACGTGGAGACGATAGGTCCGTTTCAACTCCTGGCGGGCCTGCGTGGCGGTGCCGGTCATGCCGGCGAGATGTTCGTAGCGCCGGTAGAACGATTGAATCGTGATGCGGGCAGCGCTGCTGGTGGGTGGCGTAATCGGCACGGACTCCTTGGCTTCGACGAGTTGGTGTAATCCTTCCTGCCACTTCCGGCCCTCCATTTTGCGGCCGGTCCCTTCATCCACAATCACAACCTCGTCATCGGCAATCACATAATCACGATCCCGCTCATAGGCCAACTGAGCCGTGAGAGCTTTCTCGACGTGCTGGTAGATGCGCTCCATATCGACCGAATCCAATAGCACCGGCTTGGCGAGCAACACGACATTGCGTGCCCCGTGCTCGGTCAGGTGGGCCTGTCGCTTCTGCGGGTCGAACTCGAAGTCGTCCCCGAATCTCAACTGTTGGGACATGCCCACGCACCAGCGGTACAGACTGACCATCGCGGGCGGGTTGGGCTGCTCCAGGCCGATGATCAGCGGCGTGCGGGACTCATCAATGAGGATGCTGTCGGCCTCGTCGATCAGCGCGAAGTAGTGTCCGCGCTGCACAGTCGGTTCGCGCTGCGTGAATGCCTCGAAGAACTGTCGGGGCGGGCGGTCTTCATCGGCCAGGGCTCCCTGGCGGAGCCGGTCCCGCAGAAAGTCGAACCCCATCTCACTGGCCGTCCCGTACGTAATGTCGCAGCCGTAGGCGGCCCGTCGCTCCTCATCCTGCAGTTCCGGATGCACGCAGTCGGTCGTCAGCCCCAGGTGACGGTAGATCGCTCCCATTTCCTCGGCATCGCGCTGGGCCAGGTAGTTGTTGGACGTGATTACGTGCACGCCCCGGCCCATGAGGGCCCGCAACGTGACCGGCAACACCGCCGTGAGTGTTTTCCCTTCCCCGGTCTGCATCTCGGCAATGTGCCCCTCGAACAGCGCCAGGGCGCCCATCACCTGGACCGGGTAGTGAATCTTTCCGGTCACCCGCCGGGTCGCCTCGATCGCCAGGGCATAGACGGTGGGGAGCAGTTTGCTCAGGGGGGCTCCCGATTTGGCCTGCCAGGCGGCGTTGCGGATCCGCTGCAGGAGTTCGTCCGATCGAACCGACTCCAGCTCGCGACGATCCGCCAGGATCTGATCGGCCTGCCGTTGCCAGCGGCTCAGGGAGTTGGAGAACTGTACGCTCATGGCCGCGTTTGTCCTCTCAGAGCTTGAAATGGAAAGTGGATCGAAACCAACGCCAGATCCACTGCCCGGCGGACCGCTTGGCAATGATGATCCGGGCTTCCCCCCGCATGCCGGTCCGCAACAGTTCGGGGTCAAGGTCCAGTGGAACCGTGGCCTGATACGCCAGACTGAGTAACTTTTCACGTCCTTCGGCATCACTGACCGTCGGCAGCGGTCCCTGCACCTTGTTGGACAACTCGGGTGGGGCGAACTCCAGATGCCGCTCCGAAACGGCTGTGACGGTCCCATCCAGCACCCGATGCGGAAGTTCTTCCAGCTTGAGACGGACCGCCTGGCTCACCTGGACATCTTCGCGGTCAATCTGATCCACCAGCAGGATGGCCTCGAAACGATCGGTGGGGGCGATGCTGCACAGATGCGTGCGCGGTTCAAACCACGCGCCCACGCTGGTCGGGCTGAGCGGCGTTCCGTGCCAGCGCGACAACCGTTCCTGCTCCTGTTCAATCGTGGGGGCGGCGGATCGCCGCGCGGCAATGAGCCGTCCGGAAACCGGGGCCCGAATCACCGTCTGTTCCAACTGGACGGCCGCGTTCCGCCACTGTTCGTCGACCGATTGCAGACGGTCCTCGGCCAACACCATCTGATCGGGATCGTTGAGTTCCCGGTACAGCGCCGGTTCCACCGCACGGACCGCCCGTTCCCGCGCCAGTTCGCGCAAACGGTCGTCCAGTTCCACTGAAGACAGCACGGCAATCGGCGTCCCGATCTCCACAGGATCTCCCGGTTCCCGCCGGAGTGCGACCAACTGACCGGGAACGGAGTTATAGATGTGCTCGACGGCCACCGGTTCGATCGTCAACGGAGCGGTCACGTACCAGGGTATCGGGATCAGCAATCCTCCGCCGATCACTGCTCCCAGCAGCAGCAGGCTCACGGCCACCTTCGGACGACTCAGCGGTTCGTTGCGCGGCATCTTGAGGAGTTGATAAAGCCCGTAACCCAGTCCAAAGACCGCCGTGCCCGCCGAGATCCAGGCCAGCATGATCCCGATATTCTGCAGGCGATACGGCTTCAGGACAGTGTAGAGATACAGAATGATCCCGAACAACACGACCCAGCGATAAATGAACGAGGCGATCGTAAACAGCATGAACCAGATCCAGCCCGAGGTCGGCAGGAACGGATCCTGCGGCAGCTTGATGCCCAGGCACCACCAGGCAAATCCCTGCTGCAACACCTGGGAGGCCTTGGGACGCAGGTTCGGGATTTCGAGCCAGTCCACCAGGATGTAATAGCCATCGAACCGCAGCAGCGGGTTCGCGTTGAACACCACCGTGGTGAGCGTGGAGATGAAGAACACATTGAGGCACAGATTCCGCAGCAGCCCGGGATAGGCGTGCCACCAGACCCAGAACGCTCCCACCGAGAGGATCACCTCGACATACATCCCGGCCGCGGAGACGAAGATTCGGTGCCACTTATTCTTGAGCATCCAGGAGTCGGTCGCATCACAGTACAGCGTGGGGCTGAATACCAGCAGCATCACCCCCATTTTGTGGCACTCTCCGCCAAAGTGCTTGCACGCCAGGCCGTGTCCAAACTCATGCAGGATCCGAATCACTCCCATCGTCAGCCACAGGTAGATCAGGTTGGGCCAGGCGAAGAACTGCTGAAACTCCGGGAGTCGCTGCCGGATCTCCTCGATCCGCATGATCAGAAACAGCGATGACCCCAGCACCGCCAACGTCACCAGCGACAGGGCTCCCCACGAGAACAGCCAGCCGCAGAATGCATGCAGGACCGTCAGCGAACGGTCAGGATCCCAGCCGGGCAGTCGCAAGTAGAGCGGGTTGCGGACCACGGACCAGAACTCCTTCCAGCTCCGCTCCCGGCGGCGCTTGAGCAATTCGCGTCCCTGACCGACCCGCTCGCTGATCAACAACTGTTTTTCGTGGAGGTCGTTGATCAGGGCCTGCACGTCCAACAGCGTGACATGCACGCTGGGGTGCGATTTCTGCAGGGCTTCCCGCAGCTCTTCCAGGCTCCGTTTCCCATCCAGCAGCGACCAGATTTCGTACTGCTCAGGCTGCAGGTGGGCATACTTCAGGCCGCAGGGGTCTTTGACCACCGCGTAGGCCACCTCCCGAAACTTGATCCACTCCAGCACCACATCCCGTCGCTGGCGCAGCGGAACTGGCTGATGGGACGAGGGACGCAGGGTGGATGCGGCGGTCTGCATGGCCCGGACTCGAATCGCTCAAGGGAACTGAATCGTCATGTGTGCGTTCAGGCCATCCTTGAGCAACTCGTTCCGATTGGCGACTTCCGCCCAGACCCGCGCTGTACCCGCGACCGCCTGGACCGAGACATCAATGAACCCCAGTTGACCCTCGAATACCTCTTGTTCCACCGGGAGATCCACGCCGCTGAGGTCGAGCTGCACCCGCACCGGCTGGCCGACCTGGAGTCGCCAGACCTGCTCCAGGGGAACGTAGCCTTCGATGCGGACCCGGCCGGTGTTCACGAGTTCCAGCAGTGGTTCGCCGGTCTGCACGCCGGCCCCAACGTTCTTGAGTTGCTTCGTCACCAGGCCGCTGATCGGGGCTAACGTCTGCGTGGCGGCCAGTTCCGCGGCGGCCAGATCCCGTTCGCGCTGGGCAATCTTGAGCTGTTGCCGGGCCCGCTCGATTTCGAGATCGGCCTGATCGCGGGTCACACGCAAGCGTTCCAACTCGACGCGGGCATAGGCTTCCGGGGCGAGGGAGTTGGCCAGAATCGCCGCTTCCAGCTCGACGTTGGCCGCTTCCACGGCCTTCTCGGCCAGGCGTACTTCCACGTCACTCTCCGCCCGTGCGGTCGCGGCGGCCAACGCGGCCCGCGGGACCCGATCTTCAAATTGCACCAGTACGCTTCCGGATGCGATCCGCGATCCTTCTTCAGCAATCTCCGCAATCACGCCAGTACTGCCGGCAGAGACCAGGCGGCGATCCACAAACACCACGCGGCACTGCGGCACCTCCAGGGTCGGGTGGGCGGACCGGTCATCAGCGGCACTCGGCAGAATCGTGGCCAGCGACACCAGGGCCAGCCACGCGAATCGAAGAGGGAACGAATTGCTGGTCACCGGTCGAAGACTCCGTAAGAATACGTCACACGGGCACCAACGGGCGTCGACGAATTCGATGCTTGTTGCCCCCGGAGCGTGCGGACAGTTCTACCGGACGCTGAGACCCTCGACAAGCACTTTGATGTCTGAACGCCTCAATGCCACCCGCCCAGGCTATTGCCGTGACATTACAACAGTTCACGCAGGAACATCCTGGCTGGGCCTGTTTGTATTGGCTGCGCGATGCGGACGATCGGATTAGCCTGCAGGCTGAACAGGGGCTCAGCACGTTTATCACCGGCAGCAAACTCGACGTGGATGCACAGCATCAACAGCGGATCGCCCGCATCCTGCAGGACGGGGAACCGCTGACCGAGGATCGTCGGACGAACTCCAATGGACTCCTGCCGCACATCGCCTTTGCCGCCGGGCTGCGGCGGGCCGGGGCGGTGGTGGGGGTCGTGGAACTGCTCGCCCCAGCCTCCGTGGATCCGAATCACTCCGGCGGCCGACCGGCCGTCGAGCAACTGGCGGACCGCATCAGCCGGCTGCTGCACCAGGATGACTCGCTGCCGCCACCCACGGCGGCGTTCTGGGAAGAACTCGACCGATTCCTGTTTGAGATTCACCGCACGTTGAACCTGGAGGATGTCGCGCTGACCGCCGCCAATGACGGGCGTCGACTGCTCGGATGCGATCGTCTGAGTGTGGCCGTGGTTCGCGGTCAGGAAACTCGGATCGCCGCCATCAGCGGTCAGGACGAAGTGCAGCGGCGGGCCAATCTCGTACGGTCCATGCGGCGACTGACGGAACGGACGCTGCGCGGCGGAACTCCATTGCGGTATGAAGGCGAACTGCAGCACCTGCCCGACGAACTGCATCAGGCGTTGGCCGATTATCTGGTGGAGAGCCGCATGCGGCTGGTCTGGGTCTTACCGCTGCACGCCCCCGGTCCCGTCGACGACCTGCGGGCGGAGCACGATCCGCAACGCAAGCAGCGGCGGGCGATCGGGGCGCTGATTGTCGAGCAGTCCTCCGTCAGCCAGCCGCAGCCGGGGTTGGCCGCCAAATCCGAATTACTCGGTGATCACGTGGCGACGGCACTCACCAACGCACAGGCCCACGAAGCGATCTTTCTGCTGCCGCTGTGGCGCTCGCTGGGTCGGCTGCTGACCTGGATGCATGGGCGACGGCTGTGGTGGACAGCGGCCGGCCTGCTATTACTGACAATCGCCGGAGGGCTGCTCACGTGGCTCCCCTGGGACTACCGCGTGGAGGCCGAAGGGCTGGCGATGCCGGTCGAGAAGTACGACGTGTTTGCCCCCTGGGATGGCGATGTCCTGGAATTGACGGTCGTCAGCGGCGAGCGGGTCCGCGTCGGCCAGATCCTGCTGACGCTCCGGAGTGATGAGCTGCAGACGCAGCGCCTGACCGTCGAGAACGAAGTCCGGGAAAAGCACAAACAGGTCTCCGCGTTGACCTCGCAGTTCCAGGAGGCCGATCGACGCGGAGCCGCGGCCGATGCGGTCCGGCTGCAGGGCGAACTGGTGCAGGCCCGGATTGAGTTGGCCGGGGCTGAACAGGAACTGCAGCTGTTGGAGGAACGACTGGAGAAACTCATCGTCAAAGCGCCAGCCGCCGGAGTGGTCGCGACATTTCAGCTGCGGCAGCAACTGCAGAATCGGCCGGTCCAGCGAGGGGAACGCCTGCTGCAGGTGATGAATGACCAGGGCCCCTGGCAACTGGAACTCGAAGTCCCCGAGTACCGCATGGGGCACATCTTGAGCGCCCTCAGACGATCCGCGGCGGAGTCGTTGCCGGTAGAATACGTCCCCTCAACCGCCGTGGAGCACGCTTACGCGGCGACACTGACCGAGATTGCCACCCGATCGAACAGCTCAGCCGAATCCGGAACCATCGTCGAGGCCTACGCCAGCATCAACCCCGATGACCTGCCGCACCGCCGCATCGGGGCCGAAGTGACGGCGAAGATCAGCTGCGGGGAGCACAGTCTGGGGTATGTACTGTTTGGAGACTTGCTTGAGTTCTTCCGCCGGAAGTTGTGGTGGTAGAGCCAGGAAACTGTGAACTCAGCGGTCCCGACATCCGAATGCGCGGGTTGTGTCGGTTGATCTTCTGCTTTGGTCTGGGGTGGCTGAACGTTCACGTTCCGCCCGATACCAGATCTGTCCCCATGACCCGAAGTTACTTCGGGAGGGGACGTGTCAGGGCTTTTGAGCGGCAGCAGGTCAGGTCCCACGGATGGGTGTTGACTTCTTCCTTGATCACCATCATGCCCGGGGCAACTCGTTCCCGGTGGCCGGGGTTCTCGCTGCGCTGCTGACCATCGCGATCGGTTTCCCAGGTTGCCGCACCGCTCAATGTGATGCGGTCGCTGAGCAGGATCTGAAACACTACGCCCGGACCGCCAATCAGTGTCAGTTTGCGGAACTGGATTGTCCGGTTCGCTCGGAGGCCCATTTCGCCGAGGAACCCCGTCGGCTGAGGAGCGCATCCCCTGCGGAACCGTGGCCGATCACGCTGGATGAGGCCCTTCAGATCGCCCTGCGGAACAGTGAGATTATTCGCACCTCCGGACAGCTGGGGAGTCCCGCCAATCCGATCCTCAACAATCCCGATTCGGTCCCCTCGATCTACGATCCGGCCATCCAGCGGCGTGGATTCCTGATTGGTCAGCGCAGCGTGGAGGCAGCCCTCGCCGATTTCGATGCGCAATTCGCCACCAGCATGCGCTGGAACCGCGAAGAACAGGTGCAAAACAACAACTTCCTGGCCGGTGGATTAACCCCCGGCGACACCCTCGCCTCCGACACGGCCCAGTTCTCGGCGGCTTTAACCAAGACCCTGATCACCGGTGGGCAGCTCTCGCTCAGTCACACCTGGGACTACGGCGCCAACAACTCCAATCAGCGTCTGTTTCCGTCCGCTTACGAAGGGACGTCGGCCCTCCAGTACCGGCAGCCCCTGCTGGCGGGAGCGGGAGTCGATTTCACGCGGATTGCCGGACCGCTGAATGGAAGTGCGATCAACATCACGGGTCTGACCCAGGGGATTGTGATCTCGCGGATCAACGAAGACATCTCGCTGGCGGAATTCGAACTGGCGGTGACGAGTCTGGTGCGTGATGTGGAGACGCAGTACTGGCAACTGGTGCTTTCAAAGCAAGTTCTGGACTTGGAACGCACTGTCCGCGACAAAGCCCTGGCCATGCTGGAGATCACGCAGGCCCGACGGGCAGCCGGTGGGCTGCGCAGTGGGGCCTTGGAGGAAACCGTGGTCCGTGAGCTGTACCAGCAGTCCGTTCTGCAGGTGGCCGCGGCCCAGGACCAGGTCTATGCCAGCGAAGCGGAACTGCGCCGGCTGCTGGGCCTGACGATCAATGATGGCCGGATTCTGCTGCCCATTGATGAGCCGATCAAGGCGGACATCGCGTTCGACTGGTACCTCACGTTGTCCTCCGCGTTGATGGCCCGACCCGAGCTCAGGCGTCAGAAGTGGCAGATCCGCAGCCTGGAATTGCAGCTGCAGGCCGCCGAGAATCTGCTCCGTCCGCAGTTGGACTTCGTGGCGGACTATCATCTCAACGGGTTCGGTGATGACCTGATGGGCCCGCGTAACGATGGTCTGACCACCAATCAGTTGGGGAGTGCCTACAGCTCCATGTTCGATGGCGAACAGACCGGGTGGACGCTGGGGCTGGAGTACAGCATCGCGCTCAGGCGGCGGCTGGCGAAGACGCGGTTGCAGGGTCTGGAACTGCAACTCGCGAAGTCTCAGGCCATGCTGCGGGCGCAGGAAATTGAGATCAGCCACGAGCTGGCGGCGACGTTTCGGGACCTGGACCGAACCTGGCTGGCGACCGAGGGACAGACGGCGCGAATGCTGACTGCGGAAGAGCGCCGGGCCGCGTTGGGCGCGCTCTCCCAGAGTGCCCCGGATCGCGTCACGTTGGATGAACTGGTCCGCGCTGAGCGCGCGGTTGCCGACACGCGGCGAGAAGTGCTGGCCAGCTACACGGAATACACGCTGGCGCTGGCCACGCTGCACCAGCGAGCGGGGAGCTTACTGGCCACACACGGGATCTGTTTTCAGGAGCATCTCTCCGGTCCCGCTCCCCTCTGTTCCTGCGGTCCTGACTCACCCGCATCGGTGGACCGCAGTCATCTCGCCGACGATCAGGCTCAAGGTCCCGGTCTGCTCCCGTTGCATTAGGGGCGTGTCTCCTCGGTCAATACCTCGCAGGCGAAGTCATCCTCAGACAGTCGGTCCACCAGATCTGGCATCAATCACGCGGGATGCGCGGAGCGGTGTCGCATCGCCCGAATGGCTACAGGACACACGCGGTAAAAAATCGGTAGCGATGGATTGACAAATTTCGATCCGTTCGGGATGTTCATGCCCAGCATTTTGGTTCCGGTATTCATTCGGAACCGGACCGTCAGTTTCCTTTCTTCACGATCCATTGGGCGGCGGGATGCAAGTCGGGCACGACATCT
>JAGQPW010000118.1 GCA_020426515.1 Planctomycetaceae bacterium | reverse complement strand
TTCTACCCCGAGCTATTCGAAGGCTTCCTCCACCTCGGTTGCCTGCTCATCGTCCTCAGGACGTTTTGCAACTAGTTGTAGTATTTTTGGCGAGTGATCAGGCGGCGGCAGTTGTGCAGCCAGCTGAACGTGCGTTCGATGATCCAGCGAGAGTGGTATCGACGCAGCTTGCGACCGAAATCGTCATCCACTTATTGCTCGTGATAGCGATCCATCGCTCATCGCTTCGTCCCAGTCGATGCCTCGCTGCTGGAGCAACTTGCCCAAGAGTCGATCCTACGCGGCACGGAACAGGCCCCTGTCGTGTTCGGCCGCCGGCGTGGTGGGCAATACGCACGAGATCCTCGATGAGAAATCGGACGATGTCTCAACAAGCAACTCCTTTGCCCTTCACGGCTATGAAAGACGCTCCAATAGTACCGGCGTGTCCCCACTGGTCTGGAAGACCGGCAGCAGAATTCGGCTGACGATTGCGCCGGGGATTGAATCGAGAATCCTCATCAGAGTCTGTCCGGGATTGATTTCGGCAACCTGGCTGCGGCCTGGTCAGCTTCGTGTGCGACTCCGGACCAGCGACAGCATCATTTCCACCGCTTGATCAGCAAACATCGGATCGTTGATATTGCAGTCGACTTCCACAACGTCGATTTGTGGTTTGAGATTCTGCTTCAGGGCGACAATAAATGCCCGATCAGCATCTCGATCACAGAACTTCTCACCATCACCGTCGAGCATGGAAAAACCTCGTAACGGGATCAGTACAGCCACCGGTCCACGAGCCTCGTTTACCTTGCGGGCGAAAATTTCTCCCATTCGCCGGTTCTCATCCGAGGTGGTCCGCATCAACGTCACTTCGGGAGACCATTCGTAGAGCTGCCTGCCAGCAGAGCGATAGATGTCCGGAACAGTGCCAAGTGGTCCAAAGTTGCACATGTCCAGGCAGCCGGGAACAATCAAATGAGGAATGCCCCGACGACCGGGGGCGTCCAGGCGTTCAGGACCGGCCGTGTAGATTCCGCCGCATAACTCATCTGCCCATTCCGTCGTCGTAATGTCAAGGACACCGTCCACCAGGTTCTGGTCTGCGAGTGATTCCAGCACGCGACCACCTGTTCCAGTCGCGTGGAAAACCAATGTTTCGAAGCCGTGTTCGTCCAGTAGGACGCGGCAGCGGTCAACGCAGGAAGTGGTGTTGCCGAACATACTGGCGGCGATCAGCGGCCGATCGCCCTGAGGCTGCGTCCGGGCTGCATTGATCATCCCGCACAATGCGCCGGCAGCACGGCTCAGCACACCTTTCAGGATGGCATTAAGTCCGGACACGTCCACGATCGATGGCACCATGACGATATCTTTGATGCCGACGTAGGGCGCAACATTGCCGGACGCCACCGTTGAGACACATACCTTGGGTACACCAATTGGAAGGGAACGCATGGCAGCCGTCACGATGCCAGTCCCCCCCGAACCTCCCGTACCGATGATGCCCGCAATGCCTCGACTCTCGTGCAACTCACTGACGACAGCCGCTGCTCCGGCGCTCATAATTCGGATTCCCAATCCACGGTCGCGATGCGTAGCGAGGCTGACCAGATCAGCGCCAGCAGCCCGGGCGATCTGATCCGCTTCGATATCCACCGAAAACAAGTCGGTCGTCCCCAGTATCCCGACATTGACTGCAATGACGTCGCATCCACCGTCGATCAGCTGTTGCCTCAGATAGGCATACTCTGGGCCCTTGGAGTCGAAGGTTCCAAGAAGGATGACGGTCCGTGACGTGTCAGTCACTGGCTGAGAAACCATGAAATCGCGGCCTGTTAGAGCAATGACCTAAATTGGGAACTGCATGCGATTCAGACATTCCAATCGATTTGGAATCAGTCGTCGTCGGGGTCGTCAAGTTTCTTTCGAATGACTTTGAGTCCTTCCAGATTGGCAATCAAAGCCTCTTCGGCATCCACGCCACTACGATGATCGATGATACCAATCGGCCCAGTGTAGCCTGATGCTGCCAATTGCTTCATCATCGTCACTTCGTGATCGCCTTGACCCAATGGGATGATGATGGCGTTTCCGTTGCTAGGTTTGGCATCCTTCAGGTTCATGCCATTCAAATTGACGGCCATGAGATGAGGCTTCATACGTTCGAGTGCCGCGGGAAAGTCCTGCATGTGCTGATGGCCGCGATGAAAATTGAAGACGGTTCCGATTCTGATTCCGCTCCGTTCACGTACGCCGTCGATGATGGCCAGTTGCATATCAACCTCGCCGAACCAGGAACCGTAGTTGTAGAGTCCCAGGCGGCAACCAGCAGCATCGACCGCTTTGGCAAGATCGGTGAAGGCTGTGATCATGGTTTCCAGACGCTTATCGGCCGGGGCGTCTTGAAATGCTCCACGCGGAAACATGGCCCAGATTTCCGGCGTGGCCTTTCGTCGCTGCAACACCTCCAGGATCTTCTTGACAGATGATTCCTCAGACGGCTTCTCAGTGTTGATCACAACATAGACTGAAGTCACTTCAATACCGTGCCGTTCGTACGCCTCCATCTGCGATTCCAGCAATGGGACGTACTTGTCGAATGCTTCAAATCCGACTCGCTTGAAGTGCAGTCGCTCAAGCATCGCCGCACGTTCATCGGGAGTCCGCTTCGTCGGGTCTGTAAACATGACCAGCCAGGCGGTCAAGTTCTCATCAGAGTACAGGTCCTGGGTGGAAGTTGGCGGAGCAGTCGTTTCCTGTGCACAGGCGCTCGATGAGCCTGCCGCTATGAACAGGCTGGCGAGCAAGGCCGACACATAAAGGTTCTTAATCTGCATTAGTGCTTCCGTTGGCGGAAAAGGAAGTGCGTTGCGACAGCCGTTGTGGAACTGGTCACTTGCCAGCAGATTTGGATGGGGGCTGAAGACTCCGGATCCACTCCGTCAGCAACTCGACAGCGTCCGGATCCGTTTGAAGCCGTCCAATCGGCGGCATCCGGTGGCCTTTCTGAACTGTGTCCAAACGGAGCAGCATGACTGATTTCTGCGGTGCACCCGGAGAGACGAGTTTGACGCCGGAAAGGCCCATGTGGTTGAGAGGCAACGAATCAACCAACCCCTGATCATTCAGCAGAGTTTCAAAGTTGCCATCCCAGTTGGCGTTGACGCCTCCCACTCGGTGGCAGTGTGCGCAGTTGCTGTCCAGGTACGAGCGGATACGGTGTTCCACAGAAGCGGATTCCTCGTTCAAGGCCGCCAGTCGCTCATAGGTGTGAATCCGGGTTTCGCTGAGCCGCGTCTTGAACATTTGAAGGTGATTGAAGGTGCGCAGCTGGTTGTCGATGGTGTCGGTCGTTCCATAGTGCAGGTCTCGATTGAGTTGCCTGGTTTTCAGGCCCAGCACGTAGCCCGCAGCGGCAGTGTGGCATTTCATACAGTCGTCGGAACCTGGGAAAAACCATGTTTGCCGTTGCCCATCGCGAAGTTCAACGTCCTCTTCAATCGAAGAGACCACCAGGTCGGCATCAGAATTGTCTGGACGCCATTTATAGGTTGCTCCATACACCGAACGGTCGGGTTTGACGACGAGCAGACGCGTTTCGATTCGCTTCTCATCAGGTCCCAAAGCAAAGTGCTTGACGAAAACGGTTCCAGGGGCAAACGACCAGTCCCGTGTCGGATCAAACGTGATCTCTGCCCCTTGCGGTAAGAAGATCCAGCGAGACTTGCTGGCACCATCCGACCAGAGTGGTGAGTTGACATCGTACGGCACCGCTCCCGCAGCCAGCGTCATCGATTTCACATTAGAAAACGCCCCCGTCTGGGACAACGTTGTGGGAAGAAAGTCCCGTTCATCCGCTGGCAGGTTGAGATAAGGTTGGCAGCCGATCCTTTGTTCCAGGCCATAGGGAACTCCGAAACAAAACAGTGCCGAATCGACCATCGTATGCTGCGTTCGATCCTGTGGCCCGCGAATGCTCAATAGAGGCTCCTGCAACGCAGTGATCTGACGCGTCACCAGTGAAAAAGCATGCTTCCCAGCCTGTAGTGGAATTGTCCCGGTTCGAGCGGTGTGACTGGAAAGCACCGTTGATGTGCCAATGTCGAGCCGATAATCCCCGGCACGCGGGACGAAGAATGCATAGACTCCGTCTGAGGGAACTTCAAGAAATCCCGAGTAGCGACAGAGTGCAGGGAGGCTGAGACCATGCCGCAGACCGGGAAGTTGTCCGGACTCCCGAACCTGGAGCCGTGAGGCACTGGACAGTTCCACGACGTCTTCATTCGCATCGTAAATCTGATAGCGAATGCCGGGGACGACATTGTCGATGACACCTAAGGGAAATTCGGGCGACCGCAGTCGGCTGGTGTGGATTTGAAACGACTGCATCGCAGGCGGCTCAGTACCGTTGGAGGCCACAACTTCGACAGACTGGCTTTTGGCCGTGGTGGGAGTCCAGGTGATCTGTCCCGTTCGTGAATCGATCGTCATTCCGTCCGGAGCAGATTTGAGCGAATACGTCGCCGGGGGGCTGCCTGTTGCCACCACTTGATATTCCCAGGGCGTTGCTGTGAATGCTACGGCATTCGGCGTGCTGGATATGATCGGAGGACGCGCATCGGCATTGACCTTCAGAAAGATTGGTTCTGCAAGCGTTTCCGCGCCGTCGTTGTCGATGATGTGAGCACGAACTTCATATCGTCCTGCTGAAGTCCCCTTCCATTCGCAGCTCCAGTGTTCGTTCATGGATGTTGATGAATCGGGACTGGCAAGATGTTCCTTTCCATTGACCTGAAAGGAGACGCGTGCAATGTGACCATCATAGTCTTTGGCCCGGACCCGAAATGTCACGGCTTCGCCGGCGCGAATCACCGTCCGGTTCGCTGGAGCCATGATGGATGCGTACGGAGGGATGTTTCCTCCGAGTGGTTTGAGAAGTTCGATCGAACCATCCTTGCCGCCATCTCCGGACCGGCGTCCAAAATTAGCGACATAGATCCATCCTTGCGGCGTCACTTCAACGTCCATGACCCCGTTCAGCACAATTGGTTTGTTGTCTGCTCCTTTGAGAAACTCATGAAATCCAGTCAGGTTTCCACTGTGATCCACTTCGAATCGCTCGATACCCGCGAGATTGACACCTTCAGCACCTCGAGCGAATAGATTACCCACAACGAGATCACCATTCAGGTACTCGTCCATCCCGGCGATACAGTGATTGCGGCGAGTTCCGACCAGCAGGCTTGTGTCAAAGTTTGCCAGCGGTTGAATGCCAACCGGATACTCTGAGATCTCAAATGGATCGACCTCTGCGCTGGGGTTTCCCCCGTAGGCGACCCACTCTTGCCGGTTCTTGTTGACATGCCCGTAGTAGGCCCCTTGCCGGAGTCGAGCGACGAAATCGGGAGGTCCATCGGAAACAACTTCTTTCTTGATCGGCCCGCCGACAGGCAGCGGCCCACGGGGCGGATCATGGATCGTTACATAGAAATTTCCGTTGGAATGCAGCACGATCCCATGCGGATTTCGCAGTCCTGTGGCGAAGAGTTGAATCGGAGCAGTGCCGTTCTGCATCTGCTTCAACGTGTAATTCTCTGGGGCGACAGCCCCATTCCGAAAGTCCGCGTGTGACAGATCGATTGTGAGAACTGCCGCTGTATGGTTCTCCTCCTCTGTCCCCCAGAATGTCCGCCCCCCTTGATTGGCGTAGAGTTTTCCGTTTGGTCCGAAAGCTAGATTGTTCATCCCATGGTTGCCCCCGCGCCCAAGTCGGTCAACCACGATGGTGTCTTCAAGCAATGGATCCGATTCACCTGCTGGCTTGACCTTCAAGCGGTTGATGTGCCCTCGCCCGTCAAGCACGGTGACATAGAACAGCAGGTTGTTCTCTGACGCAGTCGGCGCGAACGCGAATCCATTGACCGGACCGGTCATCGTTGCCAGCAGTTGCTCACCAAGGACATGGCCGGTCTCAGGATCGAGCACGTAGCGGTAGATTTGCCCAAGATGTTCTTTGACATTTCCGTCGCCCTCCTTCGATCGCCCGCCGGTGTTTGTGGTGGTGGCATACAGATTGCCGTCCGGACCGATTGTGACGGTGCTGTGACTATTGCGATGGACCAGTGTTTCCGCGGAGAACCGGGGAAAGAATCCTTCCCCCTGGCAGACATCGTTTCCGATGACTCCAATCAGGACCAACAGTGTGAAGGCAACTTGATGAAAATTTACTCGGCCCGTACTGGCACACCCCCTTCCCCTCCGAATTAAGGGAACGGACCATAATATCATTGTGGAGAGACCTTGCATGGATGTTCGGTACCGCGTTTCAGTAGACGTTCTGTAAGCAATAACTCAAATTCAGTTCGGCCTAATGCGTCCGAAAAATCCGCCAGCGGGTTCGCGGTGATCCTGGCCCGACACATTGGAGAACGTTCTGGCATATCTACTCTCAACGGAGTCCACGATCGAATTCGACCGGTCCCAGTCGGGGAGTTGTGTTGGCAACGTCTCCTCGGCTCTCCCATGACATCAATTTGCTGGGGCCGATTGCTGCGGAAATCCGCAGCGAATCAGTCCGGACAATCTTTTTTCCACCTCGGCGTCCGCTGAACAGTCGCAATCGGACGACCCAGGAAGCGCTGCAATGTCTCTGTGCTGCGTTTCCCGGCAAGCCGATGTCGTGGCTCGGAGATTGGGCATCCGGTCCCGAAGAGAAGCTTACTTGCGCAAAGAGTCATCTCGGGCACCTTTCGTGTTGGCCAGCCAGCCCTTTTGCCTGCTGGAGACCTTCCATATGTCCGTTGTTAGTAGGCAGCTTTGACGGGCTTTTGTCCAGCTGGAATGCTGAATTCCAGGATTGAATCCCCGGATGAGACGGTCACCTTGGTGGTGTAGGGAATGAACAGCGGATCACCCCACGGCCCGACTTCTTCGTTGGCAATGCCATCAAATCCGTAGATCTCAACCACGTGCGGCCCAGCGACCGGTCCTTTGTCTAACTTCGCGGTGTCAAACTTTCCATCCACGATGAAGACCTGCCCCTGCGGCCCGTTGCCACCAAGTTCTGCATCGGGCGAAAACTTGATCTCTCCGTAGGGGATGGGACGCCCATCGTAGTGCGCTGTCCCCGATACGCGAGCACGCTCAGGTCCAACTGGCTGCCCACACCCGAGCAGGGTGATGACCAGAGTGAGTATGGGATAAACAAGAACGCCCGTTCGGGTGCCGTAATGAATGTCGGTCGAGTGAGTCAAAATGCGAGCCCTCCAACAGGCAGCCCATCGTCGCGGATTCCCATGGTCTGGTAGGTTGGGAGGTCGACATTTTCAGACACGAAACGCACCGCACCATCCGCCATCAGGAAGTGACAACCACCTACGTGGAAGCTGCCGAAGTGCTGGCTCTGATCGGCATGGTTGCGTGAGGCCAATGGGATTACGGTGTTGATCTGGTTTCTGGTAGAGGCCACGACACCGGAAACACCAGCACTGCCTGTTACGCCAGCCGATCCCCAACCATTGGGCTTGGTGGGCGCTTCACGTGCTGACAGTTGATATTTGGATTCCCCTACCAGGAATACGTTGCTGGAACCGTCTGTAATGTTGTGAAAGGAGTTCCGGGAATTTGCGTGGAGGATGCCATCATTGTCCATGACCCGCAGGGGGGTGCCGCTCCCGCAGGCGTATGTTCCGCCTCCCATGACGCCGTAGTAACAACCGAGGTTTTCCTGATCGGTAGACCGCGGATCACTGGGGCATGTATAGACGCCGACTCGCGTCTGCCAGACTGTCCAGTTGAGCGGATCGCCCGTGTATCCAGTCTGGTTCGCCCAGGCGATCGTGCGGTTCGAGTCAAACTGGCTATAGAGATTCACTTGATCAAGAAATGGGAGCACCAGCACAGTCCAAGGTCCACTACCAACGGCAGCGGAGTTTGTTGTTCCGGGGCAGGCACTTCCAAAGGTCGTACCAAATGGATTTGCACCGCCAGGGGTAATCCAGCCTGGCGGGAAGACACGATGCGTATCGTGGTAGTTGTGCAAGGCAAGGCCAATCTGCTTCAGATTGTTCTTGCATTGTGAGCGGCGAGCCGCTTCACGGGCCTGCTGCACGGCTGGCAGCAACAGTGCGATCAGAATGGCGATAATGGCGATCACAACCAATAGCTCAATGAGCGTGAATCCACGTGAATGCAACGATGTGCGACACATGGCCGTCCTCCAGAAAGGAAGTGAATGAGAATTCTCCATCAGCGAACGCGATGAAGAAAAACGCGACAGATGAGATCAGCAATGCAAATTTCCGAACACCGACGCCGAAGCGTCAATCAATACACCGGATTAGTTGAATTCCTCCCTATGCACAGTTCCGATTGTCACATCCTTGTCACCGTTGATCCGCGATGATGACTCGTGTTGACGACGTAAATCGCTTGTAAGCTTCAACCGAGTAAACTGCTCCACCTGCCCTGTAATGGCCAACTCCGTCGGCAGCCGTTCCATTGAACTGGCCCCATAGAAGCCCTCGATTTCCGGTACCCGATCGAGCATGAACTGGGCGTCCTCTGGAGTGGCGATCGGACCACCATGACACAGCACCAGCGTGTTGCCTCGGACTGTCTTGCAAGCGGCGGCGATGTCCCTGACCTCCCGTACGCACTTCTCAAGGGTCTTCGCAGTCTGCGCGCCGATCGACCCGTTGGTAGTCAGCCCCATGTGGGCCACGACGATGTCCGCGCCGGCCATTGTCAGCCGACGAGCTTGATCGGGATCGAACGCATAGGGAGTCGTCAGCAGGTCCATCTCGTGCGCGGCAGCGATGAGTTCGATCTCCAGATCAAAACTCATGCCGGTTTCCTCCAGGTTTTCGCGAAACACCCCATCGATCAGACCGACGGTGGGAAAGTTCTGAATCCCGCAGAACCCCAGTTCCTTCAGTTCACGGAGAAACTTGTCTCGCAGCAGGAAGGGATCGGTGCCACATACTCCCGCCAGCACTGGCGTGTGCTGAACGGCCGTCAAAACTTCCGGGGCCATCTCCTGCACGATCTGATTCGCGTTTCCGAACGCGAGCAGCCCGGCCAGCGATCCTCGTCCCGCCATGCGAAATCGGCCGGAGTTGTAGATTACGATGAGATCCACACCGCCGGCCTCTTCGCACTTTGCGGAAATCCCAGTGCCAGCACCTGCGCCAATGATTGGTTCACCTCGTGCCACCTTGTCTCGCAGTCGACGCAGAATGTGTTCACGAAGTTGAGTCATCTGGGAGCCCCATTGGGAGTCAGGGAAGAAAGAGCGTTGTGAAATGAATCAAGGATCGCCTGAAGGGGCTCCGCACGTTTCGAGCCAAATGCAGGATGTTTCCCGATACTGGAACACAACAGATTGATCAGCAACATGTTAAGAATTCCGAGAACATCATCATGTCCACGGGTGTACAACTCAGGATTTCGGAGTGTATCCTCCGTGGGATGCGCTGAGTATCCATTCTGGAAACATGTCCACACCCGGTGAAACTTCAAGCTCGACTGGACAATGCTCGGTCAGGTCCCCCGCTACTGATGGTGGTTCCGGGGTCGGGACTGATTGTGCGCGCTGCTGTTGATGCCGGTGCGGACGCGTTGATCGTCCTCAACGCTGGAGTCTACCGTTCGCTGGGAACTGGCTCTCTCGCGGCGTTTCTTCCCTATGGAAACGCCAATGACCAGACGGAAGCCTTACTTCGGGAGCACGTCCTTCCTCGATCGGCCGGACTCCCCATCGTCGCTGGAGTCTTTGCGGCCGATCCGACACTGCCACTGGACGACCGATTGAGCCGTCTGAAGGATCTTGGAGTCGAAGGCATCACCAACTGGCCCGCAATGGGCTTTCTCGATGGCGCCACTGGCGCTCAGCTGGAGGCCGATGGACTCGGGTCAACTCTGGAAGCGGAGATGCTCGCCCGTGCTCGCGAACTGGGATTTGTCACATTCGGATTTGCGCTCAACGTTCGGGATGTTGAGCGATTCCTGGATGTCGGTGTCGAGGGCATCATCCTGGACGTTGGATTGACGCATGTCAGCGGCGACATCCGCACGAAACGCGACGATCTGCAGCAGGCAATTTCAGGACTCAATCAACTCTCAAAGGCAGTTGAACGCCGGCCTGAATGTGTGAAAATCGCGTTCGGTGGCCCAATTACGACTTCGGAAGATCTGGCTGAAGTGTTTCGCCACAGTTCAATTCACGGTTTCGCCGGAGGTTCAGTCTTTGAAAGGCTTCCGGTGAGCGAAATTGTGGGGGCGACGCTACGCCGATTCAAAAGCGTTGCCGTCAGTGAACGGGGGAACTCAACCAGCGCACTGCAGGGCGTTATTGGCCGCACCCCGGTCATGCAGCGAATCTTTGAACTCATTCGCCGTGTTGCCCCCCAAGACATCACCGTCTGCATTGAGGGTGAGTCCGGTACCGGCAAGGAACTGGTCGCGGCCCAGTTGCATCGCCTGAGCCCCCGGGCGAACCACCCGTTCATCACTCTCAA
Source organism: Planctomycetaceae bacterium (assembly GCA_020426515.1). Lineage (GTDB taxonomy): Bacteria > Planctomycetota > Planctomycetia > Planctomycetales > Planctomycetaceae > JACKHO01. Next base: position 5,635 of record JAGQPW010000118.1, on the reverse strand, counting down.
TTGTGGAGCGATTCCCGAGTCGCTCATGGAGAGCGAGCTGTTTGGTCACGAACGAGGCGCCTTTACTGGTGCCGAGCGGAGGCGGCCCGGCAAGTTTGAACTGGCCAATCGCGGAACGCTGTTTCTTGATGAGATCGCCGATCTCAGCCCTCGTGGCCAAGTTGCTTTGTTGCGTGTCTTGCAGGAGCGCGAAGTTTCACGGGTCGGCGGAGATGAGACGATTCCGGTCGATGTTCGTATTCTGGCTGCTTCGAACCGTCCCTTGGCGGGACTGGTGGCGGCTGGAGCGTTTCGAGCCGATCTCTTCTATCGACTCAGCACAATTTCCATTCAGCTTCCTCCGCTCCGCGATCGACTCGATGATATCCCGCTCTTGATCGAAGCTTTTCTAACAGATCTTCGGATCCGGCTGAATCGGGATGTCCTTGGTGTTTCACCGTTGTTTCTGGACAAGTTGATGTACCACGACTGGCCTGGAAATGTCCGTGAGCTGGGGCAAGTGATTCACCGCTGTGCCATCCTTGAGGATGGTGCCATACTTGAAGGCGGGGCTTTCGAACTGTGCACTGATTTTTCATCGCCTGAAAGTTCTGCTGCACCATCCCCGCCGTCCAATCATGTGCTCGCATTGCATGCCTTGCGGCAAGCAAACGGCAACAAGTCCAAGGCCGCTGCCGCGTTGAACGTTACGCGCAAGACGTTCTATCGCTGGCTGCGTGGTGAGACGGGGAAGTCAACCCAGGCCAATGGCTGAATCCAGACAGCACGCTTTCCTGCGGACACCCCCGAAGCGATACATCAGTCTCGCGATGAGGGACACCTGCAACGTGCGGTTCGAAAACGCTGCACCGTAGGGGGGGGGGCACTGACACTGCATCTCCGCCTCAATCGTTAGCGACTACTCAATTCGCTAAGTGACCGCCCTTCGGGGAAAGAACGTGATGGCAGAACCGTGCAAAAAAAATCCAAAGACCATAAACGGCAAGAGCCAGACCCTGCCTGCCTTCCTCCCGAGTTGGACAACCAGTCAATGAAACGCAGTTGCGGCTTCGTTTGCACCGAGTCGCTCACTGCACTCGATCTTTTCCGCGAAGACACCAACCTCGTCTTCGGGGGCAGTCCAATGTTAAGCTGGAGCACGCAGGCTCATTGAAACCTCTCCTGGCACGCTGCCTCATGCGGAGACCAGCTGCCGCTGGTACGTTACGCTGCGGAAAAATCATGATTTGGAATTCAGAGGAGCAGCACGTTGAAAATTGCATTGGTCACTGGCGCGGGATCGGGAATTGGTCGGGCTGTCACGCTGGCGTTATTGCGCACAGACTTTTCGGTCGTACTGGCCGGACGTCGGGAGGCTGCCCTTGAGGAAACAATTCGCATCGCCGGAGCAGATGCAGAACGAGCCTTGGCGGTGCCGACAGATGTCACGGATCCAGCATCGGTGCGAGCGCTGTTCGAGAAAACCAAGGCCGCTTTTGGTCGGTTGGACGTGCTGTTCAACAACGCTGGTACCGGGGCACCTTCGATCGGGTTTGAGGAACTGAGCTTCGAGCAGTGGCAAACCGTGGTGAATGTGAATCTGACGGGGCCATTTCTTTGTTCGCAGGAAGCGTTCCGCATCATGAAGAGCCAAAGCCCCATGGGAGGTCGCATCATCAATAACGGATCGATCTCTGCAACGACACCGCGTCCCAACTCAGCACCATACACCGCCACAAAGCATGCCATTACTGGATTGACCAAGTCCATTGCCCTCGACGGACGCAAGTACAACATTGCGTGTGGCCAAATCGACATTGGGAACGCCGATACCGACATGGCTGCCCGAATGAAGCAGGGCGTGTTGCAGGCCGATCTTTCCACCAAGGTCGAACCGACCATGGACGTTGAGCACGTTGCACAGGCGGTCGTACACATGGCAAGCCTGCCACTGCAGGCGAACATCCTGCAGATGACCGTCATGGCAACCAACATGCCGTTCGTTGGCAGAGGCTGACCATCACTCGGTGGAATCCACAGAGACGGTAACTCCCGCTCCGTTGCTGATTAGCTGAGCGTTGGCAATCGCTTCGTTGATACGGTCGCGAACTGATTGAGTCAGTCGCGAAATTCCGATCGCTCGGGCAAACAGTCGTCATTTCCTGCCAAACACGGGCGCCATTTTAGAGGCAACTTCAGGGGGAGTTCCGGATTCTGTCGGTGCCAACTGGAGCTGCCGCTGAATTGCACATTCGCGGAAAGCCAGTCAGTATCACGGAGTTTGCTGTGCCCTTGCGGGTAGCATGGTTGCCTCGGATCGTTGGCTTGTTCTGACGGAACAAGAGGTCGAGGAAATCAATTCACATTGGCCAGCATTGAGCGACTGGTTGTTCGTAGCACCTTTCGCCGTGTGACCTGGAAGAGCAAGTTAACTGAAAGTCGGACCATGAAACACTTCTTCATGCTCGTCGTGCTGCTGTGCGTGACTGTAACGGCTCGCGCTGAAGACATCCGGCATCAGCCGCTCAAGGATCTCAACGGCTATTTTCCATTCCATCCGCCAGCATCGCTCGAACAATGGGAACAGCGCAAAGAATACGTACGGCGTCAGATTCTTGTGGCGACCGGTCTCTGGCCAATGCCGACCAAGACGCCCCTCAATCCGGTGATTCACGGCAAGATCGAACGTGATGGATACACGGTGGAAAGGGTCTATTTCGAGAGCGCCCCCGGTTTCTTCGTCACCGGCAATCTGTATCGGCCGACCAATGTTCAAGGCAAGGTGCCGGGGGTCATGTTTGCGCACGGCCACCGGAAGGATGCTCGTCTGCATGTGATGCCAGAAAACACGATACGTGAAAAGATTGCCGACGGAGAAGAGCGTTTCGAGAACGCTGCACGCAGTACGTTCCAGTCGCTGTGTCGTCAACTGGCTGTGATGGGCTGCGTGGTGTGGCAGTGGGATATGCTTGGGGACTCAGATTCGATTCAGTTCTCGCGAGAGCTTGTCCACGGACACGGAGCGGTAGCGATTCGGCCAGAGATGAACACGACAGAGAACTGGGGGTTGTTCAGCACGCAAGCCGAGGCTCATTGTCAGAACGTCATGGACCTGCAAACGCTCAATGCCGTGCGCGGTCTCGATTTCCTGCTCAGCTTGCCCGAGGTCGACCCGCATCGAGTCGCCGTCACCGGCGCGAGTGGAGGTGGCACTCAGACCATGGTTCTGGCCGCGATCGACGACCGGGTCAAACTATCCTTCCCCGTTGTGATGGTCAGCACCTCGATGCAAGGCGGCTGCCCGTGCGAAAATGCGAGCCTGCTGCGTGTCAATACCGGCAATGTCGAATTCGCCGCATTGTTCGCGCCGAAACCACAGGGAATGAACAGCGCGAACGACTGGACCAAAGAGATGGCCACCAAGGGGTTCCCTGAGCTGCAGCAACTCTACGCGGCGTATGGAAAGCAGGGCAACGTTTTTCTGAAACGTGGTGAACACTTCCCGCACAACTACAACGCCGTCACCCGCTCCGCCTTCTACACGTTTCTCAACCAGCATTTTGAGCTCGGCTTCCAGGCCCCTGTGATCGAGCATGATTTCGATCCTCTGCCGCCCGGGCAGCTCACAGTCTGGAACGACGAACATCCCGCACCAAGAGCCGCCGATCCAGAATTCGAACGCGAACTGCTGGCATGGTTTGCCGAAGACGCCGCGCAGCAGCTCCGGGCTGCTGCTGCGACTGCTGATGGCCTGCAGAGTGTCATCCGCCCGGCCGCTGAAATTCTGATTGGTCGAACGTACGCAAATGCCGGCAACGTGCAATGGGCATCCAATGCGGAGGAGGATCGCGGCGACCACCTGAGGCATTTCGGGACGCTACACAACAAGACGTATGGTGAAGAGGTGAGTGTCGTCTTCTTGTGTCCAAAGCAATGGAACGGCCGCGTTGTGATTTGGCTCGATGGAACGGGCAGGACCGCCGCTTGCAGCGACGATGGCAAGGTGCCCTCCCCGGTAGAAAAGCTGGTTAAGGCGGGCACCGCCGTATTGGGCGCCGATTTGTTCCGTCAGGATGGTGACGACTCGAAACCGGCTCGCGTCGTGACCAGTCGCCGCGAATTCGCTGGGTACACCTTTGGCTACAATCATGCGTTGTTCGCGAAACGGGCGCACGATGTGCTAAGCATTGTCCGTTTCCTGCGTCACGCAAACTCCGGCCCCTGTCCGAGTGCAGCTTTGAAAACAATTGCCATTGCCGGGTGGAATGGTTCCGGCCCCATCGTTGCCGCTGCCGGCGGGCTCACCGGCAATGCGATCGACCGCACGGCCATCGATACTCGGGGATTTCGATTTGGTCAGGTGCTCGACTATCGTGACCCGATGTTCCTGCCAGGAGGAGCGAAGTATCTCGATCTGCCTGGCCTGATCGCGCTGAACGCTCCGCGCCCATTGTGGCTTGCCGGTGAAGATCAAACACCTGCGACCATCACCGCTGCGTATCGCGCCGTTTCCAACGACAGTGGATTGGTGACTTTCACTGGTGACGACGAGAAACAACAATCGGTGGCAAGTGAGTGGCTGCTGAAGTAGACACCCAACGACGAATACCAATCCCAAGAGAAACAGCGATGAGAAAACTCTTTGTAGCAGCTATGGTGGTCGGTCTTTTGGCGATTTCGGGAGTCGACGTATCAGCGGCGGACGTCGACGAGGGTTTCACCCCCCTGTTCAACGGACATGACCTGACCGGTTGGAGCAAGCGTGGTGGCTCAGCGGTATATGAAGTCGAGAATGGCTCGATCGTTGGGAAGTGCACTCCGAATACACCGGGCAACACATTCCTGTGCTCGGAGCAGGAATTTGGAAACTTCGTTCTAAAGCTGCAATACAAATTCCTTGAGGCCGGGAATTCGGGTGTCCAGTTCCGCTCCGCAGCACGCCCTGAAGGCGATGGTGAGCGGGTCTATGGCTATCAGTACGAAATTCGCCCCGGTGGTGACATGACCGGTCGCATCTACGATGAGGGACGTCGCGGTCATCAGTTTGGAATCATTTGGTTAGACGCATACACGCCCCAGGATCGCCTCGACGCCGCTCAGAAGAGCTGCAAGAAAGGTGAGTGGAACGACATTGAAATTCAGTGCGTCGGGCCGTCGATCAAGACTTGGCTGAATGGAAAACTGGTCGTCGACATGTTCGACAGCTTCACGATGAAGGGGTTTATCGGATTGCAGGTTCACTCTGGAAAGTCCGGCACCGTTGCCTGGCGAAATATTCGCATCAAGGATCTCGGCGAGAGTCAGTGGGAACCGTTCTTCGTTAAAGGCGACGACGGCAGCTATCAGCTCGTTGATGCCAGGTTTGTTCTCCCACAAGAATGGTCCTTCACCAAAGACGGAGTTCTGCACGGCGTCCACTCCAAGAGTGAAGGCAAGGATGGATTGGTCATTTCCAACAGGAATTACGACAACTTCATCGCTCGTGTTACCTATCGGATGCATGGCGGCAATAGTGCGTTGTATTTCCGTGCCGAAGAGACGAAAGCTCCGTGGGTTCTGCGCGGATTCCAAAATGAGATTGCCAACAACAGTAAGGATTCCGCGCTCTGGCACACCGCCGGAATTATTGACGGGAAGACGATTCCGGGCCGTGGCT
>JAGQPW010000117.1 GCA_020426515.1 Planctomycetaceae bacterium | reverse complement strand
TAAAACGGAATCAGTCGAACAGTACGTCGCTGAGCACACGAAAGGTTCCGGGTTTGATCTCGTGTTCGATTCTGTGGGCGGTGCGAATCTCTCAAAATCCTTTGAAGCGGCGGCACTGAACGGTCAGATCGCCACGACCGTTTCGATGTGCGAGGTGGATCTCACGCCAGCCCACTTCAAGGGGCTATCACTGCATGTGGTCTTCATGCTCATTCCAATGCTGCACAATTTCAGGCGTGCAGACCATGGCGAGATTCTGCGAATCCTCGCCCAGATCATTGAGGCCGGTGGCCTCACTCCGGTCCTTGATGAGACGCACTTTACTCTCGAAGAGGCTGGGCAAGCATATGCCCGCCTGGAGAGCAGGCAAGCGATGGGAAAAGTCGTCATCGACAACTGAAAGATGCCAGTCTGCAAAGGTGGCCCCGGCTAGCTCCGCAACCGTTGTGGGCCGACAGGCCGTGGAGGTTGACCTTCCAGGTCGAGTTTCCGAGGACTCCGAGTTGATGGCCCCGGACCTGGTGATTGTCTCGATGCGTCTTTCAGCCAACTACTGGATGATCGTTTCCGTGGCTTCGGCCTCAGCGACGATTTCCTTCGGCGTCTTCTCGTCGGTGATTCGCGATGGCAAAGCCGGTGGCGGGATCATGCTGACTGGGCGGGCAACTTCGATGCTGATGACTTCATTATCCCATGATTGTGGGGACAGGGCAATGCGCTCATCGCCCACACGAATGTCGGTGATCCGCAACATGTTGGAACTGTTGCTGGGAATCGAAATCGCACTGCGAACGCCTCCCTGAGGGCGGGAGTCGTCCAGAACCACCTGGATCACAGTATTGTCGGGATACTGAAATTCGAGACGCACACTCATGTTCTGAGGCTGTGAACTGAGAGGATTTCCCCAGTCCTGCGTGCTCGCAAATCGCATGTCGATCCACTGCCCCCGTTGCACGACCAGTGGTCGCTCGAACGGCTCGTTGCCACGATAGGCTCGCAGTTGAGCCAGGTGCAACTGCCACGAAGCGGCGGCGCGAACATACAGCTCATCTGGACCGAAGACCAGGCGAGGCTGTGCTTCCAGAGAACTCATGATTGCAGAGAGGACCGTCTTGGGAGTGCGTTTTACACCCAGGCGGGCCGCACATCGCAGCAGCACTGGCGCGGGCAGTTCGGCGACGGCAGCCGGGTTCTGCAGCATCTTGGCGAGCTTTTCGTCTTCGTTGGCGTGATAGAAGAGTGATGCCAGAAAGACGCGGCTCTCCGCGGTCTCGATGTTGACATCGATGTTCCGCAGAATGGCATCTTCAGCAGCGGCAATGCGTCCATTGCGTTCCAGGATACGGGCGCAGATCAGGTTGGCTTCCCATGCATCGGTCGAGTATTCGAGAGCCCGTTGAGCAAACTCGACGGCACGGCCTGAACCGAGCGAGTCTTCGATTCCCGCTCCATTGGCCATGGCTGTGGCGAGCATGTCGTCTTTGCGGAAGTGTCCCTTGCCAATCAACTCCAGCCGTTCGTAGGTGGAGATGGCTTCGGGGAGTCGACCGAGTTGTTGCTGGGTTCGACCGAGGTAATACCAGTACGGCGGGTACGCTTCCATAAACGGTTCCATCCGCCGCATCACACGCAACCTCACTTCCGGGTCCCGTTCGCGGCACGCTGCTTCGAGCGCATCGAGGTCGTTCCCGCGGACGAGCCAGCGGTCAGGAATTTGCCTCTTTTGGGCGAGTCGCCAGGCTGTGTCGAGAAACTGCGACGACTTCTGCACAACGGCATTCACGCGATTGCGGTCCACCTTGAGCAGGTCCACTTCATGCTGATACGACATGTTGCGGTAGTCCCACCAGCTGTTCGCTCCCGTGCGAATCGCACTCCCGAATTGAGCTGTCGCCAGATCGGTGGAGAACGCGACCGCATCCCACGTCACCTTGCGGGCCAGCGAACTGCGATGATGTGTCTGGTAGAGTTCCTTTTCCCGATCGGCCAGCCCGGCATTTCCGATTTCGTCCAGGACTGCGGTGTAGAGCTTGACGATGTCCGGGTCGTTCAGCTGGGCCAGACTGAGATTGTTGAGGATCTTTTCCTGTTCTTCTTGCAGCACTTTGTCGGTCGGAGTCGAGCGAATGCGATGGAACGATGCTCGGCAGTAGTTGAGCGTGATGGCGGTCGACAGAGATTCGTTCGTGGGAGGACCGACCGTATCGCCCGGTTGCACCTCGGCGATGGCATCGGTACTGGTCACATCATCTGCGTGGCTGAAGAGTGGCATCGGAATCGCCAGCAACAGCACTGCCAGCAGGAGGATGCGTACTGCAGGAGAGAATTCAAGGTGGGGGATTCGTGAGGAGGGAGTAAAGTAAAGCATGGTGTTGACGCTATTCCTGGGCAAAGCCCGTCGCGGACTCGCTGCAACTGAGGAGTGGTTTCCGGGTGAATTCCACTGGAGGGCGAACTCTAGGTCCAATTCACTCTACCGCCGTGCGAGAGTGAATGTTGAGAGTTCTTCGCATCTACTATGCCTAACGAACGAGTTTCGGACACGGTGAGGGTTACGGTGAGTTCACAGGCCCCTCAGGAGCGGCACGAGTCGGCAGAATCTGCCAGTCTGCTCTGTCTTTGCAGGTGCTCAGGTCGATTGATTCCGCTTAGGTTTCCCAGACTACCATTCGTGGACTCCGGAGCGTCGCTGCGTTGAAGCGCTGAGATTGGAGAAATTTCATGCGATCTCTGCAGATTCTGCATCGCGTCAAGCGGGCACCTGGCGGCGTACGGCGGATTCTGCCGAGGCCGCAACTTGACACCGACGAGGAGGTTCACCAGAAACTGGATTCGAAAACCTGCGGCCTGACCAGATCGGACCTTGTGAAATGACCGCGACTGCTGCACTCCCGTTCCTGACTTCCAGCCACCTGCATTGCGGCGGTGAATTGAAGTTGCGGACTGCGGATTTCCAGGTTGAAGAGGTTCCCGCCTATCTTCCGTGTGGTGAGGGGGAGCATCTGTTCCTGTGGATCGAGAAGGAGAATGTCTCGGCCGAACAGCTGACGCAACATCTGGCCCGGTCACTGAGGGTTTCGCGACAGGACATCGGTGTTGCCGGATTAAAGGACCGGGTCGCCGTCACACGGCAATGGGTTTCCGTGCCTGGGAGTGCGAAGGACCGTGTGGAAGAAGCGTCGACGGCATCTGTTCGCATCCTGAAGCAGCAGTGGCACCGCAACAAGCTGAAGACCGGTCATCTCAAGGGAAATCGCTTTACCATCGTGCTTCGTAATGTTCACCCGGAAGCAGCGGACGTGCTCCCTCAGTTGCTGCGGGAAATCGATCGGAGTGGTGTTCCCAATTACTTCGGGGATCAACGATTTGGCAAGGAAGGAGAAACACTGGACCTTGGAATGCGGCTGTTGCGCGGAGCCGCCACGCCGCAGGAGATCCCGTTTGCTCGCCGCAAGTTTCTCCTGCGACTGGCTCTCTCGGCCGTTCAATCGATGCTGTTCAACGAAGTGCTGGCCGAGCGTTTGCGGGACGGAAGTCTGAATACCGTGCGTCTGGGTGACGTGATGGAGGTGTCGGCCTCTGGAGGTGTGTTCCTGGTTGATGATCCCCTCGCGGATCAGGCTCGTCTGGAGACTGGAGAAATTCTGCCCACGGGGCCGCTCTTTGGGCCAAAGATGAAAGCCCCGACCGGGCGCACGTCGGAACTGGAGCAACACGTGCTGGCAAGTCATGACCTGACGATGGAGCACTTTCGAAAGTTCGCCAAACTCACCAGCGGAACCCGGCGGTCGCTATTATTGAGGTCCGTCGATCTTCAGGGAGAGGTTGACCCGGCGGAACGCAGCGCCACATTACAATTTACGCTCCCCGCCGGGGCCTACGCCACGGTTCTGCTGCGTGAGATCATGAAGCAGAACCAAATTGGCGATGCGACCGAGTCGACATCGGAAGACTGAGGCAGCGGTGCCCGGACGGCAGCGAGTGGGTGGTCCCCTACTCCACTGTGACGCTCTTGGCGAGATTGCGTGGACGGTCGACGTTGCAGCCTCGCAGTAGGGCGATGTGGTACGAGAGCAACTGCAAGGGAATCGCGCACACCAGTGGCTGCAGGTATTCCTCGACCTCCGGGATGTAAATCACATCGTCGGCAAGTTGAGCCACCTTTTCGTCTCCCTCGCAGGCAATGGCAATCACCGGGCCGCCGCGGGCTTTGACTTCCTCCAGGTTGCTGAGCACCTTCGAGTAAATTCCCGAACGGGGGACGATAAAGACGCTGGGCGTCTGCTGATCGACGAGTGCGATGGGGCCGTGCTTCATTTCTGCAGCGGGATAACCTTCGGCGTGAATGTAGCTGATTTCCTTGAGCTTGAGGGCACCTTCCAGAGCTACCGGGAAGTTGTAGTGCCGCCCCAGGTACAGGAAGTTGTTCATTGAGGCGTAGCGTTCGGCAACCGCTTTGACGGCCTCGTGGCACTCGAGTGCGCGGTGAATCTTTTCCGGCATCTCCTGCAGATTGCGGATGAATCGCTGTCCAGCTCCGTACGAGAGGTGCCGCATCCGTCCAAAGAACAGAGCCAGCAGTGACAGGACGGTCACCTGAGACGTGAATGCTTTGGTCGAGGCGACGCCAATCTCCGGTCCCGCATGCAGGTAAACACCTCCATGCGCTTCGCGGGCGATGGACGAGCCGACAACATTGCAGATGGCCAGCGTTGGCAACCCTTTTCGCTTGCACTCCCGCATCGCGGCCAGCGTATCGGCGGTTTCACCACTCTGCGTGATCGCAAAAATCATCGTCCGATCGGACATCGGAGGATTGCGGTAACGCAATTCGCTGGCGTACTCCACTTCCACGGGAATGCGAGCGAACTCTTCGATCAGATACTCTCCGACCAGTCCGGCATGCCAACTTGTGCCGCAGGCAGTCAGCACAATGCGATCGACTCGCCGCAGTTCCTGAGGGCTGAGGTTCAACCCCCCGAGTTTCGCCGTCGCCTCATCATCATCCAGGCGGCCACGGAGAGCATTTTCCATGGTCTGCGGTTGTTCGTAGATTTCCTTGAGCATGTAGTGCTCATAATCTCCGAGATCGATGTCTGCGGAGACCTGGGCCAGCGTGTGAATGCTGGGTGCCATGGAGCCGGTGTCGCGATGCATGAGATCCAGCTTGCCGGGGGTCAACACGGCAATTTCATGATCGGACAGGTACACGACCTGATCCGTATAACCGATCAGGGGGCTGGCATCGCTGGCAATGAAATATTCCCCTTTGCCAACGCCCAGAACCAGAGGACTGCCATTTCGGGCGGCAATAATCAGGTCGGGAATATCCCGAAACAGGACCGCCAGACCGTAAGTCCCTTTGAGCTTCAGCAGCGTCAGCTTCACGGCTCGCAGGCACAGCTCCTCGGTGAGTTCGTCTTCCAGCTTCAGCTGTTCTTCCAGGTGATGCGCCACCAGGTGGGCCACAGCTTCTGTATCTGTGTCCGTGGTGAACACGTAACCCAGTCCTTGCAGCTGCTTTCGCAGCGACGAGTAATTCTCGATCACACCGTTGTGGACCAGGACGATTTCGCCATTGCCCCCGGTGTGTGGGTGGCTGTTTGTGTCCGATGGGGCGCCGTGCGTGGCCCAGCGGGTATGGCCAATTCCTGTATGTCCAGCAACCGGCTGTTCATCCAGCAGGCCAGCCAGTTCACTGACCCGACCGACCTTCTTGCGGACCTTGATGTTGTCGGTACTGGTCACGGCAATGCCGGCGCTGTCGTACCCGCGATATTCCAGCCGGTGGAGCCCTTCCAGCAAGAACTGGGTTGCTTCCCTGGGCCCGATGTAACCCACGATTCCGCACATGGGGAATTTCCTCTTCAAGTACAGCCGACTTCCGATGACCTCGAACGCCGCCGAACGCTATGCCAGTTGGGCAAATGGGTCAATTGCGATTGTTGCTGCCGGGACCGTGGCTCAGCCCAGGCACCGTAAGAGTTGTTCGGCAAAAAGCGGGCTCATACGACCGACATCATGCGCGGAATCGATGAAATTCCGGCGATCCGAACCGACACGAATGTTGCTGGTTTGTCGTATTGATTGTGATGTCCGCTGGTTACGGCAATTTGTGGTGGCAGCGACCGGATTGCACCTGATGTCAAAATGGACAATCTACTGACGGCCAGCCACGAATTCCCGTAACACTCTGTTACGAATGGTTCAACACGCAGGTTCCGGCTAAATCTGCCCCGGTGTGGATGACGACAACCTAAGAGCGTTCAGGGGGATTGCCGCCGGGAACAACGGGAAAGTATCTGTTCATGCGTTACGACTGTACTTGGCCACTCGCAGCAATGGTGTGCTGCGCATTGTTCGGCACGGATGCCAATGCACAGTTCCGCATTTTTCAAGCGCGTCCAGGGGGCGCGTATCAGGCACCATTGCGTAGTCAGCGCGCGGAACAACGTCAGGAGAGGAGGGAGCAGGAGGCACCTGCTCCGGCCTTCAAGCCTCCCACTGACCCACCTCCGGCAGTTGCGGGGCTTGTGACGACACCATCTTCCGGTGAGGTGGACGACACCTTTCAACTGGTGGAACGGGCGATCGATCTGACCAGCCGACGCCAGCTGGATGCAGATAAGTTCACACCTTGGCAGATCATGCACGCCCTGCTCGCCTTGCGGGGTGATTTGACGCTCGTCAAAGATGGGCAGTCAGTCAACGCCATCGATTGGATCTCTGATGGGGCCCGGTTCTGGAACACATCCGACCCGGCACTGCGAGGGACATACTGGTTCGAGGCCACTCCCTATGGTGGTCGCGCCCAGAAATTCAACGGAACGCCTTACGAGTTTGAAGGCCACTCCAATCAGTCGCTGGCGATTATGGCGATGTCGAATCTGCCGCTTGATCACAAGTTCAAGGTGGCTGATAACCGCACACTGACCATGGCGGATATGGTTCGCCACGCTCAGATGTCCGTCAGCAAAGACGAAGAAATCACCTGGACGCTGTGGTTCCTGACGCAGTACCTCGATCCAGATTCACAGTGGACCAATGCCAAAGGCGAACGCTGGAGCATGGAGTATCTGGTCCAGCTTCAGATTCAGTCCGAAGTGACCAAGGCTCCGTGTGGAGGGACTCACGGTCTGTTTGCCCTCGCTTACATCCGCAATTCCTACCTGCAGAAACACGGCAATCTGCGAGGAATCTGGCTGTCGGCAGATATGAAAATTCAGCAGCACATTGCCATGTCCAAGGCGCTGCAAAACGATGACGGCTCCTTCTCAACGATGCACTTCAAGGGCCGTGGTCAAAGTGATGAGTTCGGCCAGCGCATCAACTACTCCGGTCACCAGCTCGAATGGCTGATGATGGCCCTGCCTCAGCAGCGTCTGGAAGAAGAATGGGTTCAGCGAGGCCTGCGAACCCTGGCGACCGATCTCATCGATAACGCCACTCAGGCTGCCGAGTGCGGTCCGCTGTATCACTCACTCAATGCTCTGAAGATGTATCGTGCACGGGTTGCGCCTGCTCAAACCGAAACGGCTCCCGAGCAGTTGGCCCAGAAGCCGGAGACGACAACGGAACAGACCGATGCAGCTCCACGAACATTGCCCGCCATCGAAGCTCAGCCTGTCGCGATGCGTCCGATGACGCCCGAGGCCACGACTGAGAAAGGTGAAGACGCGATTGTCCGCCCAGTTCCGGAGCCCGTCTCGCTCGTGCCGGTTACACCTGTTCCTTCGGTGGCGAGTGCCAAACCTGCAATCGATGCTCCGCCAGAAGCAACGAAATCGCCAGTCGCCGCTTTGGCACAGCCCGCCCGTCCAATTCAGATTTCTCCTGGAACATCGGCACCGCCGCTCACGACTCAGGAGCCAACACGCGTGGCCTCGCTTCCGGAGACTAATGAAGCCACCGTGGCTCCACTGAAACCCGCGACTGAAGCGGAAGCTCCGACGACGCCAATGCCCGCCGTAGAACGCCCCTCGGCAGCTGCAGCCCCTCAATCGCCAGCATCGGAAATGCCGGCCGAAATTGGCGAGCCACAGGCAGAGGCTTCGGCCCCTGCGACTGGTGTCTCTCTGAGTCGGCCCTTCCTTCCGCTCGCCCCGACGAAGCTCAAGCAGAGCAAGCGGACCGACCTGTTGAATGTGGTTCCGCAGGAGTGAACAGACCGGTTTGAGGGATAAAAGAAGAACAAGAGGCAGTGACTCCCGTGTCACTGCCTCTTGTCGCATTTTGGGGACTCGCCGCTGACTATTCGTCCGCAGCTGGCGAAGTTGGTCCAGCGGGGGCAGGCAGCTTTTCGAACACAACGACGTGCTGACGAGGCAGCTCCTTAAGCGTTTCCTTCCACCGCAGGTTCAGTTCGGGAATGGTGGCCTCACGCTTCACTTGAGCTTCCGACATCTTGTGGACTTCCTTGATGGGGACGCGCGGGTCTTCTTTGCGGTATTCCACAAACGCCACTCGTCCCCCCACTTTCAAACTGTCACTGATGGCGGACAGCATTTCGAAGGGGAAGTCGAATTCGTGGTATACGTCGACCATCACCACCAGATCGACGGCTCCTTGTTCGAGACGCGGAGACTTGGTGGTTCCCAGGACAGGCTCAATGTTGTCAATGCCAGCCAGCTTGCTCTTGTGACGCAGGGCATCGAGCATCTCGGGCTGGATGTCGACGGCCAGCACGGTTCCGTTCGGTGCGATGCGACGGGCGATCATGGCGGAAATGACCCCGGACCCGGCTCCAATGTCGGCCACGACCATCCCGGGCTTCAGATCCAGCAGCTTCATCAGCAGGGTCAGCCCTTCTTCTTCCTCACGTTCCGGGCGTTCCAGCCATGCAATTCCCTGATGGCCCATTACGCGGGCAATCTCTCGTCCCATGTAGAATTTCCCGATGCCATTCGGGTCGTGGTCGTCGCGAAATTCGTAGCGCAGCGGACTGTCGACGACAGGGGCATCCTGGCCAGTTGCAATTGATCCCGTGAGCAGCAGGCTGCTGAATAGCATGGTCAGTCGAGCATTCATCGCGCCAAACCTCTTTGAGGACGAGTGATGGTTGCGGTTCAGTTTAGCCCAACTCAGGCCGGACTGCAGCGGGCGGGCAATATCTGACGGACATTGTCGGCCGCTGCCTGGATTCCAATCTGCAGCGCATCCAGAATGTTGATCTCACGCGACAGTCCCAGTGCCAGACCGGCTGCCAGGCAATCTCCGCAGCCAATCGGGTTTACCACGTCGGGAACGCGCGGAGGTTCGACCCGCCAGTTTCGGTCAATCGAGCTGACCAGAATCGCTCCCGGCCCGGCAGTGACCACGACCCACTCGGCCCCCTGCTCGTTCAGCTCACGCATGGCGGACAAGACATCGCTTTCCGAGGAGAGTTCCCGCCCCACGGTCTTCGCCAGTTCCTCACGATTCGGTTTGATGACCGTGGGGCGATGGGGAAGGCAGGCCAAGAGCTCTGGTCCTCGGAAATCCAGAACCGTAGGGACGGAGAGGCCCTGAAGCATCTCTGCATAAAAACTGGAGGGAACCTGCGCGGGGAGCGAGCCGGTCAGCACCGCGACACGGGATTCCGGTGCCAGTTCACGCACACGCTGTTGAAAACTCACAGAAATCTCCGTGGGGATTTCTCCGGCGTTTTCGACGAGTTCCGTTGTCTGCGAAGACGAGCGGTTCAACACCGTTGTGCAGACTCGCGTGGGGGTGTCTAAAGCAAGCCACTCGGACGTCACGCCCTGCTGAATCATGTCGTCGCGAATGGCTGATCCGGACCAGCCTCCCACAGCGGAGAGCACATAGGGGCGGTGTTTTGATTCGGGCGGCTCGCTACTGGTCAGGTTCTGCAGCGCGATGCCGACGTTCAGCACCTTCCCCGAAGCGCACCACGTCACGTGCCGGGCGCGATTCACTTCCCCGACGCTAAGGTGGTCAAACTCCATGATCTGCTGCCATGCGGGAGAGAGCCCGGCTACAAGAATCACCAGCAGTTCTCCAGTACGTTGAGGACATCGGAAGGAGTCATTGGGACAGGGTTTCCGCTCATGCTGTTTCCCATGGACCCTTCGGCAATGGCTGGGAGGTCGGCTTCGGCCACTCCCAGTTCCCGCAGTTGAAGTGGAATACGCAGGTCTTCCAGCAGCGAGACGATGGCCTGCTCCACGGCTCCGTAGGGATCTTGTGAACTGTTCCCGGGAATGAGGGCCGAGGCCAGCAGTGGAAACTGGTCACGGCACGCATCACGATTGACCCGCAAGGCGACCGGCAGCAACACAGCACAGGCCAGTCCATGCGGCACATGGCTGATCGATCCCAGTGCCGCAGCCACACCATGTGCGAATCCCAGTCCTGAATTAGCCAGTGCCAGTCCCGACAGGAACGCGGCATGCGACAGGAATTCACGGGCCATGCGGTTTTCGCCATCGACAAATGCAGTTCGTAACGCACGGATCGAACCGGGCAGGCCTTCCAGGCAGAGCATCTGGGAGAAGGAGTTTGCCCGCTGCGAAAGGAAGCTCTCGATGAGCTGGGTGATGGCATCCATGCCCGACCATGCTGTGATGTGCGGCGGACAACTGACGGTGAACTCGGGATCAATCAGTGCGACACGCGGCATCATGTGCGTAGACCGCAGGCTCTTCTTGCAGGGAGGTTCATTCACCGAAATGACGGCATTCTTTGTCGCTTCGGAACCGGTTCCGGCTGTCGTGGGAACGGCGATGACAGGCAGAGGTGTGCGCAGCAGTTCGAGCCCACTGCCGACGCCCTCCAGGAACTCGCGAATGCTACGCCCTCCGGCGTTGGTGGCCATTGCTGCGAGGGCCTTGGCAAGATCCATCACCGCTCCGCCACCAAGACCAACGACCACATCCCCCTCGCGAGGCTCGCATCCAACAATGTGGGCTGTGGCTTCGTCAACCATCGCAATGGTCGGTTCACTGCCGGAACTGCGAATCATTTCAACCTGCATGTCAGCTTCGACAAATGCAGCAGTGATCGCAGCCAAATGACCCGACGCTTCAAGACTGGAACCTCCTGTGACCAGAAAAGCCCGTTGTCCGAATTGGGCGACCAGATCGGGGAGTTCACTGCGCACGCCCCATCCGAAGCGAACTTCGTGTGGCATCAGCAGGGAATACTTCACAAGCCTCTCCTTTGAGTCGAATGGTCAGTTCGACGGTAACTTGCTCGACGAAGGACGTCCAGTGCGAGGCTCTGCCTGAGACCATTCATTCGAGGCTGCGTCAAAGATCAGGAGTTGTCGGTCCGGGAAGTCCTGCCGAATCCGGTCCAGGTTTTCATCCCTCCAGCGTCCCACGAGCACGGGCCCCTGCCGTTCGGCGGAGTTGGTGACGTAATCCATACTGCGGTCCGCCGGATCGGCTTTGACGAGCACCAGCACGGACTGTCCCCGCCGGGCCTGCTCAACAGTTTCACGAAACCTCGCATAGCGCTCGCGTGGGTACTGCAACTCGGCGATCCCGACATCAAGGCGCGCGGGCCACACGGGGGCGAACGTCCACAAGTTCACCGCGACCGACAGGCACAACAGGCCACCAATCCAGAGACGCTGGCCCGATTTTCCGATGGCCAGCACGCTGGCCTGCGCGACCAGCAGCAGCCACAGCGGGGCCGACTCGAACACATAGTGCCAACCCATGATTCCGCTGAACCAGTACGGCACATGCACCAGATGAAGCGAGACGATTGCGCTGACCACAATCCACCATCCGTGACCCTGTTCGGCTGGAGATCGCCGGATCAGCAGCCAGGTCAGCGCGGTTGCCAGACAAGGCACAATACCCAGCGTCCACCGCCAGCTGTTCAGCAGCCGTGCCCAGACGTTCTTGATTGCGAGCGTCGGAGTAAGGTTTTCCGCCCAGCGATCGTAGTTGTCGAGCACTTTGGGGCCGAGATGCTGTTCGCCTCGTGTGACATTGTTGAAACCATAGACATGCCGGGGTGTATAGCGATCCGTGTAGAGCTGGTACGGCGATACGAAGGGCGATCCGGTGATGGAGTGCTGATACCACAGCATTCCCAGAAAGGCGATCACCAGTGGTGCACCCAGGGCGAGGGCATAAGTCGACCGACTGACGAAGTTTGGTGCTGCGGTTGCAGCACTGCTCTGGTGTTGCCAACCCGTCCAGATTCCAAATCGCTGGTGACCGGTCAGCCACCAGCAGGCAAAGACCAGGCCAACTGGCAGACTGCATCCCGCGGCGGTCATGGGACGGCACAGCGTTGCAAAACCGAGACTCGCTCCCGCCATCCCGTAGGACCACAGATTGCCGGTGCGTCGGGCGCGCAGCAGCATCCATATGAACAATGTCAGACCGACCAGCGTGGGGTGATGTGCCAGCAGCAGATTACTGAACAACAGCAGGCCCGGAGAGACAGCCGTCAGCACAGCCGCCAGGAGTCCCACAGCATTTGATGTCAATTCCCGGCCTATCCAGAATACGCCCACGACGAGCAGCACCTGCGCCAGCTGATGCCCCGCAGCAGGAGTGGCACTGCGAATAAACGGCAACATCCAGAGACCGGTTCCCGGGAAATAGCGGCTTGCAAAGACTCCGGTTGGAGGCGCGATGTCGGGCTCGTTCAGGACATGAATCTGGTCAAACAGCTGAGGCTGCCTTGGGGAGACGGGATAGCTCGTGCGCCCTGCCCTTAGAGTCTGTGCCTGAATGACGTAGCTGTACTCATCGTGATAAGCCGGAGGCAGGCCGGAGAACTCATCACCCACACGTACGGTTCCCCACCAGGCCAGGGCTGCGAGCAGGAGTGACAGGACGAGTGTTGGTCCATCGACTTCGCGGTTACTCGCTGAACGGCTCAGCCACTCATGTGCAGCTGACCAGCGTCGTCGCTGCCGGATCAGTTGCGGCAGCATGCTGATCACGGGCGCCAACAGCAGCCAGGGCAGAAACGGGAGCCAGTCCGGACTGCGGCCGCTCAGCCAGCCGGCAAGGATTTCCTGGCGCAAGGCGGGGTTCAGCCAGCGCGGAACCTCCGCCAGCAGGGTGACCACGCACACGAGGAGCCAGATGATCAGCCAGGGGTCTCGTTTCGGCGCAGCGGTCGTGTTGGAAGAATCCGGTGACACCGGCGGCATCCTGGCTCGTGAGAATAGGTCACGTTCGCGCGGGCCGCCTCGTGAAAGAAGTCCAGCCCGCGATCGTTTCGCCAGAGTCTCGCGACTTTCGAATGAGTTTTCAAACCGCGAAACGAACGGACTGCAGCAGAATCAGGAAGACTATGCGGTCACCGGTTCGAGATGCTGTTTTACCTCGCTGGCTGTTCCCATGGTGTCCGTCGAGCATTCGCCAAACCACACACAGTTGCGGCCCATGTTCTTGGCCGTGTACAGGCCGAGGTCGCTGCGATGGAGAACCTGGTCGCTGTTCTCGCCATTCTTGGCTTCAGTCACACCAGCACTGATGGTGACATGCAGGGCCTGGGCGCGGAAATGACAAACCAGCTTTTCGGCGGCTTTACGGAACTTCTCCGCAAGGTGAAAGGCTTCTTTGAGTTTGACTCCGGGGAGAACGATTGCAAACTCTTCTCCGCCATACCGGGCCACGCAGCCATGCCCGCTGAAGTGTCGAATTGCCAGCTGGGAAATGGACCGGAGCACTTCATCTCCGGCCTGATGTCCAAATCGGTCGTTCACGGACTTAAAGTGATCGATGTCGAACATGATGACGGTCAACGGATTTCGTCGGTCGTCGAACCCGGAAAGTGCCGAAGCCAGAGCCCGGTCGAGGGCCTGCCGGTTGGCCAGCCCGGTCAATCCGTCCATCGACGCGGCCTGCATATATTCGTGCAGCAGCTTTTCCTGTACGCGCACGTCGGCCTTGATGACCTCACTGAGGCCAATGGCTGAAACCAGTCCAGTTACGCCACTGATCATCCACAGGATTCGCAGCTCATCCGACAGATCAGGAAACCAACTTGCCAGCAGGAGGCAAACACTGACCCAACCGATGACGGCTACGAACAGCATTCGTGAAGATGTTTCTCTCATGGTCGTGCAGTTCAAATCATGGTGTCTAGGAGTTTCCAAACCCTAGTACGCGGAATCTGCCGTGAGAGAAGAAATTGTGCCGATGCTGACTGTTCCTCGTCAAAATCCTTCCATTCTTTCGCTCAAAAGCCGGAATGTTCCCGCCATCGCCGGGAAAGGGGCGCAAGCGGGACATCTTTAAGGCGATGACATTGCGCAGGCGGTGATGGTTGTATCGGTGAAAAGCTCCGATCGTAGCGAATATCCGCTATTCGTGGCGCAAGGCTTCGATCGGGTCCAGCTTTGCCGCCGCGCGGGCCGGGTAAACACCGAAAAACAGGCCGGTCAGAACAGAAAAGCCAAAGGCAACCGGCAGGCTCCACCAGGCAATCTGCGGGGTCATCTCAATGAACATTCGTCCCATGTCGGAACTCGTCGTCCGGGGATCAATCACATACTCCGTCACGAACGTCTTGATGAGTTTGAACGTCAACGGAGTCGAGAGCCCGATCAGCACGCCGATCAGTCCGCCCGTACTGGAGAGCACGACGGTTTCGGTGATGAACTGTTCCACAATGTCCCAGCGTCGCGCCCCAAGGGCCCGGCGAATCCCGATTTCGCGCGTCCGCTCCGTCACGGTCGCGAGCATGATGTTCATGATGCCAATTCCGCCGACCAGCAGACTGATTCCAGCGATCGAGCCCAGCACAATGTTGAAGATGTTTCGCAGCTGCGCCGCCTGTTTCAGCAGTTCCAGCGGCACCACGACCGAATAGTCCCGCTTGGCACCGTGCGTCCGTTCCAGGGTCTCCCGGACGGTCTCCGCGATGGGGATGACATCTTCCTGGTTCAGCACGCGGAGGGTGATCTGGTCATAAACGACCGATTCCGCGCTGAAACTTCCGGACGTCGCCTTCATGATCAGATCGCCGGTGTTAATTCGCGACTGCATCGTCTCCAGTGGGATGTATACATCCTTGTTGAAGTCCTGCGCCGACAGACTGCCGCCAATCCCGGCTGAAGCGGTGCGGTCCTGCATCACCCCCACAATTCGATAGGCGCGATTCTGAATCTGGATTGTCTCGCCAATCGGATTGACTGCCGGAAACAGCCGTTCTGCGATCTCTGCAGCCACGACGGCCACGTTGGCCAGGTCGTGCAAATCCTTGTCGGTCAGAAATCGCCCGCGATAAGTCTTGAGATGATTCATCTCCATATAGTCTGGCGTGCAGCCTACGACTCGGGCATTCAGGTTGCGGTCGATGTGTCGGACATCAAGTACGATTTCGCGCATCGGGACGATGCCACTGATCTGATCGGTCAATGTGCGCGAAAGGATGCGGTAGTCATCGCGTGTCAGTCCGTAGCGCAGCACGAACGTGCGGCCTCCGGTGGAGGGGGCATCTTCCGCCGGTTTGATGCTGCGAACAATGATGTTCGTGGCTCCCAGTTCCAGCACCTGCTGCTGCGCCTGATTGCTCGCCCCTTCCCCGATCGCCAGCATGGCAATCACCGAAAAGACGCCGAACACAATCCCCAGCATCGTCAGGCCCGACCGCAGCTTGTGCAGCAGCAGGGTTTTCAGGGCCATTTTGACGCTGCGAATGAAGCGGATCATTGAATGGAGCGTTAATGATTGAGGGGGAGGCGAGCCTGGGTTGCGAGGCCTCGGGGAATGATCGCGAGTCAGCCTCGGAAAATGCCTTCGCCGGCAATGAGTCCGTCTTTCATGTAAATTTGCCGCTTGGCCTGCTCGGCAACGTCGTTTTCGTGCGTCACCATGATGATGGTTCGTCCTTCGTCGTTGAGATCGTGCAGAATGCGCATGATTTCTTCACCTGTCTTGGAGTCCAGGTTCCCTGTGGGTTCATCGGCCATGATGATGGCGGGATCGTTAATCAGGGCACGTGCAATGGCCACGCGCTGCTGCTGACCACCGGAGAGCTGGAACGGGCGATGGTCGAGACGATCTCCCAGCCCGACCTGTTCGGCCACGGCGATGCTGCGGGCGACGTCCTCGTCGGAGAGCGGCGGATATCCCGGTCGATAGTGCAGCGGAACCTGAATGTTCTCCAGCACCGAGTATTGGGCAATCAGGTTGAAGGACTGGAAGATAAATCCGATCAGGCCATTCCGAATGGCTGACAGCTCATCATCATCCAGCTGGGCCACATCCTGTTCCCGCAGGAAGTACTGGCCGCTCGTTGGTCGATCCAGTGCTCCGAGCAGATTCAGAAGTGTACTCTTGCCGCTGCCGGATGATCCCATGATCGCCAGAAAGTCCCCTTCGTCAATATCCAGCGAAACGCCACACAATGCTTTCACCACTCCGCTGCCAAGGTCGTAGTACTTGTGCAGATCAATCAGGCGGGCAGTCAGCATGAGGCGGCTTGCGAGGGGG
>JAGQPW010000116.1 GCA_020426515.1 Planctomycetaceae bacterium | reverse complement strand
ATCGGTTTTCGCTCTGCACATCGGGATCGGCGAGTGACTCGGAAGCAGACTATCGCTGTCGCGCCGGTGAGGTGTTGATTGGTCGACTGTCTCCACCGGAATGTGAGTGCTTCGGAAAGGATTGCACACCGTTGTCTCCACTAGGCGCTCCGATGGTTTCGACGGAAGGGGCCTGTGCAGCTTACTACCGCCATGCAGCGTCACGCGGCGAACCGGGGAGGGCGAGCACATGACTGGTTTTGTCTGCCCGATTCCAGCTGGCGGAACAGAAGATGTCGTGCAGCTCGCCCATGGAGAAGGGGGCCGCCTGATGCGAGATCTGCTCCAGGACGTGATTCTTCCTCCGCTGCACAATGAACTTCTGTTGCAGGGGCACGATGGCTGTGTTCTGCCCCCGTTCTCTGGTCCTGCTGTGTTCACGACCGACAGCTATGTGGTCACGCCGCTGAGTTTCCCTGGCGGCGATATTGGCTCGCTGGCTGTGTACGGCACGGCGAATGACCTGGCCGTTTCAGGAGCGCGGCCGCAATGGATCAGCCTCGGGCTCATTCTGGAAGAGGGGCTGCCGCTGTCGATGCTGCGGCAGGTCATGGACAGCATTCGTCACAGTGCTGAGCTGGCGGGCGTGCAGGTGGTGACCGGCGATACCAAAGTTGTCCCGCGCGGAGCCGCTGATGGAATGTTCATCAATACCAGCGGCATTGGCGAATTGATCATGCCGTGTCCGCAGGCCACGCGAATCGAGACTGGGGATGCCTTGCTGGTCACTGGACCGATTGCACGACATGGCATGGCCATTCTGGCATCCCGGGAACAATTGGAGGTTGATCCGCGCCCCACAAGTGACACAGCGTCGCTGTTTCCGGCCGTGGACGCATTGCATCGAGCCGGAATTCAGATTCACGCATTGCGAGACTGTACCCGTGGTGGCATGGCTGCGGTGCTTCGCGAGTGGGCTGATGCATGTGGCCGTTCGATGCTTCTCGAATCGCAACAGATTCCGGTGCTTCCCGAGACACGCGGCCTCTGTGAACTCCTGGGGCTTGATCCTCTGCACATTGCATGCGAAGGGACAATGGCCGTCGCCCTGCCTGCCGGACAGGTTGCAGCAGCGCTTCAGGTATTGCGCTCGGTCCCGGTTGCGTCGGGGGCCGTGCTGGTAGGCGAAGTGATTCCTCAGCGACTCGCCCCCGTGGTCATTCGCCGAGCGCTCGGCCAGTTGATTCCGCTTGACGAACCACTTGGCGCCCCACTGCCTCGCATCTGTTGACCCGTATGATTCGGGAAGGTGAGATGCGGATGGAATTGAATTGGAACGCGAGTCCTGACCTGGACCCGGTTAGAATTCGCCGAGAACCTGACCATCACTACGCATGGCGAGGTTCTTGAGCGTTCCCTGATTGATGTTCTCGCTGATGAAGTGCACGGACCCGTCTGCGAGTCCAAAGTGACAGCCTCCCGTGTGGCTGCTGCCAAAGGCACGTCCGTGGAGATTGTAAGTTGCAGCAATCCCGTTGACGGTGCCTCGCTTGTTGGACACCGAGCCGTTTGTGAACACGGTGTCGTCGGTGTTCCCGGTTCCATTGTAGGAGTTGATCGGTACATCCGTCACAGCGGCTGTGACGCCGGGTGTGGCATTGATGCAGCCTCGAACGCTCGAGGCCCAGCCAAGGTGTTGCCCATCGCTGCGTCCCTTTGGGCCAAGTTGGTACTTCGTTTCGCCAATGAGTGCCGTGTTACTCGAGCCATCGGTCATGTCCCGCATGCGCGTCTTGGAATTCAGGTACAGGCTTCCGTTGTTCCACAATGCGCGACCGTAATATGAAGAATGCGCCCAGAAGGGGGATGTTTCTCCGCCACCCATGACGCCAAAGTAATTGGTATGCAACCCGTTGGGAGCCGGAAACGAGGGGCAATGGTAGACCTCGAGTGAAGCGTTGGACGCGGTGAAGTTCGCGCCGGAAGTGGGGCTTTCGGAGTACAGGCTGCGGAACTGGGAAGAGAAGTCGAATGTCTGGTAGAGGGGAGCCTGGTCGATGTAAGGAAGAATGAGCACGGTCCACGGAGCACGTCTTGGATTGGCGGAGCAACTGGAATACGCAGCGACGTTATTCCCTTCCAGGCCTTCACCAATCGGAAATGTCGTGTGCACATCGTGGTAGTTCTGGAGTGCCAGACAGATCTGCTTGATGTTGCCTTTGCACTGAGTGCGCCGGGCGGCTTCCCGGGCCTGCTGAACTGCGGGCAACAGCAAGGCAATCAGAATGGCGATGATGGCGATCACCACCAGGAGTTCGATCAGTGTGAAGCCAGGCCGAGGTGTGCGAAGTCGTATGGCCATAAGGGAATTCTCTCGGGGTGAATGTGAATGAATCGGAGCGGAAAACTCCGTGAAATACGCAGCCGAACTGGCATTCGGGAAGGCTTCAGGAGAAGCTCCCGTTACGGCTTGGACGTATCAGCATGTGATTACTCGACAATTTTTGTGAAATTTGGCATTTTTGGCCCTGGCGTTGGTGCGTGCGGGACTCTTCGTGAGGAAAGGCCACGCCTTCCAGTTCTTGATGCCAGCGATCCTGCCGTTCTTGTTGAAGAAGGTGGTACTTGACTGGGCGGGGGCACCGACTGCGCGATTGTGGTTGTGACGTTTGCGTCTGGGCGGGCACCCAGGCCGAGGTGGTGTTCTGACCGACGTTTTCGAGAAAATTGTCGAGAGGTCCATGCCTTCTACGTCTATAGAAGCGAGGAGAAAGAACGACGAATCGATGCTCACTCGTGAAGAGGCCACGGCCGCGTTACTGGAAGAACGACTGTCGCTCACCGCATTCGTCAATACGATTGTGCGGAGCTTTCATTTGGCTGAAGAGATTTTTCAGGACGTTTGTCTTAAGGTGTTGGCGAGTGAAGAGGTCTTTGAGTCGCGGGGGAATCTACTCAAGTGGGCAAAGGTGACATGTCGTAATCGGGCCATTGATGTTCTCCGGGCGCGCAAGGGGCGGTCTGAAGGACTCTCGGACGAAGCTTTGGACGCACTGCTCGCGGTGTGGACCGATGATGACGACGGAGATCAGGTGGGAATGCGGGATGCGCTCGCGCACTGTCTCGAAGGACTGACAAGAAATAACCGCAGGATTTTGCAGTTGCGGTACTTTGAAGGGTATTCGGGAATTGATGTGGCCCGCATTCTCGGGCGAAAACCAGCCACTGTGTATCAGGCCTTGGCACGAATTCACAATGCGCTGGAAAAGTGTATTCAAGTGCGGCTGGCGACAGCCGGCGGAAGGGGGCAGTCATGAACTTTCCAGATAACGACGATCAGCCCGGCGAAGGTCATGATCAGCAATTCCTGGAGTGGATCATGCGCTACCAGGACGGGACGCTCACGGCTGAGGAGCTGGCAAGCCTGTCGGCCATCATTTGCCACGATCCCGAAAAGCGGGCTCTGTTTCGGCGGATTCAGTTGCAGACGGCAGCGATCAACGATGTCTTGCGTGTGGAGGCCATTCAACTGTCCGACGAACGTCTTCAGCAGGACGCCACCGACGATCAACTTTGGAGTGATCCGTCGAGACAGGTGCAGCGGTTGCCAGCGGGATCGCGATTAGAATACGCATTGTTCCGCCCTTCGCGGCTCCGCCTTGTTGTCGCGTCGATGGGAGCGGCATCGCTTCTGTTGGCGATTGCACTGGTGGCATTCAATTGGAATGGCGGTGACTTCGGGTTTGTCGCCAAACGGTCCGAGGAGTCATCCGCCGATGAACCTCAGGTTGTCCTGGCCGAAGAGGTCCGTGCGGCGTTTTTCGGAAAGGCCGACCTGACGCCCGGAGCCGGCGTGGTGCCTCGACAGGACTATATGCTGCAAAGCGGTCTTGTGATGCTGAAGTTTCCTTCGGGCGCGACGGCCATCATTGAAGCGCCGTCTATCTTTCGTGTGGAGACCAACGACCGGCTGGTTCTCAATTCGGGAGCCTGCTCGGTGTATGCTCCGCTCAGTGCAGAGCACTTTGAGGTCACCACGCCTGTGACCACGGTGAGCGATCGCGGAACTCGCTACTACGTAAACGTCCATGACAATAATGAGACTGAGGTCCATGTGATTGAAGGGGCGGCGGATCTGCATTCCATCGCCAGTCATGTGTCTGACGCCATTACGCGAGACACTGCCGCCGCAGTGCAGCAACGACGCGTCGGCGAGTCGGTTCGCCTGACCAATGGCGAGGCGGTTCGTGTGGGCGGGTTCGTGGACTACTTCGGACAACGGACCACATTCAATTCCGGGGCCTATCTGCGGCAGCTTCCCGATCGCCTGGTGGATTACGCGGCATCGACTACCGGAAAGGGAGGCGTTGGCGATCTGCTGTCTGTCACAGTCCAGCGTAACGGGCAGTTGCAGCAGTATTCCGTTGAGGAACTGATTCCCGTTCAGGTGACCCGATTTCGTTCGGACCCGGAGCCCGATTTGAATGGCAACCTGTGTGGATTTCTGACGAAACCTCAGCGGCCAGGGGACTGGCTCGAAGATCGCAATCTGGCCACGGGACTGATCAACTTTGGTGGACAGCCAGCTCCGCTGGAGATGCCAGTCACGTTTGACGGGGACTCCGCTGACCCGCCCGGACTGGGGATTCGATTTCGTCAACCGGTCGTGAATCATGCGGGCCCCGATGTCGTGCTGTTCGAAGTTCAATCGTTCGTGAATCCATTTGATGGCGATCACTTCCATGTGTATCCCGTTTCCGATCGTCAGGATCTTCGTTCGCTGACGGTGACCCGATTTGATTTGACGCTTGATTCGCCGATGGTCCGTGAAGCGGCCCCACTCTGGTCGCATCGATTTCCATACGCCATTGGCTCGCTCGATGAATTGATTGCCGGCGATGCGCCGATCAAGGTGGACGTAGGTCATCTCCACTTTTTCGTGATCGGAGTGGGCCTGGATCTTTCAGATCTGGGGTACGCCGAGGGAGAAATGGTGGAGGAACTGTTCTTCCAGCATGCTGCGGATGCCAGAGCCTCGAAGGTCGACCCGGTGTTGATTGCCGGTCTCCCACCGCTTCAGGCCAGGGAATTGCAGGTGACTCAATCAATCCCACCCATGACAGATGCACCGAACGCGACGCGTCATGCGTCGGTCGGTGTCCCGCCCAAATTTGCATCGCTGCTGTCGATGCGTCCAGTCGCTCGGAGAGTTCGATGAACCCAGTTGATGTGAACCGATGGACTTGGTTGCAAACCACTCGTGCCGCAACGGCGTTCGTTGTGCTGCTGACGGTCTGTTGCTTTTGTTCTGCTCCGACACTGTGGGCGGATGAGAAGCAGCCCGTTGCGCACTGGGGGTTTGGACAGGAGGAATCGACCCGGTTGGAGTCGCATGGGGGCGTTCATCGCGATATCCCCGGTCCGCGTCCGGATGTGTATCCCGATTTTGCACCAGATAACACGGCAGTGCGACTCGATGGAAAGGGAGCCCGATTCACATTTGCGGACCCTGGTGCCGACAGTCCCTTCGACTTCACGAATGGGGATGAACTGACGCTTGAAGCGTGGGTGAAGATCGACCAGATCAATGAAGGGGAAAACGTGTATGTGATTGGAAAAGGCCGTACCGGAAACCCCAAGTTCAAGAGGGCCAATCAGAATTGGGCGTTGCGGGTTCGTTGCCTCGAAGGCCGCGTCCACATCAGTTTTCTGTTTTCGTCGGTTGCTCCCCAGCCACTTCCACCCGGCGATGAATCGAACTGGCATCGCTGGACGTCGGATCGAGGATTCAAGCAGGGCAAGGAGTGGCACCACATCGCGCTGGCCTATCGCTTTGGCGATCCGGAAAGCCTGCTGGGAGTGATTGACGGACAGCAGGTGAAAGGAACATGGGATGCGGGGGGACCGACTCGAAATCCTCCCACTGTCGACGATGACGAAATCTGGATTGGCTCGGCTTTAGGCGGTTCGCCGGGAAACAGCCTGCGTGGTGATCTGGATGAGGTTGCGATCCATCGTCAGGCGTTGTCTCTGGCAACATTGAAATCACGCTACAACGGTCCGAACCTGTCTCTGGTGGCGGGGCCACTTCCCGCCGTGATGCCGGATTTAGGCCCTCTGCCAGAAGGATCTGTACAACTCAGATTTTACGAGGGAATGCCCAGTCACTCGCGATGGTTGAATGATGGCGAGCAACTTCCCGCAGAGACGCTGCGGTGCGAGCAGGCCACCTTTCTGATGGATCGCATTCCACTACAGTTCGACTCCTGGGGCATCCGTGACTACTGGAACGCGCCGGTCCTGGTCCACATGGCGGGCGATGTGTCGCTGCCTCCGGGCAAGCATCGGTTCCTGATGCGTGTGCGCGGTCTCAGTCGACTGTGGGTGGACGGAAAGTTGGTGGCTCAAGGACGAGCGGTCACAGGATCGCAGAACGGATTCGAGCCAATCACGCCGCCAACTGCTCCACCGAAGCCGGGATTGCGAATCGCGGAGCACCGGCAGCAGGAGGTCTTTGGGGACTGTGAAATCAGTGCGAGTGGCAAGTGCCGCGTTGTGTTGGAAACCATCGTCGGTGGAAAGAAGTTTCGGACCGACCCGGGAGAGACGTGTGTTGCCGTCGAAACCGAGGACGGTGAGTCGTTCGTGCTGCTGCAGCCCGATGGACAACAGCACCATCTGACCGACGAAACCGTGGCGTCATTGCTGGCAGATCAGGAGGTGGCACTGGATCTCCTTGACAGCGAGCGGCGTCGAGCGGCCGCGGCCAGCCAGCAGGACTATTGGAACCGTCGACACGAACTGGCCAAGGCGTGGGCCGAACAGCATCCGGCACCTAAGGTTCCAGGTGAGGACCCGAATCAACATCCGATTGATGCTTTCCTGACAGCGAAAATTCAGACCGCCCTGACAGCGTCCGCGCAGGTTCCCCTCGCTGAAGCCCGCCAGTTCCACGACAACGTGTTGCCCATCCTGCGTGATCACTGTTTCCGATGTCACGGCGACAAGGAGCGGGGAGGGCTGCTGCTGAACTCACTGGAGGCTGCCCAGATCGGAGGGGAGTCGGGACTGCCAGCTGTCACGCCGGGAGATCTCCATAAGAGCGAGATCATGAGCCGAATTCGCTCGGAGTCGCCAGAAGAACGCATGCCGCCGGTCGGTGACGGCCTGAAGCCAGAGCAGATCAAGATTCTGGAAGACTGGATTCTGAGTGGAGCACGCTGGCCTGCTCCCCCGGTGACACCAGAAATGGTCGCGGCCACGCCAATCATCTCGGATGAAGCTTTTGTAAGGCGGATTTATCTGGATACCGTCGGCGTGATTCCGAGTGAATCTGAAGTCCGCGCGTTTGTGGACGACCAGTCGGCCGATAAGCGAACTCGACTGGTGGATCGCCTGTTGACGGACGATCGCTGGGCGGATCATTGGACGAGCTACTGGCAGGACGCACTGGCGGAGAATCCTACCCTCATCAATGCCAGTCTGAACACCACGGGGCCCTTCCGCTGGTATCTTTACGATTCGTTTCTGGACAACAAACCGTTTGATCGATTCGTTACGGAACTTGTCCTCTTGCGAGGAAGTGCGCATGAAGGCGGGAGCGCCGGGTTTGGAATTGCCGCCAACAATGATGCGCCGTTTGCTGCCAAGGGACAAATTATTGCCAGCGCTTTCATGGGAATTGAACTGCAATGCGCGCGGTGTCACGACTCTCCCTATCACAGCACAACTCAGCGTGACCTGTATTCGCTGGCAGCCATGTTCGAGCGCAAGCCAGTGACCGTGCCGTCCACAAGTCGAGTTCCTGCGGCGTTCTTTGAAAGGAGCGATCGGTCGTCTCTGATTCAGGTGACGTTGAAACCCGGCGAACCTGTGGAGCCCGCATGGCCCTTTGAGGAACTCACGGGAACCCTCGAAGAGGACTCACTGTTGTCCCTGTGTCACCGTCCGGAGGATACCCGTGAGCAGTTGGCGGCGATGTTGACTGCTCCTCAGAATGACCGCTTCGCCAAAGTGATAGTCAACCGCGTTTGGAGACGTTTCATTGGCGCTGGCATTGTCGAACCGCCACATGACTGGGAAGGACGCAAGCCCAGTCACCCGGATCTGCTCGACTGGTTGGCTCAGGAATTCATGACACATGGATATGACATCAAATACCTTGCGAGGCTGATCTTCACGTCGAATCTTTATCAGCGACAAGTGGTCCACGTAACGGTTCCGCCGACCTCGGATATGCAGTTTTTCGTCTCCCCCGCCCGCCGTCGCATGTCGGCCGAACAGGTTGTCGACTCGTTGTGTGCGGTTGCGGGACGTCCCTTGGATGTGGAGGAAATGACGTTTGCTCCAGAGGCCGGGACGCACTCGCAATACCGGCTTACCTTGGGCACACCAGAACGAGCCTGGCAGCTGACAAGTCTGGGGAATGAACGTGACCGCCCCAGTCTGAGCCTGCCGCGCGCACGGGCACTGGCGGACATTATGGAAGCTTTCGGATGGGATGGAGCGCGACAGAGTCCACGGACTGATCGGGAGGCAGCCCCCAATGTGTTGCAGCCCGGTGTGTTGCAGAACAGTGATGCTTCCGTCCTGCTGACGCGGGCCTCCATGCACAGCGGACTCGCTGATACCGCTGTGAATGCCTCATCCCCGGAGCAACTGGTCGACTCCCTGTTCCTCAGAATCCTCAGCCGGTTTCCGACGGAACAAGAGCGGACACCGCTAGTCCATTTGCTGGCACCCGGGTTCGAGAATCGACTGGTGCCGGAAGCAGAACAGAAGGAAATTGAATCGCTTGAACCGCTGCCCGTCGTGACTTGGTCGAATCATGTTCAACCGGAAGCGAATTCGATTGCGCTGGAAATGGAAGTGCGGGCGAGAACCGGCCCTCCCGCAGACCCGCGATTGCGCGAGGAGTGGAGACAGGTTTATGAGGACGTGGCCTGGAGTGTGGTGAACTTGAGTGAGTTTGTCTGGCTCCCTTAGTTAACTTCGAAACAGCGGCAACAATTCGCTTGTGAAATCCAGTCACGACCACAGTGATCACTGCACCGTCGACAGCCACACCGCTGCACGACGTCATCTGAGGAGAGAACGATGCAACGACGAGAATTCCTGAAGACTGCCACTGCCGCCGCTGCGGCTGCCTCCATTACCAGTTCAGGTCCACTACTGGGGAGCTCACCCGTTCAGGGGAAGGCCGAGCATGTGATTTCCATCTGGCTGGGAGGCGGTATGGGAGCGATGGATACGTTCGATCCCAAGCGACTGGGCGATCCAGCCCGGAAGGTCGCTGGTTCGTACTACCCGGCAATCGACACCTGTGTCTCAGGCGTGCAGGTGTGTGAACATCTGAAGCGGATGGCCCCACTGATGGACCGAGTCACTGCGGTGCGCACGGTCAACCATCATGTGATCGATGAACACGCGGCGGCGACTAACTTCATGCACACGGGGCGGCCCGTCAGTGGAACAGTGGTCTATCCTTCGGTGGGTTCAATCGTCGCTCATGAACGTGGAGCCGCAGGCGAAGGCGTGCCTCCCTACGTGCTGATCGGTTACCCGAATGTCACGCGAGGTCCAGGCTTCCTGGGGGCAAAGGACAGTTATCTGTACCTCACAGACACCAGTCGCGGGCCCGCAGGACTCTCACGTCCGGCGTCGATGTCCCCAGAGCGGCAATCACGGCGCGAAGCGACGCTCGCAATGCTGCGCGAGGCTCAGGATCCGCGTCTCCAGAAATTGCACCAGGACTATGAGGAGACGATTGAACTGAGTCTGAAGCTCAGTGGACCCCGGTTCAACCGGAGTTTTCAACTGGATCAGGAGCCAGCGGACCTTCGCACTCGTTACGGTGGGGAATTCGGACAGCGCTGCCTACTCGCCCGCCGACTGGTTGAGCGAGGCGTTCGTTTCATCGAGGTGTCTCACAACCTGAACTTCCTGAACGGGACCGGGTGGGATGCCCACAATGAAGGAATTCTGCAGCAGCACACGCTCATTCAGGAACTGGACTCGGCAGTCAGCACGCTCCTCCTCGATCTGGAGGAAAAGAAGTTGCTCGACAAGACGCTGGTGATCATCACTACGGAGTTCGGTCGACCTCCCGAGTTTGATGCAGGCGGCGGACGAGGACATCAGGGGTCCGCGTTCACCTGCGTGCTGGCCGGTGGGGGGCTGAACCACTGCGGCGCGTATGGTGAGACCGACGAAATCGCCAAGCAGGTGGCCAGTAATCCGGTGAGTGTGGCCGACTTCTTCGCCACGATCCATGCCGCGCTGGGAGTGGATTACACGAAGTCGCTCTACGATGGAGATCGTCCAGTTCCCATTACCGATGGCGGGACGCCGATCGCACAGCTCTTCTCGTAGCGTGCGACTTGTCCGAGCAAAAAGAAATGCCGGGACGCGACAAGGCGTCCCGGCATCAATCTGATGGTCCCGATCGTTATGAGCCGCATGTCTATTTGGCGCTCAGGTCGCGAATGCGAATGTTGCGGAACTTGAGGTTGTTTGGCTCGCCGTGATCTTGCAGGCCGATGTAGCCCTCCAGTGGGCGATCCTTCATCGCTCCCTGGTCGAGCTGGGTGTCGATGATCTGCTCGCCGTTGAGTTCCACCTGCAGGTGGCTGCCGATGCAGGTGACGACCATCCGATTCCATTCGCCGGGCTCACTCGACATGTTCTTCGTGGGGGCAGCTGTGCGGATGATGCCGCCATGATCATGGTGAGACAGCGGATCGGTTTTCTTTGAGGAATCGAGGATCTGTGCTTCGATCCCTTTCTCGACGGGATCCTTGCGATCTCCCACGCGGAAGTAGACGCCGCTGTTTCCATTGGGGGGATAGGCATATTCGAGATCGAGTACGAAGTCGCCGTACTTCTTCTCTGACCACAGATAGGCATCGTACCGCTGCCAGCCTTTCTCGCCTTCGCGAGGCTGAATCAGCAGTGAGCCATCGTCTTGGGGAATCCAGTTTCCGGTCGTCGTCCAGTCGCTCAGATCCTTGCCGTTGTACAGCGACTGAAACTTTGACAGGTCTCGTAGCTTGATGTTCCGCCAGCGAACTTCGAACGGCCCCTGGTCTTTGCCAATCCCGTGAACCTGCAGGCCGATAAAGCCCTTGGGGTGCGACTGGAACCGTTCTTCGTGAGTCAGGTCGGAAATCTGCTGTCCGTTGATCCAGGTTTCAATGTGGTTGCCGAAGGCGACGACGCGGTAGGAATTCCACTCGCCGTCTTTGAAGGTCTGATGCGGCTTGCGATCAGCATCGGGCGTCATCCATCCACCAGCCGATTCCCCGTAGACATATCCGGCCATTCCATCGAGTGAGATTTCAACCTGTGGTCCGTTCACCCGTCCTTCGGGAGTGTCGCCAACCGACTGCGAACGAATTTGGACGCCGGAATTGAGTCCGGCGTCAACCTTGACGTCAAATGTCAGTTCAAAGTCACCGTACAGCTTGTTGGTGCACAGGAATGAGTTCGGGCTCCCGACCGACGTCTTGCCGATGATCATTCCGTCTTCGACACGGTATGTCGCGGTCCCATTGCGCTGGGACCAGCCATCGAGTGTTGTTCCGTCGAACAGGTCGACAAATCCAGGATCATCAGCCCGCGCGGAGGTGATTCCTCCAAGCGTGCAGAGCAGGAGTGCAAAGGCGAGGCGAGGCATAGTGTTTCTCGTTAAGGAAGGTTGGCGGACTCGGGGGTCGGCAGTTCCGACTGAACCGCATCCGCGTGAGGGGCGATCAAATTCAGTAGAAGGCGTTCGTCAGCTATTTCGAGGCGATCTCGACCTGGAGTTTGCGTCGGAACACGGACTTCCCATTGGTGACGTACAGGTACTGGTGACCAGGGCCTGCGAGCGTGCAACTGGTCAGAGGCTGCGACGGATCGGGTTTGGGCAGGATGCCGCACTGGCGACCTGTGGGATCGAAGATCTGCACGCCCAGGGCCGACGTCACGTAGTACCGGCCCGCCTTGTCTACGGCTGAGCCATCACCGCGAGCAGCAGTCATGTACGGCGGAGGGGAGTTGAACTTGAACTCGCCCTGAGGATCGATTGGGAGTCGCAACGTCATCGAAGGCAGCTTTGCATCAAGTGTCCCTTCGGGATTCACGCGAAACATCCAGGCGTGTTCTCCGCCGTACTCGGAGACGGCCAGCGTCCCCTGATCGTTGGACAGCACAATGCCGTTGGGAGCGGCAATCCCGGTGTCCATGACGGAGACTTCGCCGGTCTTGATGTTGATTCGCGTGACCTGCTGTTCTTTCGTTTCCGTAATGAAAATGAAACCATCGGAACCGACCGCGAGATCGTTCGGGGTCACGCCGGTGGCCACTTCCTTGACGATTCCTGTGTTTGAATCGATGGAAACGACTCGCTTCTTCGATCCCTGGCAGGCGTACAGCAATCCGTCGGGACCGAATTTCAACCCGCTGACAGCTTCGCTGGCGATCGTCGTTCGCTCACCATTGGTGGCGCTGACCTTGTAGACCGCAGGGGCCTTCATGTCAGAGAAGTAGAAGTTCCCCTCCCCGTCGCTGCAGGGAGCGTCTGAGAAGCCAAGATTCTCAGCGACGACCTCCCAGCCTTCGCCGGGAATCAGCAGCTTCAGCAGAGTGAGATCGCCTCGCAGGTTGCCCTTTGTGTCCAACTCCGGCTGATGCTTTTCCTTTCGCCATAGCCATTTCAAGGCGTCAGGAAACAGCGCCCCGCCATGGTCGGCGCTGTGTGCATACCCTTCGGCTGAGTCAAAGCGAACATCGTAGCCCATGTAATTCAGGGCCGAGGCCATCAATTGATTGGACCACCACCAGCTTCCGAAGGGGTTGTCGACATCTCCGCTGGTATCGGCCAGGTAAACGCGAATCGGCTTGGGTTCGGTTTTGCGAATCAGCGACGGGTAAACATTGCCGCCTCGCAGATTTGTGAAGCTGCCAATGGTTGAGAGCACTTTGCCAAACGATTCGGGATGTTCCCAGGCGACCGTAAACGAGCAGATGCCGCCCGAACTTGCTCCGCAGATGGCCCGCATCTCCGGATCCTGCGATACGGTGTACCGCTTTTCGACCTCCGGAAGAATCTCTTCCAGCAGGAATCGTGAATAGCGATCACCAAGGCTGTCGTACTCAAAGCTGCGATTGGAACTCCGCCACGGGCTTTGAGGTTTCTCCTTCGACTTGTGATGACCGGGATCGATAAAGACGGCGATTGTCGGAGGCATGTCGCCCCGGGCGATGAGATTGTCGAACACAACCGGTACGCGCCAGCGCCCCTTCACATCTTTGTAGCTGTGTCCATCCTGAAAGATCATCAGCGCTGCAGGGACTTCCTTCTTGTACTGGGCGGGAACATAGATCGCCCAGTTGCGAGTGGTGTTTTCGAAGATCTTCGATTCGAACGGCTCCATTTGCTCGACGGTCCCGTGAGGGACATCATCCCGCGCGATGGCATCGGCGTGAGGCTGCCACGGCGGTGTGGCGGGACTTTGTGGCGTGGCTTCGGGGGCTGGGAACTCGGTGGGCTGTTCAGCCTGATCGGACCACAGCCAGCGGAGTGCCTGAGGAAGTTGTTCACCACCCCAGCGACCGCTGTGTCCCCCTTCGGTCATCACCAGCATGTGTTCGTAACCGGCAAACTTGAGGGCGGCTGCGAGATCCTGATTGGCCAGCGGCCAGTTGCCAAACAAGTTGTTTAAATCGTCCTTGCCTTCCTGCAGATAGATCTTGAGCGGCTTCGGCTTGTCCTTTGTTTGTCGTACGAGGCCAGGGTAGGCCCAGCCACCGCGAATGTTGGTAAAGCTCCCAATGTGGCTGAGGACCTTGCCAAAGAGATCGGGGCGTTCCCAGGCTGCGGTGAACGCACAGATTCCTCCGGATGAAATGCCACAAATGGCCCGCTGCTCAGGCCTGGATGAGACGTTCAGGTCCTTGAGGGCGACGGGCAGGAACTCCTCTTCCAGGAACCGCACGTAACGATCACCAAGTGAGTCGTATTCAAAGGACCGATTACTGCGTGCAGCGGCTCCCGGTTTGGTTGGCGGAACTGTTCCTGGATTGACGAAGACCGCAATCGTGACCGGCATGGCCTTCTGGTGAATGAGATTGTCGAATACGACGGGCACGCGGAACGAACCGTCCTTCTTGGCGTAGCTGCCGCCGTCTTGGAACACCATCAGACAGGCCGGAGTGTCGGCCTTGTACTGTGCCGGGACGTAAACGCTGTAGTCACGCTGCGTGCCCGGGAAAATCTGGCTGTCTGAGTAGACACCGCTGGTCACCGTTCCCTGCGGCACGTTCGGTTGAACCTGCCGATCGGGACTGTTGGCATCATCGGCGAAGCCGGGCGTTGAGAAGAGGCTCAGAGTGAGAACGATTCCCGGCAGGGCGTCTCTCCATGAGCGGCGGGTCCGGAGCACAGGACTTGCTGGCATGTTGGTCAATTGGGCTGGAGGTTGATTTGAGTTGGCGCACGTAACAAAGGCAGTGTTTCGCGGCCATTGTTGGAAGCAATGGAAGTTGTCAGGACTGTCAGTCTTTGTACTGAATTCAGTCGAGGAAAACGATCACGATGAGGAATTCGAAGTCATCAACAGAGCTTAGCTGGCAGCGATCGATGTCCAGCACGGTGGGGGTTTGGTTAAACTTCGAACTCGGAAAGGTCACCCTCACCGTCTCGCCCATATGAAAGACTTCAAACCATGATTGTCTCTCTTCCGCGCTCCCTCCACTTGCTGCCCGTGTTGTTCCTGGTGCTGGTTCCCGAGTTGTTGGCACAGCAGCCGCCGTATGATGTGTTCCCGGATGCGGAACCTCCGTACTACCGGGTCCGCTACGACGCCTCGACGCAAGCAGGGGAACTGAGCCTTCCTGTGAATTACACGGTCTGGATTCCGCCGGATGTCAAATCGCTGCGAGGCGTGATTGTGCATCAGCATGGCTGCGGCGAAGGGTCCTGTAAGTCCGGGCTGACCGGAGCGTTTGACCTGCACTGGCAGGCACTGGCGAAAAAGCATGACTGTGCACTGCTGGGGCCTTCGTATGAGCAGCCTCAGGCAGCGGACTGTCAGTTGTGGTGTGATCCGCGCAATGGATCGAGCGCCGCGTTCCAGAAGTGCCTGGTGGATCTCGGAGCCAAGTCGGGGCATCCCGAACTGGCCGAAGTCCCTTGGGCGTTGTGGGGGCACAGTGGAGGAGGGCACTGGGCTGGCGGCATGGTGCTGCAGCATCCCGAGCGAGTTGCGGCGGCATGGCTGCGATCAGGCGTGCCGCTGCTTCAACCGAATCCTGCGCGAACAACGATCAAGGCACATACTTTGACGGACGCAGCACTGAAGGTGCCGATGATGTGCAATCCCGGGACCAAGGAAGGCGTGACGGTGAAGGACGGACGTTTTGCCGGAGTGTGGCCTGCGAATGAAGCCTTCTTTTATGAAGTGCGTGGCAAGGGGGGGCTTGTCGGAGTGTCCGTCGACCCGCTGACTGCTCACGAATGCGGCAATCAGCGCTACATGGCGATTCCCTGGCTGGATGCGTGCCTGACGGCTCGATTGCCCGAGACCTCCGGGGGCGAGCTGAAGCCGATGCCAACTGATCAAGCGTGGCTGGCAATCGTCGCCGGCTTTGAGGCCTCTCCCGCAAATTCGTATTCGGGCGATCCACTCAAGGCCGCGTGGCTGCCTGACGAGCGTGTGGCGCAGATCTGGATGCAGTATGTGAAGGATACGAATGTTGCCGACACCACTCCGCCTCCGGCACCGACGAATGTTCGCTTGAGCGGGAACCAGCTGACCTGGGACGCCGAAGCAGATCTTGAGAGTGGTCTCGCCAGCTTCATCATCGAACGAGATGGCAAGGTTCTCGCCAATGTCCCCGAGCAGGGCAAGAATCCATTTGGTCGACCAATCTTTCAGAACCTGCAGTACAGCGACACGCCCACTCAGCCTCTCGTCCCCATGCAGTTCACGGATAATGCGGCCAAACCGGGCGCGAAGCATACGTACCGGGTAGTCGCCGTGAATACCGTGGGGCTGAAATCGGAACCGACAGCCGCAAAGTAGGGTTCTCTCGTCGATCCGCTTCTCAACTGGTCCGGTGCCTGTCTGCTTCGCTGCTCGATGCGGTCCGCATGACTGCGATGAAGCGGTGGAGTAGGGTGGACTCAGCGTCCTCGTCACTGTGAACGAAGACAGGGCCGGGACATCACGTGATGCCCCGGCCCTGGATCGAAATTCAGAATGCGGAGTTCTTAGAACTCGCCGAGGACGCGTCCGTCATCCGGCGTATGCAGGTCGCGGTAGGTGGTCAGGTTGATGTTCTCGGAAATGAATCGAACCGATCCATCTCCCATCGTGACTTGCATCCCTCCTTCGTGGCAGCCTTTGGCGGTCCATGCAGCTCCCCAGGTCGCACTGGAAGAGCCCAGGCCATACGTCAGGCCATCACCTCCCACGTTGGTGACGTCCAGCAGGGCCAGACTGGAATGCCATCCGGCTCCGGCTCCGCCGTAATACTGTGCTCCCATCCAGAGTCCCCCGGACCAGCCACAAGTTGTCCCACCACATCGTTGCACGCCGGAGGCGTCGTTCTTGGTCGTGCGTTCGGTGATGAAGAACGTGTTGCTGG
>JAGQPW010000115.1:10044-16672 GCA_020426515.1 Planctomycetaceae bacterium | reverse complement strand
AAGATGTCCGGCGGCGTGAATCCCCATTCGCAGCGTCGCGTTCGCCGACTGCAGAAAGCCACACTCCAGCATGTGGAACAACTCGGGATGCAGAGGGCGATCGTACGTCCAGACGGACGCCTGTTTGACACTCGGACGTGAAACCTGCAGTGGCATTGCACTCACCAGAACAGTTCCTGACGGATTCAATATGCTCAGTATATGAGCCGCGAGCCGGTGCGAGGAAGAGGCGAACAGAGGCTTCTGACAAAGTCGCCGAAGCTTACGAAATGTGTTCTCGAAAGACTTGCGTTCAAGCGATTGGCAAGTTCAACGATGGCTACGGCCACAGCGGGAAGTGACCGGACTGCGCGAGCAGCGTGGCTGCCATTTCGCCCATGAACACGAGGATGGTGGCCGCGTAGAGCACACCGGTCGCGGACTGCGTATTGCGGTATCGCAAAATGCGGACGACCAGCCACGCCAGGACCATCGGACCGATCAGGCCCATCCAGCGCAACAACATCCAGGAGAGTTCTACGGTCCCCAGTTGACTCAGATCAGCCTGAGTCAACGACCAGATAGAAAACAGCATCCGCACGCCCGCAGCAACGCCGAACCACTGGTTCATGCGGATGAGCGGCTGAAGCGGCATCCCGGTCGCCGTGAGATACCAGTGCCCCAACAGCATCGCACTGGTGGTTCCGCCAATCAGCCAACCGGCCGAGAGGGCCCCACCGATATCGTGAAGCCTCGACAGAGACGTCCCCTCCACCTGCCGTGCCTGAGTGGCGACAATAACCAGCAGTGCCGAGAGCAGTGCGATCGCAAAGGCCAGCCTCGTCCCACCGAGTCGGCGTTCGAGTGTCCAGTACACGGAGCCGACAAACGAGAGTGCAGCCAGCAGCAGCGTTCCCACCTGCAAGGCCATGAAGCCGGTCGGTTGCGGGGCGTCTTCGGGAGTCAGCTGCCCCAACGTCAGCCAACTGAGGACGCTCAGCCCCAGTGTGACGAGCATCTGAATGCGGAAGAAGCCGGAGGTGATCTGTTGGCGGGGCGCCAGGCACCAGGTGAGGGCCATGCCGAAGATCAGTCGCAGCGTAAACAGAGGAATCATTTCCGACCGCTAATCAGGGACATCACTTCGGCTCGGCTGGCCTGGTTCGTCTTGAACAGGCCCCGCACGGAACTGGTCACAGTGACACTGCCCGGCTTGCGAATGCCGCGGATGGTCATGCAGGAATGTTCCGCCTCCAGCACCACAACAACCCCTTTGGCATCGAGTTCCTGGTTAATCAACTCGGCAATGGTGTGGGACATGCGTTCCTGCACCTGAGGTCGTCGCGAAACTTCCTCAACAATGCGGGCCAGCTTGCTGAGCCCTACAACTTTGCCGCGAGGAAGATAGCCCACGTGGGCCACGCCAATAAAGGGGAGCAGGTGATGTTCGCACATGCTGTTAAAGCTGATGTCACGAATGAGAACGAGTTCGTCGTACTCCTCCTGGAAGACCTTTTTCAGATGGCGTCCCGGATCGAGATGCAGACCGCTGAACAGTTCGGCATACATGCGGGCGACTCGGGCAGGAGTTTCCAGCAGGCCTTCACGATCTGGGTCTTCCCCCACGGCGGACAGCATTTCGCGAACCGCCCGTTCCAACCGGGGAAAATCGACTTCGGGGTACTTGGCGATGAATTCAGCGTGGTCGGCCATAGGAGCATCCAGTCGAGGAGGTATTGAAGCGAGCGGACATCAATGCAGCGGGGACTGCCTGGAGTTTGTAGGACGCATTCCCGTGTTGTGAAGTGGCCTCTCCCGAGATTCTACGCAGCTGGCCAGTGGTCACCTGCGAAAAGTCTCAGGAGAAATACTCCACGGCATTGCGGAACAATTGCATCCCGGCCCCTTCGCCTCGCAGTTCTCGGCGGGTCCACTGCGGGTGCTGCGTGGCGTGCAGGAAACGTTCCGGATGCGGCATCAGTCCCAGCACTCGGCCCGAAGGATCGCCCAGCCCAGCGATATTCGCAACGGAGCCGTTTGGATTGAGCGGATAGGGCAGCAGTTCATCGCCCGCGGGAGTCGCGCCAGATTCATCGGCATACTGCAAGGCGATTTGTCCGTTGGCGGCCCAATTGGCAAGGACTTCGGGATTGCGTACGGCAATGCGGCCTTCGGCATGAGCGATTGGAACTTCCAGTGATGTGATTCCACGCAGGAAGACGTTTTGTGACGAGGCGACCCGCAGGTTCACCCACAAATCGGTGTACAGGCCATTGGCGTTCCAGGTCAGTGTGGCTTCGGGTTCCGTGCCTGGCTGACGAGGCCACGTCGATGCTCCGCCGGGGAGGATTCCCGCCTTCAGCAAGACCTGAAAGCCATTGCAAATGCCCAAACAGAGTTTGTCGGCCTGGAGGAACTCTCCCAGTACATCGGCCAGCTGGCTCTGCAGTTGCGAGCCAAACACCACCCCGGCTCCGACATCGTCGCCGTAGCTGAAGCCGCCGGGGATGCACAGGACCTGATAGTCCCCCAGCAATTTGGGCTGTTCCAACAGTCGGAACAGGTGCACGCGATCAGCCACGCCGCCGCAACTTTCAAAGGCATAGGCCGTTTCGGGATCGCAGTTCGTCCCGGGGGCACGCAGAACACAAACTCGGGGGGCAGCCATGACTCGACTCAATCGCAGCGTGAAACAGACGGTGAAACACGCAGTTTAGAAAAGGACCGCAGGTCGGAATAGCGACTCCACCGGAGAACTTGCCGGAGCATCGCGAACCCTCGATCAACGACGGTGGTCCGCTCCCCAGCGCCGAAGCAAGTTCCTATTCCCACTCGATTGTGCTGGGTGGCTTGGAACTGACGTCGTACACCACGCGATTGACGCCTCGAACCGTGTTGATGATGCGGGTGGAAACCCGTTGCAACAGGTCGTAGGGCAACCGCGACCAGTCGGCGGTCATAAAGTTGTCGGTATCGACCGATCGCAGGGCGATCACGTCTTCGTAAGTCCGGGCATCCCCCATCACGCCGACCGTCTGCAAAGGCAACAGCACCGCAAAGGCCTGCTGCACCTCTCGGTACAGACCCGCACGAGTCAATTCTTCCAAGAAGATGGCATCGGCTTCACGCAGCGTATCGAGACGTGGCTTGGTGATCTCCCCGAGGCAGCGAACCGCCAGACCGGGGCCGGGAAACGGATGCCGCCAGATGAGACTTTCGGGTAACCCAAGTTCGAGGCCGATCCGACGGACTTCATCCTTGAACAGCATGCGAAACGGCTCGATCAGTTCGAAGCCAAGCTCTGCGGGAAGTCCCCCGACGTTGTGATGCGCCTTGATCGTCGCGGCCGGTCCATCCTGATTCATGCCCGATTCAATCACGTCGGGATACAGTGTTCCCTGTGCCAGAAAATGGGCATCGGGAATCGCCTTGGCCTCACTGCGAAAGACGTCAATGAACACGCGGCCAATGGTCTTCCGCTTGTCCTGCGGTTCGGTCTTTCCGGCCAGTTCCCTGAGGAACAGGCTCTCGGCATCCACCACATGCAGGTCGGTTTTGAAATGATCGCTGAACTGCTCACGCACCTGCTGCTGTTCCCCTTTTCGCAACAAACCATTGTCCACGAAGATGCAGGAGAGTTGCGAACCAATCGCCCGGAACAGCAGTGCGGCAGCGACCGACGAATCAACGCCGCCGGAGAGTCCGCAAATGACGCGGCTCTTACCCACTCGTTCTTTGATCGCCGCACATTCCTGATCGATGAACGAGGAAATCTTCCACGTCCCGGTGCAGCCGCAAATTTTGTGAACAAAGTTCGCGAGCAGTTCTTTTCCGAACTTGGTGTGCGTGACTTCCGGATGGAACTGGAGCCCGTATATGGGGCGTTCGCGGTGACGAATGGCCGCATTCGGACAATCGTCAGAGGCGGCGAGAGCCACAAACTGTTCGTGGAGGTTTTCGACGCGATCCCCGTGACTCATCCAGACTGCGAACTCCTGCGGCAGTCCAGAGAACAGTGGATCACTTTCCAATACCCTCAGCGGGGTGTGTCCAAATTCACGTGACAGTCCGGGGCGAACCTCACTGCCCAGGGCTTTGCAGGTGGCCTGCATGCCATAACAGATTCCCAGCACGGGCAATCCGAGTTCGAAAATTTCCGGGTCGACCTGCGGTGCCCCCTTGGCGTACACGCTGGCCGGGCCGCCAGAAAGGATCAGCCCACGCGGATTCAACTCGCGAATTCGTTCTGCCGACAAGTCGTGCCGGACCAACTGGCAAAAGACATTCTCATCACGCACGCGGCGCGCGATCAATTGAGCGGTCTGAGAGCCAAAATCCAGCACCAGAATGGATTCAGACTGAATGGCCAGCGATTCTAATGACGTTGTGCTCATAGCTTCTTGCAGCAGAAATTTGCATCACTAAGCCTTCGGGACGGTGGAGTTGCTGTTCCCGAGCATTCGGAAGA
This sequence comes from Planctomycetaceae bacterium, assembly GCA_020426515.1. GTDB lineage: Bacteria > Planctomycetota > Planctomycetia > Planctomycetales > Planctomycetaceae > JACKHO01. The sequence goes on along the minus strand of JAGQPW010000115.1, from coordinate 12,225 downwards.
GCAAATCCCCCGGCTCTCGCTCGTGACGCTCAAGAGGGGAATCGGGCAGTCTAGCTGGGACTGCGTTTAGATCAAAGTTCCCCGGCTGAAAACATCGGCACGACTCCAAACGCTCTCATCTCAGAGAGTCCTGTTCCCGATCTCTGGCCGGAATTGCCCCAGCCAAGACACTGCACACCTGGCCACTTCTCACTCTACAATCGGGACCGAGGCTGGCAGCTTGCGCGGCTGAACTTTCGTCCCCGGGCCGATGCGATCCGCCGGATGTTCGATCACAAGTTGTCCGGCAGACAGACCTTCCTGAACTTCGACCTCCAGCCGATTCCGCTGACCAATCTTGATATGCCGCTGTTGGGCGAGTTCGTTTTCGATAACAAACACGGCCCATTGTTCGCCGTCACGAAACAGAGCACTGGTCGGAATTTTCAGCACATCATCCGCTTCCCAGACCACAATTCGGGCTTCAATGCGGAATCCGTCGCCAAGGGCTTCGCGGCGCTCGATCGGTTCTTCAAACCGCGCAATGACGTTCACCCGCTGTTCTTCCACTCCCAGGGCGGAGATCTTTGTGAAGCCTGAAGGCTCCACCAGATGCACATAGCCTTCCAGTGGAGTGCTGCCGCCCCAGTGTTCAATGAAGACGCGTGCCCCCGGCTGAATTTTGACGGCATCGGTCGAGAGCACATCAATCTCCAGTTCCAGGTCGGTAGTGTCGCCCAATTCGAGGAGCGGCGTTCCCGGCTGCACGACTGCCGCACTCTCCTGCAGGACCTTCAACACGCGACCATTGATGGGAGACACGACGTCGTAGCGAACCGTATCGGGCGAAGGTTTGCCCGCCTCGGCATGCAACAGCGCAGCCTGAGCCTGCTCCAGCTCGTAGCGGGCAATTTTCAGTCCAAATTCGATTGAGGCCAGTTGCTCGGTTTCGCTTCGAAAGTGGTTGTTCGCCGCATCCAGTTCCCGCTTGGTACTACCGCCACTGTCGTGCAGTTTTTGGATGCGATCGAGTTCGAGTCGGGCCAGTTCGAGGTTGGCCTTCCGCTCACGAACCTGAGCTTCGGTCTGTTCCACGGCCGACCCGGCGGCCTTCACTCGAGCTTCGGCCATTGCCCGTTGACGAGGGTCCAGCAGCGCCGGGTCCGAGGGATCGATAATGGCCAGAATCGTTTCTCCCATGACGACCTGGTTGCCCACCCGCAACCCGATTCGCCGAAGTTTTCCGTTCAACGGAGCCGAGACAATGTATCGATCGCGGACGCGGGTCTTGCCATCTTCATCAACGGTCACCTCCAGATGCCCGCGTTCCACAGGTGTGGCGTCGACCAGCACCGGTTTGGGATTCAGTGAGAGAATCCCGGCAACGGCAGTACCGATCACCAGCAGCAGCAACAGCAGTCGACCCAGCGTGAGCTTCACAGTTATTCCCGAGTCTTAAGGACTTCAACCAGGTCCAGGTGATCCAGCCTTCGCCGAACCACCAGTCCCGCCAGGATGGCCGAAACAATGACTGTGCCAGTGGCCATCAGGTAGGTTTGCGGAAAAATTGTCAGCGGTATGCGAAACAATTCCCGGTCGACACTCGTAAGCGCCAGTACAGCGAACAGATAGCCAAACAGACATCCCAGCGGAAGACCGGCCAGCGTTATGGCTGCCAGTTCCCCCAGCAGGATTCCCGAAATCTCAGCTCTGGTAAATCCCAGGACCCGCAATGTCGCCAGTTCCCGGGTGCGTTCCGACAGGGCGATGCGGGCCGTATTGTAAACAACACCTAACGCGATCACCCCGGCGAACAGCACATTGACCAGCCTCATTGTCAGCAGATTCTCGGCGATCGTCTTATTGAAGCTGTCGATCGTGGATCGTTTGACATTTACACCGGCCACGCGGGGATGTTCCTTGAGTTCCCGCAGCAGTTCCGACTCCAAACGACGATCCACCTGCAGATAAGCCCCGGAGACAGTCCCCGGCTCTTTTACGGCCCGCCCCAGAGCCGCGACCTCTGTAAAGGCGGACAACCCGGCGAAGTCATCGATCGTGGCGGCCACGAGCATCTGAACGCGAGGGCGGGCCCCTTCCAGCACATCCACCATGACGTTCTCACCAACGCGCACATCGAGCAGCAGCGCCAGCTCGGACGAGAGCAGCAGTCCTTCAGGCGGCAGTTCAACAACATCATCA
>JAGQPW010000115.1:4326-9946 GCA_020426515.1 Planctomycetaceae bacterium | reverse complement strand
AACACTGCGAAACGGTTCACACCGCAACACGCCCGGCAACTGCTGCAATTCGTAAGCGACGCTGGACTGCGTCGGTTCGCGAAACGCGACCATAATGTCGTACCGCTGCGTCTCCGAGAACATGAGGTGCATCAGCGCATCGACCGAATCCCCCATGAAGTTGCCTAGGACCATCACGGCGACGGCCAGCGAGATGCCCAGAATGGACATGAGCGTTCGCTGAGGAGTTCGCTCAAGTTGCCTCAGGATCATCTTGCCCACGGGTGTCAGCAACGAAGCCAGCCCAATGACCTCCACAAACGACCGCCGGAAATTTGCCGGGGGTTCCGGCCTCATCGCTTCCGCGGGAGGTAATGTGAGCGCCTTGCGCAGACCACTAAAGGCTCCCAGCCCGGCAGCTCCGGCCGCGACAATCCAGCCATACCAGACCACCTCTTCCGCCAGATGGAATTCAAACACCGGAAAGTGGAACAGCGTGGTATACAACCGCGTGAGCGCCATCCCCAGATAGATGCCCACAATAGTTCCCAAAGCGGCTCCAACAATGGCCACGAGCAGGGTCATCGTCAGGTAGTGTCCGCCCACCTGGAGCCAGCCGTACCCAAACGCCTTCAGCACCGCGATCTGTTCGCGCTGAGTGCTGATCAGCCGCGAAAGCACAATGTTCAGCAGAAACGCAGCCACAGCCATAAAGATGGTCGGCACAATAGTTCCCATCCCCTTGAGCTGCTTCATCTCGTGATCGAGGAACCGATTGGAAATCTGGTCCCGCCGCGCATAGGCTCCTGCGCCGCCGTATTCCGCAGTCAGGTCGTCCAGCCGCCGCAAGACTTCCGGCTCGGAGGCTCCTCGCTGCAAGGTCAGCGACACTGAATTGAAAGCCCCTTCCATGTCGTAGGCGGCAGCCAGTTCGCGTTCATTCATCCACAAGACGCCATAACTTTCCGGATCGGGAATGATTTGCCCCGGCTGGATCTCGTAGATCGACTCAGGCGACAGCGCCACCCCCACGATGCTCAACACCTGCATGCGGCCGTTGATCACCACCTTCAACTGGTCACCGGGATGAAAGCCGTGGGCGCCGGCAAATGCCTCGCTGATAATGACTTCATCTCGCCCCGTCGGATCAAGCGGTCGGCCCATACGCAGATGAATGCGATTGAGCACCGGCAGTGAGGTCACCGGGATGCCCGTGATATGCCCGATGGCCGGTTGATCCAGTCCCGGCACATCCAGAAACGCGTTGACCACAACGCGGGTCTGCACATCACGCACTCCGGGGATCTCGGCAATTCGATCCCGCAGTGATTCCGGGGCCCGCTTCAGTTCGAGAAACACATCGCCAAAGCGATACCGATCGTAGAACGCCTGCTGCGTCATCTCCAGCGAGCGCTGCGTACTCAACGACATGATGATCATGCTGACGCCGCACGCAATCACGAGCGCAATGGCGAGATTCTGCATCCGCAGATGCCACAGATCACGCAGCAATTTTCGATCAAGGGCGAGCATTAGCTTGCATCACCATTCCAGCTTTCCGGGAGGGACTTTCTCCGTATTGCGATGCTCCTGAACGATCCGGCCATCGAGCAGCGAGATCACCCGGTCCGCCATGCTCGCAATGGTCACATTGTGCGTAATGACGACGGTTGTCGTTCCCAGTTCCCGGTTAATCCGGTCGATGGCTTCCAGCACAATAATTCCGGTGTGAACATCGAGCGCACCGGTCGGTTCGTCGCACAGCAACACTTCGGGCTGCTTCGCCACTGCGCGGGCAATTGCGACACGCTGCTGTTCTCCGCCGGACAGCTGCGATGGAAAATGGTGCATCCGTTCGCCGAGGCCAACCAGTTTCAGGGCCTGCTCCGAGGGCATGGGATGCAGTGCAATGTCTGTTACGAGAGCCACATTTTCCATCGCCGTCAGCGACGGAATCAGATTGTAGAACTGAAACACAAACCCGACATGTTCCCGACGGTAACGGGTGAGCGCGGCTTCATCACCATCCGTCAGGTCATGGTCGAGATAACGTACCGTGCCGGATGTGGGCGTATCCAGACCGCCCAGAATGTTCAGCAAAGTCGATTTGCCGCTGCCCGAAGGTCCCAGCAGCACAACGAACTCTCCTTCATAGAGTTCCAGATCGACACCGCGCAGGGCACGGACTTCAACTTCCCCGGTACGGTAAACCTTTTCCACCCCCTGTGCGGAAAACACACTGCGAGGTGTGCTCTTCCGACCATCTGATGGAGTTCCGTTGAACTTGGATGCAGGCACGAACAGTGGCTCATTCGGGTCGTCGTCGCCGAATCCGCACAAGCAGCTTCAACGACATGGAAATTCAACTCACTTGCGGGCCGCTCTGGCCGCTTCCTCGGCAATGATCTGGAGCGCTGATCGAACGCGATCGGCAGGTTGGGAAAAGTTCAGCCGCAGACACTGTGCCGAATGCTCCCATTCCTCGGCCAGCCCAAAAAAGAAGTATTCCCCCGGCACGACCAGCACCTTGCGAGACTTCAGACGCTGATAGAATTCCTTTGTCGAGATGGAGAGGTTCCGCAACCACAGCCAGTGAAAAAACGCCCCTTCACTGACATGCAGTGCCCAGTCGACTCCGGCAGCATCGAAGAATTCGCGGGTCCAACTCGCGGCCTGTCGGCTCTTTTCCTGATAGAACGGAAGCAGCAATTCCGGCCCCAACTCCAGAATGCGTCCGCTGCGAACCCAGGGCAGCACCATTTGCTGTCCGACGTTTCCATTCGCCAGCCCGGTAATGGCCGTCATGGCTCCCATGGCCGTCGCGATGGGCTCGGGAGCAACCACAATTCCGGTCCGCGTCCCGGGAAGTCCCAGCTTGGACAGGCTCATTGTCAGGATCACATGCGGGTCCCAGTGCGGCACCGCATCGACGAACACGACCCCCGGAAACGGCACGCCATAGGCATTGTCGAGAATCAACGGAATCTCATGAACGCGGGCCAATGCGGAAAGTTCCCGGACTTCATCATCCGTCAGCACATTGCCGGTTGGATTCGTGGGCCGCGAGACGGCGATTGCGGCGACGTCGTGCTCAGCCAGGGCGACGCGGACGGCATCGAAGTTGATGCGGTACTTGAAGATTCGCTGTTCTTCACCTTCCGGCCAGACAATATCGGGCCGACAGGCGACGAACAGGTCCTGTTCCAACCCCTGATCGGCGTATCCGATATACTCCGGGCATAGCGGGAGCAGTATTTTTCGTTGCTTCCCATCTTTCCCGGCACCGGCCAGCATATTAAACAGATAGAAAAAGGCCGTTTGCCCGCCGGATGTAATCGCAATGTTTTCCGGACCGACCGACCAGCCGTACGTCTTCTGCAGCAGCTCCGCGAGGGCAACACGGAATGCCGGACTTCCCTGGGGCGGATCGTAATTGCCGAGCATACGGTCAAAACTGTCGGCATCGTTCAGCAGTTCCTGCATTCGTTCCCGCAAGAGCTGCTGCATCGCCGGGACGGCCGCCGGGTTTCCTCCGCCGAGCATCAGCATGTCGGGTTCGATGGTCATGGCCCGGCCCAGGTCGTCCATCAATTCGAGAATCCCGCTGCGTGCCGTCAGCTTTTCCCCGACGGTCGAGAGGTAGAATGACTCTTGTCCAGGCATCGACATATCCACGATGGTCAATAGAAATCAGAATGGACCGGTCATCGCGTTTGGTGCAAACCTTTCTGAACACCTTGCAGTGAACCAGCATTCCCCCGTAGATTACCGAGGATGTGTTCGGGATGCATGTGGAAGGCGCCCTGTTGTTTCACGTGCGGTCGCTGTCGAAGGAGTGAAGCGTGTTTGTTGCGGCATCTACCCGTTGTTTTGCGGAAGAGGATTTGTGGACTGCGCTGCGTCGTCTGGCGGACATGGAGTTCGATAAAGTCGACATCTGGCTGGATGAGTCCGGCCCACACCTGAAACCGTCGGAGGTTGTGGCGGCACCGGAGCAGTTTATCAATCAGCTGCGGGATGAAACCCGCCTCGTGCCGATTGCGTTCACGCTTGCCCACGAAATTGACCAGGAAGTCTTTCAGGCGCTCTGCGAAGTCAGCAAGCGGCTGCGGATTACCCAGATCAATCTCCCTCCAGCCCCGCTCGGAACGCCGTTTAATTCGGAAATCGACCGGCTGAAATCGCTTGTTGCTGCTGCCAAGCTGGAAGGGATCCGCGTCGCCATCCGTACGGAACGTGGCGGGCTGACCGAAGATGCCCATACTGCGGTGGAGTTGTGCCAGGCCATCAAAGGCCTTGGGCTCGCCTTCGATCCCAGCTACTTCCTGAAGGAAGGCTTCGACAAGCTGTGGAAACTGATGGCCCCTCACACAAATCACGTGTTCCTGCGGGACTCAACAGCCAATCAACTCCAGGTCCAGGTTGGTCTGGGTGACATTGACTACAGCGATCTGATGAGCGAACTCAGACAGTCCCACTACAATAGAGCCTTGTCGATCGAGCTCTTGCCGGAACTGCTTGAGATGGAAAGCCGGCCGTTGGAAATTCGCAAAATCCGCCTGCTGCTCGAATCGTTGCTGTAATCCAGATTGCGGCTCAAAGTGTTGCCTGTGGGAATGCTGCGCGCCGGGTGGTCGGCGTTCCCGGAGTGTGAGCGAGTGGAAATGGTGGCCCAGACCGTCGGAATCGAGTACGATTTGTCGGACGGGAACACCACATCACTATGTCATCAAGGGAGTACTTCTGTGACACCACGCGTTCGCGATCAAAAGTGGCTCTGGCTGGGAGCCGGCACGTTGCTGGGATTGATGATTGCCTACTACTGCCCGCATGAGCCGGCATACGCGGAAACCGCTTCACAGGGAGAAAAGTTCTCCATGTGCACCGTGACCACCACCATTGCACAGACGGACGCCGTCTTTGTGCTCGACAATGTGACCGGACGATTGACAGGCGGCATTTTCAACGGACTCGCAGGTGGCTTTACGCAAAGCTACTTCCGCAATCTGGCTCAGGACTTCAACGTCACCGACAACGGCCAGTATGTGATGGTCACCGGCTTCACCGCCACACAAGGAACCGGTGGCGCCGCTGGCACACCAGCCACGGGAGCCATCTATGTGGGTGAACTGAATTCCGGCATCGTGGCCTGCTATGGATTTGTGTTCACTCAACAGGCCAATCGCCCCGTCCCACCACGGGAACTGGTCCCCCTGGGCACGTTCCCCTGGCGTCAGTCACTGACGCGGTAGTGAGAAACGGTCCAAACAATGGCACGCGTTGTCCTCGCAATGAGCGGAGGAGTGGATAGTTCAGCCTCAGCCCTGCTCCTGAAGGAGCAGGGCCATGAGGTGATCGGTCTCTTTATGCGCTCAGGGACGACCGCCGAGTCCTCTTGTTCGACGGGGCTCGATGATCCGCTCCCGATTTTGCCAGCCAAAGCTCACAAGCAAGGCTGCTGCAGTGCGTCCGACGCCTCCGATGCTCGACGCGTTTCCGACGCTTTGGACATTCCGTTCCATGCCCTGAATTTCGAAGAAGGATTTGAACGGATTCAGGATTACTTTGCTGACGAGTATCTGGCCGGTCGCACCCCCAATCCATGCGTGATGTGCAACATCTGGCTGAAGTTCGGCAAACT
>JAGQPW010000115.1:0-4227 GCA_020426515.1 Planctomycetaceae bacterium | reverse complement strand
GTGGGATTTCGCTCGGCAGGTTGGAGCCGAAAAGATCGCCACCGGCCATTACGCCCAGCTGAAGCCGGTTCCCGATGAAAGTGGCCCGGGACTGTTCCGCGGTCATGACCAGCACAAGGACCAGTCCTATGTGCTGTTTGGCGTGGACCGGGATCTGCTGCAGCATGTGTTGTTCCCGGTTGGCGGCTATACGAAGCCCGAAATTCGCGAGCTGGCTCGACGAGCCGGGATTCGAACTGCCGAAAAGCCCGACAGCCAGGAGATCTGCTTCATCCCCGACAACGACTATTCGGCCTTCCTGGAACGCTTTCGAGGCCCCCAGGAGACGGCCGGAGAACTCGTGGACACCGCCGGAAATGTCGTTGGACAACATGGCGGCTACCAGAATTTCACAATTGGCCAGCGTCGCGGTCTCGGGGTAACGTTCGGCGAACCTCGATTCGTTGTCCGCATCGAACCGGAGTCCTGCCGGGTTGTCATCGGACACAAGGAAGAACTGGCCCGTACCCAACTTCAGGCCATCAAGGCCAATTGGCTGATCGACACCCCGGCTGAGGAAATCCGCGCCACGGCGCAGATCCGTTACCAGCACACGCCGGCATCCTGCACCATCCGACGACTGTCGCACGACCAGTTCTCTGTCGAATTTGATGAACCGCAGTTTGGCGTCGCCCCGGGGCAAGCAGTTGTCGCATACCATGATGACCGCGTCATTTGCGGCGGATGGATCGCTTCATAGGCAATCCAGCCAAGTGCAGAATTCTGGGGAAATCGATCACTTCGTGCATTCAATTCCCCTCCTTCGCGTTATGATTGCACGGGCCCTGATCTGGCCCACAATGGATTGAAAAATAGACCTCGCCCACGGACCGGTCCGTTTCTGCTCGGAAACGGAATAGCAGCCATGTCGCACAACGATCCTGAAACAAATCTCCTCGATCCAACGCGGGCCTTCGCATTCGATGGTGAGGGACTGCTGCCGCCCGACAGCCTGCCGATCATCCAGCTCAATGATCGTTACAACGAAATCATTACCCAAGATGTTGTCGACTGGACAATTCGCTACCGGCTTCTGAACCGCCTGGGGGCCGGGGGTCAGGGGGTCGTCTATCTCACCGATCGCGAAGGTGCCTTTGGAGCGAACTTTCGGCTGGCCCTGAAATTCCATCGTCCCGAAGGCTACCCCACCGAAGCTGCGTATCGACAGGAAATGTCGCGGATGGCCCGCATCGCCATGGAAGTGGCACGTATGCAGCAAGACCATCTGCTCGATGTGTACAACGTACTGGAGGTGGATGGCATCCTGGTGCTCGTTTCCGAGTGGGTCGATGGCTTCGACATTCGGCAGCTGCTCAGTTCACGCACGCTGATGTATCTGAAAGGCCATGTCAGCAAGGAACGCTGGAAGGAAGTCAACGATGTCGTATTGACCAAGGCTGGATTCCAGTCGCGTTTCAAAGTGGGCGTCGCCATTTCGATCATTCGCGAATGCCTAGCCGGGCTTGCTGCATTGCATCGCGAAGGCATGGTGCATGCGGATATCAAACCGTCCAACGTCATGGTCAAGCGGTCCGGAAACTGCAAACTCATTGACCTGGGTTCAGCCTATCATCTGGATGAACTCCCCACCCGGCCATTGTGGACGCCTCGCTATGCAGCCGTGGAAGTTCACCTGGAAAGCAAGCACACATTCACGTCCGATCTGGCCAGTCTGGGATACGTCTTTTTTGAGATGATCACAGGCAGATACCCCTTCGCCGGAGCAGCGGAAGGGGATGAACTGGTCGATGTGAAAGTCGACCTGTGGGAGAACCTTCCGGAGCTGTTACCCGAAGATCTCGCCCGCAACGAAACCCTCGTCAACCTGTTGCGGAAAATGATCGCCCCGCATCCAGCCGACCGGTTCGCCTCAGCCGAAGAAGCCGACCACTCCACCGAAGGTGCTGCGGAGATTCATCGCCAGCTTATTCAGATGGGGCTGGCCAGCGAATACCCCAACGACCTCCGCGTGCTGATGCAGGAACTCGGCCCAGGCCCCGGCTTCGAATAAACCTCCGATCCTGCGGACATCGCGAACCTCAAGCGGCTGTCATGGTCACCGTCTTTATCCCGCCTGTGCTGCGTTCCATGACCAACGGGACGACCAGCATCATGCTCCCGGCCGAGACGGTTCGGGATGTTGTCGATGGTCTCGATGACCAGTTCCCGGGGCTGCGAGCCCGCTTGTGCGAACACAATCAACTGCGGCCCGGATTGTCCGTGGCCATCGGGTCCCGCATCTGTGGACGCAGTCTCCTGGAACGGATTCCGGAAGGAGCCGAGGTCCACTTTCTGCCTGCGGTTGTCGGAGGCTGAAGTCACAGCGAACCGCGACTCACTCGTCACTGCTGCCCAGATACGATCGGTCGATCCCCAGCAGCACCTTCAGGCTCGTTGAGGCAATGCCCAATGCAATGCCCAGCATGATGGCCCGATTTCCCGCCGTATTCATCGTTCCCATGATGAAGGCCGTCAGGTTATCCATACTGAGAGCCTCTGGAACCAGCGACGAATACCAGCCTCCCAGAAAGGTGGACCGCAGCAGGATCAGGAAGGCGGTTCCCAGCAGCAACGTCGCCTCCAGATTTTTCGCACGGAATGCCCGAAACGCAGCCGAAGCCACATAAAATGCAAGCACAGCGAACGTCGTTGTCAACAGCGGCTGAAACACGTACTCATACAGCCACCAGAATGGCGTCCCGTGTTCATTGTATGCCCCCGACCAATGATATTTGGTCTGATGAGCGAGCAGGCACAATCGCCCCACAGCCTGCCGCCATTGATACTCTTCGCGGTAAGGACGTACCAGCAGTTCCCGCTGCGCGACCGTCAGCGGTCCGACTTCCAGCAACTTCAGACACAACTCACGCCATACGTCCGCTTCGGTCGGTGTCGTTTGGATAGACTTCTCAATTGCGTTCCTCATGGCCCCATTGAACGGACCGGCGGCAGCCAGTTGCGTGCTCAGCTGCTCCGCCGTCATCGAACCATCGGCGGCAAATTGACGCACCAGTTCTTCCTGTTGCGAATTGAGGACGAGTGACTCGGGAGCCGGTTTCTTTTCCTCCAGGAAGCGCTGACCAGCCTGAAACTCGGCATACAGTTCGCGCCATGTCTTGGACTCGGCTTCCCCTGTCCCCGCCGAATTGATCGCCAGAATCAAAATCTCTGCCGATGTCTCGAGCAGCCGCATTTCGTCTTCAAACACCTTGGCCTGATCAGCAGTGAGCGGTTGCCCCGCCAATTCAATTTGTTGACGCAGGGCCTGCCGCTCCGCATGCGACAACGAACGCAATCGCCGAGGGTTGACCCATTCCGTTGCGATTTCGTCTCTCAATGGAATCGACATCGGGCCGCGAATGGAGAGCGTGCTCCCCTGCAGAGTCACCACATCGTGTAATTCCTCCGGAATCGAAAACCGTGGCGGAACTCGCGTCACTTCCACGGAAACGGTCTCGCGAGACCGCTTCGCCAGTTCCTTCACCTGCTTCTGCAGATCGTCCCCGAGCAACTCAAGCAGTTGGTTTTCCTCTGCTTCAGTGAGTGGTCCATTGATCGACAATGCCCCCTGGTCGGATCGGTACTGCAACCGGCCTTTGAATACATCGGGGGGTTGAGCTTGTGCATGCAGCTCCTCCACCAGTGCACGCCAGGCGAGATCGTCCTGATATTCGATAAGGTCGTGCAGTTGAGACCTGGTCATCCAGCCCCGGAACGCCAGCTGGCCGTTGCCGCGAATCAGCTGCCTTCGAACCGACAGCGGCAAATCCGTTCCATCGCCGCGCGGCGGAACATCTCCGGGAATGGTCGTTTCCGGTAACAGGTCAACGGGACAGGTCACAAAGACTTCGCCAAAGAACTCGGTGTTCCCGGCGGGTTGAGCCCCCCACTTGATCATTCCGATGAACAGAGTTACGAGAAATGAAGAGGCGATGATCGCTGAGTAGCCCCAGCCTTTTTGACCATCGCTGATCTTCTTCAGATGCTGCGTGATGAGGTTCCCGCCTCCCAGCACAAACGCGATCGAGGCCAGAATGTCGAACCAGATGGCCGCCTGCTCGCCCCACGATTGCGCGAAGGGCACGAAGAAAGCAGCGATCAGGATGAAACCCGACAGCGCGGTAATCAGCAGGGGCAGCGTGCGTTTCATGGGGACAGTCTAATCTTCCGGAACGCCACAGCACATAG
>JAGQPW010000114.1 GCA_020426515.1 Planctomycetaceae bacterium | reverse complement strand
CCTTCTTCTTTTTTGGGAAGTCCCCTTCGAAGAGCTCGGGAAGAAATGGCGATTCTGTGCCAAAGGCGGAGATTACAGCTGGTTTCTTACGAACATTAATACGGTGCTGAACTGGAACTTCGATGGGCGAATTATCGCTGAATACACCGCGACAGTCAGCAGCAACGTTGCTCAAGCCCGCCGGTCATCAAAGTACTACTTCCTGCCAGCACTGACGTGTACGTATCGCTGCACTGATTTTTCACTGAGGGCCCTACCCAGTGGGTGTGTATTTACGAGCGGTGCGCGTGTCATAATCCCGCATAACGAAAGTGACGCGGTGCCCCTCTTGTCCAGCTTCTTCTCAGAGGATTACGCGGGGTTCCTCCGCCAGATTGAGAAGAAGGGGAAATACGAACCTGGGCCACTGGGGAGTTTGCCTTCTCCGGTGATTGCCTCCAACGACAAGTTGCTCCACGCGTGGGAAGAGCTTTACTCGCTGCTGTTGTCATTTGAATCGAATCTGGAAACGAGCCCATACTTTTCTGGTATCCCTTCGCTGGAACTCCCCGATCCTGATGCAGCAGAGTTTAGGAGACGAGTTGTTGCGTTTGCGGAAGCTTCCGAGTACGCGAAAAGTGAGGACTTCGTGGAGAAGGCAGTCAAGTCCATTTGCAGTAGGTATTCGATCGAGAATGCCTCTCATCGAGTTGTCAGTTTCTGCATAGGACGATGCTTTGGTCGGTTTGGGGAACCCATCGGTCTTCCTGAGTGCGACCCGTTTACGGACCTAGCAACACTAATGCCTTCGCTGCGACAATCCCACAGATTCCGGGGAGCAACGGCACTAGAGCACGATGCGAGAAAGGGAGTTTCCTCGCCTATGTGCAGGATGGTTCGGTCACAATTTGAGGTGCTGGCCGAGGGGACAGGGGTTTCAGGTAGTGATTGGGAATTGAAGCAATTAGGGGATCAGGGTCTTGAATCCTATTTGTCGAAGGCGTACGGTTTTTTTGCGCAGCATATTAAGGACTATTCTGCTGCATTTCGGAAGGCTCCAATTTACTGGCAGTTGGGGACACCTTCATCCTCTTATTCCATCTGGATTTACTACCACGATTTCACGAGAGACACACTTTTTCAGGTTCTCAAAGAATATGCCGGGCCGAAGCTGAATCATGAGCGCAAGATGTTGGATCGTGCTAGGAGCGAGGCAGGGGCGGATCCGACTCGGTCACAACGCAAGGATATCGAAGAGCAGGAGAGGTTTGTTACTGAGCTTGCCGCGATGATAGAAGAATTCGAGCGAGTAGCACCCCTATGGGATCCTAACCTAAACGACGGCGTGATCATCAACTTCGCCCCGCTCTGGCGCCTTGTTCCGCAGAACAGGTCATGGCAGAAAGAATGCAAGTCTAGTTGGGACAAGCTTGTTGTTGGTGATTGCGATTGGACCCATCTCGCCATGCATCTATGGCCGGAACGCGTGGTTCCGAAATGTGTCGCGGATGCCAGCTTGGCCATGTCCCATGGGCTAGAAGATGTCTTCTGGGAACAGGATGAGCGGGGGCGGTTTCAGCCCAAACAGGAGCCACCGGGCGGTTGGGATCCTGTCATCAAAGAACTGGTCGCCGAGCGAACCAGCCCGGCGGTCAAGGCCGCGCTGGAAAGCCTGCTGACTGCTCCCGTCGCAGCATCACCCGGCAGGACTCGCAAGCGGAGAGGAACCTAGCGTGGCCACTTCGGGGACTCAGATCGACGTTCGTTTTACCCACCTGTGCTGTGAGTTAGCTGAAGCCGAACTCGCACGGTTCGGATCTCCCCATGTCAACAAGAAGGAAGTTGGCGAAGAACTCGAACCGGTCATTCGCAGGCGGACAAGTTCAGCGCAAGCGGAGTTGGATCTGCAATTCTCCAGAAGCCAGATCATCTGCGCGAATGAAGTCTTTCCTGAATCCGTGAGCGCGGACCCGCTCGCCGACTTGGAAATCTGGGACGAATGGCGGCAAAGCATCCGCCAGTTTCCATTCCCTGGGCTCTACGCGCCGCTGCAGATTTCTGAGCAAAAGGGAAAGTCGACCAGCACGACTTCCGTTGGTGTGCTGGGAGAAATCATGGCCGGGTTGCTCAGCCAAGCCTACATTTCGCCCTGGGTGATCGTGCGTCCCATCAAGCGTTGGCCGGACTTTATCTTCCTGCATCAACAAGATCGGTATGCCTTCCTGGAATCGAAGGCCTACACGGGAACGAACCTGTCGGGTGGCCATGTTCTGAACAGCATTCCCCGTGCAACACTCCACGAGTGCATTGTCGACGCCGTCCATCAGCTCAACGCGGACCCATTTATCTCGGTCTGGTTTTCCTTTACAGAGATTCGCCAGATTGATCCGTTCCAGTTGTCCGTCGTGTTCCTGGAGCTGAATGCCAACGACGCATTCCGATCACAACGGAAGCAGTTTGTGCCGCAAGCCGTTGTCACTGGTCTGAGCGAGCGCGCGGCATCGGCCGCTGCGGGAAGGGCTCTCTTTGATGTCTCAAGCGTTGGCTCCGCCAGGCTGTACCAAGATCGTGATGACCTTCGAAGTCGTGCTCGGCAAGCCTCCCACCGGGAGGTCGATTCGGTTTTGCAGGGCACTGTTCCGGAATCACTGCTGCAGGAGGTGGCCGCGGAGGTTCTCGGCAGGACGGAACAGTTGATTGGGAAGCTGAAACACCGGGAAGAGTCCGGGAAGCGACTCGTTGCGGCCAAAGAGCGAGCTTTCAGAGGACAAATTGGCGAACTGCGACCATTCGGAGACGATCGGCTTTATCTGGTCGATTTGACTCCGAAACAGCGGCGGGCACTTGAGCAGAACTGGACGCCGGACTGGTCACAGGCCAGCGCGGTCTGGAGGCATGTTCAGGACACCGATTTCTGGCGATGCAGCAGCGCAGCCGTGGGGTTGGGGATGGACGAACTTCAAGGAACACGAATCGACCAGTGAATGGTCTGGGACCTCTCATCAGCATGCACCAACTCCATGAACACCTGACCCAAAGCCTGGCAGAACGCTTGAAGAAGCGTCGTGTGGTGACGTGGTACGATCCCCGCCGCGAGTTCACGGCGTTCATCGCTGAACTTGCTGGCGGGACTGCGGCTGACAAATGCCAGATCGATTCTGTCGGAATCGCAGGTAAGAACACCAATTTATGCGTTTTGCAGGAGTCGTTTTTCGAGGTCAAGTTTGCCGCAGAGCCATGCGTGGAGGGAGGTCTCCTCGATCCGTTGCTGATCTACATTCCGGGAAAGGAGCGGCACGATGACTCGGCGATTCTGATGGAGCTGGAAGCCGGAGGCGACCGCTGGGAGCCGCAACTGAAACGCGAAGCTCGCAGAGTCCTGAAGAAACGATTCGGCGACGGTCAGGTGGATCAGATGCTCAGTTCACCGAACGTCACCTACGAGGACATCATTGGCCTGCTTGAAGGGGGCGGCAACGAGCAGGCGACTGGGTCATTGCTGGACGTCATCTACAGCAACGCCAAAGGAAACAACGCAGCGCTGTTGGCCGAATGGCTGGCTGTGGCAGAGCGAGACGATCAGGTCGTTGATAAAGGGGCCAAGCCGGAGTTGCTCTTGCTGATTCAGTCCAGGCTGGGCCTTGAACTGCCAATTGATGCAGAATTGAAGGACGCTCGAAAGAAGGTCTCTCGCTACGTTCTGCTGGCAGAATTTCGCAAGGACCTGAAGGGAAATCCTCCTGAGTCACTCAACATGGTGGGCCAACCGGCCACCAAGCAGTTGGAGTTGGCGCTCGAAGTGGCGAGGTCTCTTCGAGAAAGGCACGCATCGTCGTACGTCACAATTGCCGATGACATCCAGCGAGAGCTGCATCTGGACTCGCTGGGTATTGCTCCCGAAGACTTGGGCACGATCGACACGTTTCGGTTTGAGGAACAGGTACTCCTGGAGCACGTTGGCAATCTGATTGTCCGCGGTAAGTTCGCCGAAGCGTTCAATGTGGCCAATCATCGACGGCACAGCTTCTGGGCGCTGCACCAGCTGGAGCGACAGGAGCAATGGCAAGCGTACGGGATAGCAGCCCAGCTCGGGCTGGCTGTCAGCGAAGTTGCCAAGCAATTGCCGGATTCGAAGAAGACCGCAGTCCACTGGATCGAAGGCTACGTTTCCTCAAACGGCTGGTTTCGCGTTGATCGATTGCATCGACACCTGGAATCAACGCTTGCTGCCATGACCGATTCGATCGCTTCCGAGAAAGTCGTTCATCGAGTCCGGAATGATTACGAATCACTTGTCGATAAGATGACCAGTGGATTCATATCAGCATTTAAAGATTCCGGCTGGTTGGTCCCGGGCATTCTGCAGCAGACTGAAATTTACAGTAAAGAAGTTCATAGCCCCAGCGAGGTCGTCTGTTTCTTCCTCGTCGATGCCTTGCGTTACGAAATGGGCGCCGAGCTGATGAGCCTGCTGGAGAGTGCGGAACAACTCAGCATTCAATCGGCCATCGGAGCGATTCCCACCATCACGCCGATTGGCATGGCTGCATTGATGCCGAGGGCGGAAGAGTCCTTTTCCGTTGTCGAATGTGGCAAGGACATTGGCGCCAGGATCAACACGTCAATCGCCGGCTCCCTCAATGATCGACGAAAAATCTGGAAAGGTAAGGTCCCGGACGTTGTCGACCTGGAACTGGATAAGGTCCTGAGTCATTCCAACTCCCAGCTTCAAAGACGTGTCTCGGGCACCCCATTGCTTGTTGTTCGCACCCTGGAGATCGACGCTTTGGGCGAAAGCGGGAATACTTCTCTCGCTCGACAAGTCATGGACACCGCCATCAACAATGTCGCCCGGGCCATCAAGCGGCTCGCGGGAATGGGGATTTCCAAGTTCGTGGTCGCCGCCGACCATGGTCATCTATTCGTCAGCGAGCGCGACGAGTCAGATCGAATCAGTAATCCAGGTGGTGAGCAGGTGTCGCTTCACCGGCGATGCTGGGCTGGCCGAGGTGGTTCAACACCTCCATCGACTGTCCGAATTTCAGCATCACAACTGGGATACGACTCGGATCTGGACTTTGTCTTCCCCACGAACAATTCCGTGTTCAAATCCGGTGGTGATCTCTCCTACTACCACGGAGGCCTGAGTCTTCAGGAGCTGCTGGTTCCAGTACTCTCGATTCGAATGCCGACTCAAGTGAAGGCAACTTCAGCAGAAATCAACGTGACGTTGGCGAAGGTGCCCGACAAGATTGTGAATCGAATCGTCACGTTTGGTCTGGTGGCCGAAAACTCACTGTTTTCAGGTGACAGTTTTGCTGTTCGTCCGGTATTGCTGAACAATGGGCAGCACGTTGGCCATGTCGGAATGGTATTGGATGCAGAACACGACTCAGCCACTCAGAGTGTGCGAATGAAACCGGGGACTTCCTGCACCGTCGGCGTGCAGCTTCTTCGGGACGATGTCGATAGTGTTGAGATCGTTGTACTCGACCCGGAGACCGATCGAATCCTTGCGAAGTCAATCAAGATTCCAGTCAAACTTGGAATCTAAGGATAGGATATAAGACCATGGCAGTAGAAGAATCGTCCCTTGTTCAAGATGCCTTGGACCAGAAACTGACCCACACCTTTGATGGTAAGGTCGTACGAAAGGACCTTGTCCGTAAGGTCAAAGTCGGTGCAAACGTGCCGGTCTTCGTGCTGGAATTCCTGCTTGGTAAGTATTGCGCGTCATCTGACGAAATGGCCATTCAGATGGGCCTGAAAGTGGTGAACGACACGCTCGCAGAGAACTACATACGGCCCGATGAGTTCATGAAGGCACAGTCGAAGGTCGAACAACTTCAAGGTGCCACGCACACGTTCATCGACAAAGTGAAGGTTCGGCTCACAGATTCCGACTATTGGGCAGAGTGCAACAACTTCAACCACAAGAATGTCCACATCTCGCCGCAGTACGTGCGTGACTATGACCGCTTGCTGACCGGTGGCGTTTGGTCGCAAGTTGACATGCGTTTTGAATACGACGAGGAATCGAAAGGGAAGAACCCGTTCTGGATCAGTAGGCTCCAGCCGATTCAGATCGCCTCGTTCGATATGGACGAATATCGAGCGGGCCGTACCGCATTTTCGTCCGAAGAATGGGTTGATGTCGTCCTGCGCACGATGGGATACGAGCCTTACTTGATGGATCGTCGACTCAAGATGCTGTTCCTGACGCGGCTCATTCCGCTCACTGAGCGAAATTTCAATCTGGTGGAGTTGGGCCCACGTGGAACAGGCAAGAGTTACGCCGTCCAAGAACTCTCGCCGTATGGCGCGCTCCTTACAGGGCCAACGACCGTTGCCAACATGTTTGGTCACATGTCCGGTAAGCAGAAGGGGATGGTTACCATCTGGGATGTTGTCGCATTCGATGAGGTAGCTGATCTCCAGAAAATGCCAAAGGAAGTCATCACGACAATGAAGACTTACTGCGAGTCCGGCACATTCCAGCGAGGTAAAGAAGCCGATACCGGTGACGCGGGCATCGCGATGTTCGGAAATACCAATCAGCCAATCGACGTCATGGTCCAACGAGGCCACCTGTTTGAGCCCATGCCAGACGTCATCCGTGACGACATGGCCTTTATCGATCGACTACACTACTACTTGCCCGGGTGGGAAGTACCGAAGATGCGTCCGGACTTGTTTACTAGCCACTACGGATTCGTAGTGGACTACTTCGCTGAAGCTCTGCGATCACTGAGAAAACACAACTTCACCGAGACACTCGACAGGTACTTTACCCTTGGGAATCACCTCAATACTCGCGACCAAAAAGCCGTTCGGAAGACCGTGTCTGGATTGATTAAGGTCATCTACCCACACGGCGAAGTTTCCAAAGATGAACTGGTCGAACTGGTCGAGTTCGCCATCGAAGGGCGCCGTCGCGTCAAAGAGCAGCTCAAGAAGATGGGCTCCTTCGAATACTACCAGACATCCTTCAGCTACACTGACAAAGAGACTGGAGAGGAAAAGTTTGTTGGCGTTCCTGAACAGGGGGGTAGAGACTTGGTCGCGACTGATCCCCTGGCCCCTGGCTCGGTCTATACCGGATCCATAGGGGCCGATGGAACAGTCGGCCTTTACCGACTCGAAATCACGATGACCAGCGGCACCGGGAAACTCAAGGTCGCGGGTGGAGTACGGGGGACAATGAAGGAATCGATCGGCCGAGCCTTCAGCTATCTGACGTCCAAGAAGGTCGAGTTCGGCATGGGTAAGGAACTCGATAACTCTGACTTCCATGTCGAGGCAATTGACTTGTTGAACAACAGCGTAGAGGCTGAAATCGGCGTCGCATTTTTTGTCGCTGCATTTTCGGCGGTCCGCCACACGCCCGTTACTGCCGCCACGCTGATTCTCGGCGACATGAGTATCCAGGGAAACATCAAAGAGGTGCGCTCACTGACAGAACCCCTTCAGCTCGCGCGGGACAACGGTGTGAAGCGGGCGCTGGTACCAATTGAGAATAAACGTCAGTTCCTAGAAGTCAGCGGTGACATTATGGAGCATGTCGATCCGGTCTTCTACGGTGATCCCAAAACAGCAGCGTTTAAGGCAATGAGCATGAACTAGGAGTTTGTCAGAGAAAACGACGACTGCTTGTTGTTGTGGTCTCACTCAATTCGGGGTGTCGATGCCAGGAATACCTTGGACTCACAGCATTCGCGCGTCGTGAGAGTCGGATCCTTCTGTGAGTTTCACCGAATTGTCCGCTAAACCTCCGAATCGAAGTTCTGCATCACCGCCCATTTCGTTTAGCGCCCTTCCAACAAAACTGGACACAAGCGCGAATCGCAGTGAAAATCTGGTCAAAGTCAGGAACATCGAGGGTGAGTAAACGACATGGCAGACTTTGAATGGTCTCCTCTACTGGCAGAGCACTACATCGAACAAGTCGCGGCTGGCATGACAGTCGACATGTTGATGACGCACCGCAACGAGTGGATTGCAATTGGTCCCCAGGACACCATCGAGACAGCGACGGAACGCATGCGGGGCTATTTCGATCAGCTACCCGTGGTGGACGGTGAAACCGTACATGGACTGTTGTTGCGATCAGACATCCAGGACTCGGCAACGCCCACAGATCTGGTGGCGCAGCATGTGCGCTGCGGGGAGACAATCGGAGTCGTGCCGCAAAGGGCCGGCTTGGATCAGGCGGTCGAAATTCTGCGAAGCAATCAGGCGTGCTTCGTGCGGGACACCACCACGGGTGATTACTGTGGTCTGCTGCACTTCGCTGATCTGAACAAACAGGCTTTCCGCATGTACTGCTACATGTGGATTTCGGCCATTGAAATGGGAATGGCGGACTTTGTGAGTCGAGGAGTGCCCAATTCCTCGGACTGGTTGCGGTACCTCGCGGAACACCGTCAGGTTCAGGTACTTGGCCGCCTGGAATTTGACCGGCGAAACAACGTCGAATTGTCGGATGTTGAAACGCTTGAGCTTTCGGACCTCGTCAAGGTCATGGGCAGCAACGGATCACTACTGGGCCAGCTGGGCGTGAGCAAAACCCAGTATGAAGAATGCAGCAAGAAGGTGGTCACTTTCCGAAATGACATCATGCATCCAGTCAGGGCCATCATCCGGCGACACGAGGATGTGAACCAACTACACGGCCGACTGGAACAGGTACACAAGTTGCGTTCCATGGTCCTCTCGGCAATACAGGATCAGGACCATGTCGCCGGATAGTCGCCGCTTGCAGTGCGTCACACCTGAAGCAGTTGGCGGATTGCCAGGGCAGGTTTCAGAACCAGGAACGCAGTGCCCAGGCAGGTGACGAACGTTGCAGTAGTGTGGCTAAGAGAGTGCGAGCAGAGGGACGTTGGCGGCCACGATGAGGGTACTGAGGCGTTCATTCCGTCTGGTCCGGCAGATTTCTTCCCAACGAATCGGCGTCGGTAGCGTCCCGCTCCTCTCGATACCGATTGTATTCATCCAATGCCGCGTGGCATTCCCGATCCTGCCTGCGGTGTTCCTCGCCGCCGACGGAGACGTCGCGGTGAAAATTCGCGACCAGTTCGGTCATGGTGGCGTGCAGTGCCTTGGCCGCGTCCTGCTCCGGGCCGTTGTAGTTTTCCAGCTGGTACAGCAGTTCTTTGCCGCTCTTCTCGACGCTGGGCATCATCATGTACGTCAACGGAGCCCAGGAGGTCCTTTTCAGCCATGGCGTAATCCGCCGCACCCGGGCCTGCAGCTCACGCATGTCAAAATCCAGGGGGCAATCGGGAACGACCGGCTTTGGCTTCTCTCGGCAATCGATCAGTTCCGCAGGCTGACCAAACTCGCCAAACACAATCGCGTTCTGTCCCCACATCTGCCCGAGGTCGATCGCCTCCTCGCGCTCAATTCCCAGAATCAGCAGGCTTTCCTCGGCCTGCCAGCCGGGATCTGTGCCAATGCCTCGTCCCGGGAAGAATGGGAGCCCGCTTCGTTGGATGCCGTCGCAAAACGCATTGTGACGGACCGCATTTTTCTCAGCACTCAGCAGACCCGACTTCGGGTTGTGCGCCGTGACAAATGCCCAAGAGACGTCGCCGGTCTCTCGAAGAAGTGCATCCACCCGAGACTGGTGACCACCGATGTGGATGTCGATCGGCCCCTCGGGATGGTCAACGCGAAACGTGGTGGAGCGATAGGCCTCCCACAACTGTTCGGCAGTCGGTTTGCTGTCCTGGTTCGGTTTCATCTTGCCCCCTGAGACTCTACGGCCTACCCCTCGTTGTCACCGATCCGACGAACGACCCGTTCGACCCAGTCCATCGAAAAGATCCCCTTGCATACGCCACATTGATAACGATCATCCTGTTCGCCATCGACGACGTCCAATTCGCAACGTCCGCCGCACCACGGGCAGATGACCGTAGTGGAAATGAATTCGTCATACAGGAAGAAATCTTCGAAGGTGTCGTCGTCGAACATGGACTTCCTCACTTCCGACGGAATACACGAAGGGCAACATCAACTCGGCTCAGGAGAACAGATCACGACTTTTCTGTCGAATACGCACTGGCCCGCGGCCCGACGTAGCGGGTCGACATCTGTTGAACCGGGGCGAGGAAGATGCGGATTCTATTTCATCGGCGAAAAATCCGGCGCCTTTCTGGAAATATCGTCGATCAGTTGTTGGCCCTCTGAATCGACGTTCACGACACTTGGTGGAATGACGATTCCATGCAACTGGGATCGCAGATCATCCCAGCGCATTCTCAACACCTGCCAGTTCTTCTCATCGTAAGTGCCTTGAAAGACGACAGGACGTACTTCAATGCGTGGGAGTTGGTCGACCGTTGCATTCGATTCAATGGCCTTTCTGAGTTCGTTGCACCAATGGCTGCCAACACGATCCAGTCTTCCAATCTGCTGCTCGACCACACCGGGATTCCACTCGGGATGGAGCAAGACCACAATTCGACATGCCTTGTGTAGATTCAGTCCTTCGCGGCCAACGAGCGATTGGGCAACCAGTACCCGGGGGAAGCTCTTGGGGCGATTAAATGCAAGTTGCACCATGCGACGCGATGCCTGTTCAGTGCCCCCAAACATCAGCCTCGCAAATCCCCCCTGGGTTCGGTTGAGTTCTTCGCCCAATCGTTTCTCGATCGTCTGCCAGAGTTCTGTCGCCTTGGCTTCATCCACTTCACTGTCGTCATCGTCATTATCTCCATCGCTTACGGCGACGACCAGTTCACAAAATGCCTTCGCATAATCGGATGGGGAAATGTCGGCGTCGATGTTGCCCATCAGTTCCATCAGCGCCCTTGAAACAAGAGCAAGTGAGCTTTGCTCACCGTGCGAGGTGGTCTCAACTGAACGCTTGAAGGCATCAAAGATTGCCTTGGCCACCATGCAAGAGTCGCTGATATCCTCCAGTCCTTGCTCGATCCGGGAAATCAGGCGTTCGCGAAAATGTTCACGGCGATGGCGCTCGCGTTCGTAGGCTGTGCGTAGAGTTTCATCGAGTGATTCAAGCGGGAGGTGGCACTCGAGTTGACAATGGCCCGCACGAACTGCCGGCCATTCGCTGTTGTCAGTATTGCCGGAAAAATCACCGTGCACCTTGGCTTGAGGCCAAGGTTGGTTGTTCTCTAGGCGGCGGAGCATTTCACGGGCATTGAGCAGATCGACCAACGCGCGTAGCGGCCGAGTGAATCGTCCGAATACGAGAACTTTCTCGCCCTTCCGAGTTTCCGATTCAATGACTTCCACCGCCTTCTGAATGGCAGGGTGATCGAACAGTGAATCCTCGCTGTTGGTAAACGCCTGCTTGATGGCCTTGAGCCACCATTTGGCGCGATCCTGGCGTTTCCCATCGGCCTGGTCATCTTTCTCATCCTGTGAATTGTATTCGCGATTCGTCTCGTCATGCACTTCCTGCTGGTGGTCGTCGTTGTCGCGATTGATCTGGTCGAGAATGGCGGCAATTCCATGCCCATTTCCAAGCGTCAAGCGAAGTCTCTTGGCCACTGGGTCGGTGGATTGGCGAGTCACCAATGACAAGGACTCTGCCGCGCAGATTGCCCTCCGCCACGCCATCGAGAGCGCGTTCGTATCCACCGAAATCTCAGTTTCCCTGCGATACTCGTTGATCGGCAACTTGGAATAATTGTGGAAACGCTGGACCTCTGGGTCCTCTCGCTTGTCACGCCGGAGCAGGTAGGGTGACAACGTCCTTTGAAAGTGAAGTGCCGCCACTCCATACGCGGTACGTGCCTCCTCGCTGCTGCGCCAGGTCTGGCGAACTCGCGTCACGGCATCAGCGTACTGAGTGATCGCTTCCCGGACCGGAACGAGCGCCGCGTCGTTGAGTCGAAGTCGGCTCAACGTGTCATACCATTGACTCACATTCAGTTCGACGGGGGTGGCGGTGAGTGCGACCCTTCGAGCGGTACCGGAGGACACAATCACATTTTCGAGCAGTCGAGACAGTCCGCTTTGGGTGCCACGACTCTTGTGAGCTTCATCAATAATGATCAGATCGAATACACCAAGGCCAAATCCAACGGCGCGTTCGAGCCAGTCTCTCAGCGCACCCGACTTGGAATACTCCTCGGCATCCAATGGTCTGGGCCATTGGATGTCAATGAGCAGCTGATCGAGCAATTTTTTCACTGGATGTTTCTGGTTGCGGGGGACTGCGCTGCAAATGCTATTGGCTGCGCCGCGGAGCCACTTGCAGCCTAGCTCAGCATTGTTGTTGTAGCCGCGTGGTAGTCGACTACCTTTGCTCTTGCGCCAGCATGCGTAGAGTTCCGGCAGCAAGGCCCATCGCCAAGAATCGGTGCGTTGGCCAAGTCGCCAATTGGTAAATGCATGCGAGAACATCACCACATCTTCTTCAAACCATGGTTGGCGCTTGCTGGAGTCATCAGGGGCCCACGCCTTGAGGTAGGTGTAGAGGCTTCGCAAGATGGGTTGGACATCATGAAGTCCGCCATCTTGCAATTCCGAGCGCCATTGATACCCGAGGCCAGGGGGCAAGAGAATCGCGACGCGGCCCCCGCTCTCGATCACACAACGGGCCAGTTCGACGGCGATGCGGGTCTTTCCCATGCCGACCTCGTCGGCAATTACGACACCGTTTTGCACAATGCGCGAAGCAATACCATGGAGGCTCGCCCGCTGGCCCTCGTTCAGGCGTGTGGCGCTCTCACCCTTCTCGTTTGCCAAGTCTTGTTGTTTTTCGGCTTCTTGCCTGAGGTGGCTCGCAACGACATCCCATCCTTGAAACTTCTGTTTCATGCTGGATCTCCGATGTTGTTCAGCGCGGCCACGTTCCATGCGGCCTCCACCATTTTGAGGGACTCCTCAAAGCGACGCCCTTCGTTCGTTTCAGAACTCAAGGCAAAGGCAGGCCGAAACGGAGCGTGCCAAAGGGGGCTGAGCGGATTGAGTTCGAGCTTCAAGAACTCATCGAGTACTGGGCTCTCCGCTGCCTGAATCAAGCATTGCTCAAGTCGCGTGCACCACGCCACCCAGTCTGCCCGATTCACCACCAACTGCTTAGCGGCAATGTTCTCGACGAGCTGCATCATTTGGCGAACCGGATAATTCGTGTTCGTAGTTCCAGCGTCACCCTGCTCGTTGGCGCCCATCGGCGACTCGTCGTCTCCGTCGGGAAGCAGTTCCTCATCATCGGGGGGCATGGGGAAGATCGCAAGCTGGCCCCAAGCTTCCTCGATATCAAGGCGAGGCAGCGTTGTCGCGGCAATCCGCCCGAATTCATCGACGACTGCAACCCACGCCTGTCGATTTTGATCCTCGTCTCGCCAACGAACACGTACTTCACGGGGTCTCTTGCCAAACCACGAGAATCCTTTGACGTGGTCGCGAAAGCATGCCTCCCCATTTCCATCAAGCACATCAAAAGATCCCGGCGATTCGTCACCCACCTGCAGCCAACCGCCATGGCCCTCGTCAACCCAATAGAGGTACGCCACCGGTGCGGCGCTGTATCGACTGTCGGATTCCGGCATGTCGCCGCCAGCGACAAGCGCGTCGGGAATCTCGTCAAAATCCTGGTCCCACTGTATTGGCAAAACGTTCGTTACCACATCTCTCGCCGGCTCATTTTTGGCCGGAAACCACTTAAGCGACTCCGGCGCGAACATTACGCCTGCTTCCAGATTGCCACCTTGCAATGTCATCCGATTGGAGAATCCGGGGCCGGTGAGGTTCCCTGAGCCGAGATAGAGCCAGGCACCATTGCAGAGATTCGAGTTTTCTCTGTACGAGGCAATGAAAATGAACTTGGCATGCAATGATCGAAGAGCTGCCTTGAAGTAGGCAGGACTTCGCGCTTCTCTCACCCTCCAGCCTGCTTCGTCGATTGCAGGAGCCGAGTTCGCTACGGCCTGACATGCTTTCGGATTGACGAAGACGTCGATCACGGGCTGATTGGTGAGAAGGTTTGCATCTTTAAGGCTATCAACAATCGTCTTGAGTACTGACGGAATCGAGTCCCTGTCGGCTACTTTCTCGTAGAACCCAGACCCCATTGCGATGTAGTTTCGAGCCGATGCACCATGCTGCCGGACCAAGTCGGGCAACTTCGCAAGAAACGAAGCGTCGCGATTGTCGACAAATCGAGGCACAAAGCGTTTGCCAACTTTTTTCACCTTTCTGATCCACGTCTCGACCTGTTGGCTGGCAACGTGTGAAACCGATTCAGACTGGTTCCGCGGGGTGACGATCAAGGCGCGGGTATCGAAATGACCTCGCAACCAATCGAGCATGCTCCAAGCCGCCGTCACGTCGGCACACACCTGGGAGATCACGTTGCCGGACTCTTTCAGATCTTCGTGTGAAAGATCGGCACACCAAGCGAGATCCAAGCTGTCCTGCAGAGTCTCCCGTGTCCAGTTTCCGGTCGATACGAGGAGGCGGAGTCGCCATTGTCGTTCATCAGTAACATGCCGAAAGCCCAATACCGCGACCTTGGCGTGCAACAGCTTGAAGGGCTGCACACCGTTGATCGGCAAATGCAGTACTCCGGGGACTTCTTTCGGAGTGATCTGCGAATGTCCGGGATGCAGCATCAGTGCCAGCGCGATGCGACCTTCGTAGGCGCGCTGAGCGTGCGTTTTGCGGACGAAACGCTCAACCGCGTCGTCAAGAAATCCGGCGTCAGCAGAATAGCCGCAGAGCCAACCAAACCATCCAACAAAGTCATCAGGCGCTTCAAAATGATGGGATAGCGATGGCGGCGAAAAGGTGGAATCACTCTTACTCATCATTCACCGCCGTCGTTTTCAGTCGACGTACCCAGCCAATTGTCTAGTTCGTCACACAAATCGAGATTGAGAAGGAAGAGATTGTGCACGCGATGTGAAATGCCTTCCGGTACTGGAATGGTCTTGTCGACCTTGGCTTCCTCACCTCCTTCCTCTGGACTTCGTGCAGTTTCAGGCTCACTCAGCTGATTTCCCCGAAAGGCGACGCCTGGCACGACTTCGCGTCCACGTTGTCGCAGCACTCTCCCTTCCCGAGCGAGTAACTTTTCGAGCAGGAGAGCGTCAACGTTTTCGGTGCACTCTCGACAGAACTCACCCGCCGATGCACAGGGGGACGGATCATGGTTGTTCTGGAGAAACTCCGCTGCGCGTGCTCGCAACAAATCGCACTTGTCGGCGATGGCCCTGGGAAGAGGAGTGTCCATGGACAATTTCAGATCGGTTTGGTTTCCGATGTGAGCCTCGACTTGATCCAGCAAGCCAATGGCGGCGTCCCGCGCCACGAAGAACAGTGTGCCGGCGTGTAAATCACGCCAGTGATCCTCATCCAGCATTGCGGGCCGAACTTTCCATGAAATTTGCGTCGGTGACTCGATCCGTAGGCGTTCAACCCAGTTCAGAGCGTTTCTTCGTCGGGAGGGTTCGACACCAGATCCCTGTACGATCCGCTCTCGCAAGATCTCTTGGGCGGGTTTGGGAATGGGGGCCAGTGGCGACAACACGCGTGTCAGCGGCGGGGACGATCGAACATTGTCGTAGGTGCCCTTGGCCCATCCAACCAAGTGATCTAACACGCTTCGATTGTAAGGCTTGAGGTTGGCGCACACTGCGTCAATGAAATCGTGCCCGAGTTGAGTACAGGTAAATGCGTTGAAACGCTCTCCGGTTGATTCCACCAAGTTCATCGCTCGGAGGGGCTGAACCGTTGCCTGACGCATGGGCTGAGTCACATAGAAGCTAGGCCTCCGCATGGTCGCGAACGAGAGATCGGACTTGCCTCGCAATTTCGTTGCACCGCGCAAACGGGGGTCGCGGTTCCAGCCGTTGAAGTCGAGTGCCAACCAGCAGGCCAATGCTTCGACAGCGTTGGCGACCTCAATGTTCTGTACTCGTTTGCCGGAGTTTCGCAGTCGCGTCGCGATAGCAACGCCGGCCGTTGCGAGGAAAAGTTGTTTTCCGAACCAGACGCCGCCGAGGCCCGGAACGGCAAGATCATTGAATGATCGTACCGTGGATCCCAAACCGAGGGTGCGGGTCCGCCGTTCACTCGCAAGTACTTCCGGGCCGAGCAGACCCCATGTTATAGTTGGCACTCGTTCCTCTTGATTGTTTCTTAGTTTGCCAACGACTTTCGACGTAACCAGGAAACAGCACTTCTCGATTCATTCAGATCGGCCCGTGCTCATTGCGATGATTCCGCCCGCCCTCTTGCCGTCCCGACTCGCGAGGTACAAAGAGCGTGCAACTCTTTCCCAGATTCCACATTCAGACGATACCAGGATGAGCGTCCTGTTTCATTCATTGCTGGCATTGGTTTGATCTGCCGCCGCGGACCGCCAATTGGCTGGCTGTGTTCAGTTTCTGATGGAAGAAAAGGAGATCATGCGATCTCGTTCTTCGTACGTGTTCGCTAGAACTAGTTGCAAAACGTCCTGAGGACGATGAGCAGGCAGCCGAGGTGGAGGAAGCCTTCGAATAGCTCGGGGTAGAATTCGTGACGGGTGACGAGCCGACGGAAGTTGCCCAGCCAGGCGATCGTTCGTTCAACGATCCAACGGTGGCGGTAACGACGAAGAGGGCGACCGTCTTGGAGTTTCTTGCGGGTGCGTCCACGACGGTGCGGGCTGATCAGTTCAATCCCCCGCGCAGCCAGCGACGTCCGCAGCCAGTCGGCATCGGCGGCTTTGTCGTAGAGCAAACGCTGGGGACGTTTACCAGTCACACAGATGTCGACCAGCGTCTCGATGG
>JAGQPW010000113.1 GCA_020426515.1 Planctomycetaceae bacterium | reverse complement strand
GGTTGTGGCGATGAGCTCGAGGTTGTGGGTGCCTGAAGCAACGCTATCGACAGTCTTCTGGAATTCGATTGTGGTTGCCGTGAGGGTGATGGTCCCATCGCCATCGGTGCCGACGCGGACGCTGTCGTTGAACACGAAGCTGGCGGCCGACATGTCGGCGTTGAGCAGTGTGGTGCTGCCGTCGCCGATGAAGGTGGCGGTGCCGGTGACATTGAGTGCTGCGTGGACCTCGATGTCATTGCCAATGGTGTCTCCCGTGGAGTTGAGCGTGAGGTTTGTTCCGATGGTCGTTGCTTCCAGGATCCGGATTGCGCCGGACTGGCTGTCTGATCCCAGAACAACAGAATCGAATCCGGCGGCCCTCTCAAGGAATGCAGCATCGATCTGTAGAGTGCTCGCCGCCGATGTCCCAATGTCAATGCCGGTCGTGTGGTCACTGGGACGCAATGTGAATGCGGCACCGCTCAACGCGGCAGTGGCAGCGGCGGTGATGGCGGATGATCCCGTGACGCTGCTGCTGATGTTCAGGCTGTGTTCGCCAGTGTCGATGGTAACTGCGCCAAACGAAATCAGCCCTGTAGCGGCGATGGTGAGGTTGCCCGAGTCGACGGCCATGCCATTGGAATCAATGGTGACGCCCGACGGAATATTCAATGTGCTGACATTGAGGTCGATGCTTCCGGCGGACACGAGGCCGTCGATTACCGTACCGCCTGTCGCAGACTCAATGCTGAACACGTTGTCGATGTCAATGTCTGCCAACGTGACATCGACGGCGGATGTGATCGTGAGATCATGAAACTTAACCGGGCCTGCACCGGCAGCAATGTCGCCCAGAACGATGTTCCGTCCGGCGGTGAAGGTGAGGTTCAGATCGCTGGCTTCGGGCGACAGTGGGGCGCTGGAGAGTAGAATGTCGCGGCCAGCGTTGAATGTGAGGGAGTTATGAACGTGGGTTGCTCCCGACAGGCTGATGTCATGGCCACCGAGATTGCCATAGAGATCGATCTGGCTGCCGGTGAGGGTGATGTCTTCAGTGGCGAATACTGACGTCTCGTCACTGCCGAGTTCAGTTCCCAGAGCAATGGTGCCGGAACCGGCATTGATATTGAAATCGACGAGTTCCTGTCCGGTGAGACCGATGTGCCCTGTAGTAGAGAAGTTCCCCCCATCAAGTGTCACGTGGAAGCTGGATGGCGATGCTGCCAGAACGTCACCATCGACATGAAAGTCTCCGCCGCCGGTGTTCACCGCGAGGTTGCCCGAAAGATCAATTTGTCCATGGAGATCGAAGTCGACGTCGTTGTATGTGTTGGTCTCGCTCGAAAACTGAATTGACTCCGAAGTAATCGAGAGATCGGCATTGGCTGGAAGGTTGGATCCGATGAATGCCACATCGTCCCCGGTTCCCATGTTGACCGTCACTGAAGCAATCCCAGGAACGTCAGGAATGGCAGGAAGATCGAGGATCAGCTGATCGTTGCCACCGTACAGATTGATTTGGATGCTCCTAATGTCGGCCAGGGCAACGACGACCGGATTGTCGGCATCATCCAGCACATTGATGGCATTTCCACCATCTCTAATAATGAGATTGAGCCCGTTTGCTTCGAAAGAAATGTCTTCGACCGAATCGACGTCCGCGTTGCCGAGGATGGTGAGTTCTCCGAGGGCGGAAAACACGGCCGTCGCATCCAGCACGCGGCGGTCTTCGAGCCTCTCCAGCCAAAGGTGGACGCGTTCGCGGCGGCGTAGCGAATTGACACCAAGTGGCCCGGTGCGCTGTGGAAATGCGACTCGCCCGTTTGTTGCGAATTGCTGTACCAGATTGTTCAGGCGGGATAACCAGAACATTGACCCTCCCCTTCCATTGGCTGGGGCTAAGGGAAACGTCCTGTTTCCTGCGTGGAACTGTGTCGTAAACTCTTGTGCTTGAACGTGATCCTGATTATCCGGTAGCCACCCGGACAAAGTCAATCAGAAAGTTGGTAAAGCACCTTGCGCAAACCGGTCGCGCAGTAACGATTCTGTTCCGCGAACGGAGTGCCAATTGCGGCAAGAGATTGAAACATGCGCAAGGATGCCGCGTTCAGGCGACTTCTGCAGTGAGCGCCGAGTCGGTCGGAGGCGTGTACGAATCGAGGGCCTTGCGGCCTTCGGGAGAGAGGCGGTACTGCACTCCGAGTTGTGCATCCTGGAAATTGAAGCGGAGCCAGCCCAAGGCGATCAGTCGGCCATGCAGCCGGGAGAGATGTTTTGCTTCGATGCCTGAAACCTGCATCAGACGGGGAAACCAGCGGGTTCCCTGTGTTTCGGCAGACTCGTCGTCGGCTTCTGCACTGGGCAATTCCAATGCAGGCTCTTCGTCGTGCAGTTGAGCGTATGCCGCGAGCAGGAGGCCCCAGGTCGGGTATTCAGTCAGCAGATGGTCTTCCAGGTCCAGCATGCTCCGGGATATCGGAACAGACGACACAACTGCTGCAGCATGACCAGTTGAGCAGGCATAACCGCACTAACCGGACCGGATGAGCATCGCTCGATCGGCATAACCGTTAGATCTTTTCAGTTTCGCCGGATGCTAGTTGCGTGCCGACTCTGGTTTGGAGACCGGAATCAGTTCCAGAGTGACCGGAGTGCCTGCGGGAGGAATGCGTTCGGTGTAGGGTTCGAACAGCAGGTCGTTTCCGCTGGCCGAGCTTTGGACGCTGATGTCGATGGTAGCGTCCCCAAAATTGGCGACGCAGATCAGGCTGCCCGCTTCGGCCTGATACCATGATTCGCCGCTTTCCAGTGTGGAGAACCCGCTCCCCGCGAAAATCCAGTCCGCTTTCAGTTCCTTCGGCTGGCTGTTCGAATAGAGCTTCTTGACGGCAATCTGGTAGGCCTCGTCATTGCTGTGGCTGAGGAGGATGTCGCGTTGCTTGGCCGTCATCGGACCGTACCACAGCAATTCCTTGCTGTTGGCGTCGTAACGCAGAGTCTGTTCGCCTTGATCAATTGGAACGCCGCTTGGAACAGTGTCCAGCTGTGCGTCGAAATACCGGTGAGTCACATGCCGAATCCATTCCTGAGCCGATCGACGGTGCGGCTGATTTTCTGCATCCGTCCAGTTCACAAACAGCTGCAACTCGGGGCCTTCTGGTAGCTCGAACTTTTCGCCAAAGCGGGCGGGATGTCCTGGCTTCAGGCCGAGGGCCAGCAATCCGGCGTGGACTACCTGAGCTTTGCCATTGAACGACAGTATGGATTCGTGCTCTTTGGTTTGTTTGGGGCAAACCAGCATTTCCAGCAGCCCTTCCCGCAGGCAGACTGTGGTCTTCAGCAGCAATCGATTGCCTGGCTTGTCCAGCAGAACGGTTTGTTCTGGATTGAGTGGAACCGGAGCAGCGGGTTTGACTGGCTCATCGGCGAGGCATACCCCTGAGAGGGATGCTATCAGGGCAAGAGACAGGAGACATTTGAGCATGAAACTGTAGCCTTTCGGGAAAACGCAGCTCGCCGGATTCCCTATACTAACTGGGAGGACGGTGGCGTCCATCGGAAATCGCTGCTGCCCAGATTTCCACGATCTGGTAGCCTCCAGCTCGAACTATGTCTCAACCTCGCCCTGCTGCTGTTCGCAATGGCGGCACGTCATCTCCCTCAGGACGTGCCGGGGGGGCTGGTACGCTCGTCAACTGGATGCGATTTCAGCTGCGGTGGATCACGCTGCCCAGTTGGGGCGTTTCCATTGTTCTGCACCTGCTGTTGGGGATGGCATTCCTGGCAATCTCACAGTCCCCCGGCTGTCGTGGTGACTTTGGTGGTGAGCAGGGGGAGGAGTTTCGGGCGGTTGGCATTCGCGAACGGGCCCCTTCTCCGGTCGAGGCGGATACGAACCAGCCCAGCGAAGTCGAAGCCCCACCGCAGGCCGTACCGCAACGAGCCCCGGCCGTGGCCAGTATGATTCCCAATCAGCCTCCGGTGCCGCTGACGTTGCCCAGCAATCTGCTACCTGCCCCGCCAGTAATTGGGGCGGGGGCTCCGGCCGCGTTTGATGCAACGCAATTTTCCAACGTGATTCAGCCCAACACTCAGGCCAGTCCCCCTGCCGGTGGAGGGACTGTGAACGGACCGGCTGAGCGGCGGACATCGTTTCTGGGGATCAGCGACGTCGGGCGCCGGTTCGTATATGTCATCGATCGATCGTCGAGCATGGAAGAAGATGGACGCCTGCGGGCGGCGAAGACCGATCTATTGGCCAGCCTGGACAAACTGAACGAGTCACAACAGTTTCAGATTATCTTTTACAACGCCTATCCCACGGTGCTGAAACCTCGCAACGACCGTTTTGACATGTTTTTCGGAACCGATGCCCAGCGATTGCAGGTCAGCGACCAGCTGCGCAGTATTGTTCCCGATGGCGGGACGCGGCACTTCCCGGCACTGATTCAGGCGCTGAAATTCAAGCCGGATGTCATTTTTCTGCTGACCGATGGGGCTGCCGAGTCCGCTTTGAGTTCCAGGGAACTGGACGATCTTCGGGTGCGAAATGGCGGTGGAGCGAGAATTCATTGCATTGAATTCGGACGCGGTTCCAAGTCTGTTAACGGAGCCAGTGCGGCCAGCGGCAACTATCTCGATCGACTCGCAAGGGAAAATCAGGGACAGTACGTGTACAGGGATGTGACTCAATTTCGACTGAGGGAGTAACGCGTGAAGGTGGAATCGGAAACGGGGCAGTCAACAACGCCTCCCGAGAATCAGTTTGGCTTCCGCACCCGTCTGCTGTGGTTGCTGGTGACAATGCTGATTGTCGTCGCCTTGGATCAATACTCCAAGGTGTACGCCGTCCGCGAGTGGAAGGGGTCTCCGCCACAGTCTTACTGGGGCGACACATTCCGTATTCAGTACGCCGAGAATCCCGGCGCTTTTCTGAGCCTGTTTGCCAATCTTCCGGACGAAGCCCGGTTCTGGATCCTTACGGTCTCAAATGCCGCCTTGCTGATCGGCGTGACGGCGTTTTTGCTGCGCAGTAACAAAGTTGACCGCTGGACATTCTTCGCACTGGTCCTGGTGGTCTCGGGCGGAGTCGGCAATCTGATCGACCGGGCGCTGTATGGCTACGTGATCGACTATTTCAATATCGGCTGGGGATCAGTGCGGTCAGGCGTGTTCAACGTGGCGGATATGGCCATTTCCGCAGGTTTTCTGATGATGTTGCCGCTGCTGCTGAAGGGGGAATCCAAGTCGCCATCGGCCCCTGAGGGGACCCGTTCCGTGGTCGACGTGAAGCAGGAACTGGTTCGATGAGCCGGGCGTGGCTGGCATTCATTACTGGCCTTGCTCTTGGGGGTGTGGTTCGCGCTGAAGACCGCGTTACGTTTGCGAAGCAGCCCGGCGCGGCTCCGATCACCATCGTCGGAACAATCCTTGATTACACGGGCAAGGAAGTCACGATTCGACCGCAGGAGAACATTCCCCAAGTGATCCCGGTTTCTCAGATTCTGCGGGTGCAGACTTACTACTCTCCCGATTACCAGAAGGCCATCGACACGCTCGTTGCTGGCGATCATCTCACTGCAGAACCGATGTTCCGGGCTGTGCTCAAGGGGGAAGGACGCCCCTGGGTCAAACGAGAACAACTGGCCTGGATTATGCGGTGTGCCTATCGCCGCGGAGCTCTGACGGAAGTTGCCTCGGCCTTTCTCGAACTCATTGCGAGCGATCCCGAGTCGCAGCACTGGTCCATGGCCCCGCTCATTTGGGCCCCGGTCGGCCTCACCGTCAGCCAGCAGGCGCAAGCCAAGTCGTGGATGGCCAGCGGGTCTCCGGCCTCGCAGTTGATCGGAGCCAGCTGGATGTTGCAGGATGGAACGTTCGCGAATGCGGCAAAGCAGGTGCTCGATGAGCTGGCCCGGAATACGAACGAGTACATTGCTCAATTGGCCCGCACTCAACTTTGGCGGTTGAGGCTGGGAACGTCGGAGATGAGTGAACTGACCATCGAAGGCTGGAAGCGGGATCTCGAACGCATTCCGGAACACTTGCGGGCCGGGCCGACGTATTTGATTGGGCTGGGGTACTTTCAACGTCAGGAGTATCGGGCAGCAGCAGCGGAGTACCTTTGGCTACCAACCGTTTATGGCGAAAATGAGCCCCTGGCGGCCCGGGCCTGTCTGGAAGCGGCAGAGGCTTTGAGACGATCCGGATTGACGCGCGAAGCGGAAAATCTGTATCGAGAAGTGGTCACGAGGTTTCCATGGTCACCCGGCGCTGCCGAGGCACGCGGTCGGCTGGCTGAATAGGGACAACTCGTCACCCGAGAAACGGATTTCACCTGGTAAGTGCTGATGCTCAACCTGCTGGCCGCCGATACGCCAATTTTCAATGAGGGACAGCTTGATCTGCAGGCCCTGCTGCAGGCGGGGGGACCCATTGGCTACCTGATTATCGCCCTCAGTGTGGCGATGGTGGCACTGATTATCGAACACCTGCTCAGCATTCGCCCCGGCTCCCTGATGCCGCGCGTGCTGGTGGAAGAACTGCATCAGAAGCTGTCCGCTGGTCAGTTGGCCGAAGCCCATGCGGCCTGCAATCAGCAGCCCAGCTACATTGCGTACGTCATTGCGGCTGGATTGAAGGAGTCGCCTTTTGGCTATGCAGCCGTCGAAAAGTCGATGGAGGATGCTTCGTCCGAACAGGCAGCCCGGCTCTCGCGAAAGATTGAGTACCTCTCGCTGATTGGTGCCCTTGCCCCCATGCTGGGACTGATGGGAACTGTGTGGGGGATGATTCAGGCCTTTGCCGAGTTTTCGGAGAAAGCCAATCCCCTGCCCGCCGACTTTGCTCCCGCCATTTCCGAAGCCCTTGTGACCACGCTGTTCGGACTGTGTGTGGCTGTTCCGGCATTGGCCGCCTACGCAATGTTTCGCAATCGTATTGATGAATTCGTGGCCGAAACCACGCTCACGGCTGAGCAGCTGATGATGCCAGTGAAACGCTCGCTGGGCGAAAAACGTATTGTCCGTCCCCCCTCCGGCAAGCAAGGAACTGAGGCGTGAGAGTCCCGGTTCGCCCCCGCTCAGCTGGACTGGAGGTCAATATCACGCCGCTGATCGACGTGGTGTTCCTGCTGGTGATCTTTTTCCTTGTGGCCTCGCACTTTGCACGCTCGGAAGCTCTGGAACCGGTCGATCTCCCCACAGCCACGCAGGTGGCCGAACTGCAGGACCCGCCGAGGCGGCTGCTGGTTACGATTCTGCCTGATGGGAGCTATCACACCGGTGGTCGACAGGTCACGCTGGACGATCTGGAGCAGATGCTGGCGGAAGGGGCGGGCGATGATCCGGCCAGTTTTGCGGTCCACATTCGGGGGGATCGAACCGCTCATTTTGAAGTGGTTGAAGCGTTGATGACCTTGTGTCCCCGTTACGGAATTACGCAGGTGGGATTCAAAGTGCTGGAAGCGGGAGGGAAGTAGCCTATGCGTCGGCCACAACACCGTCCTCGCCGGGATCTGGGGTCCATGACGCCCATGATCGACGTGGTGTTTCTGCTGCTGATTTTCTTTGTGGTCAGCGCTGCGGGACAGCCTCGAGAGGAACTGCTGCCGACTGAACTTGCCGCCGCAGGGGCAGTTGAGGGGGCGAATCCTGAAGATCGGCCTCCCCAGCAACTGGATATCTGGCTTAAACTCCGCGTGGCCCCGGAAGGTGGGACTGTGGTCGACATGAATGGAACCGACTACACAGACCTGGAATTCCTGAAGGGACAACTTCGGACCTTGGCTGAACTGGACCCGGCCAATCCGGTGGTTTTGGATGTTGGCACCAATGTCCCCTATGGGGATGTTGTCGACATCTACGACACCTGCACCGCCGCCGGTTTTGCCCGTATTGAGTTCGCGACTGGTCCTCCTCGGTAACCCGGCGACACGGACGTTACTTCAACTCGGCACGAAGCCCATGACCTGGCTCCAACTGAGGCACCGCCTCGAATACATCGGATTTCGTCTGGCGACCTGCCTGATCGGAATGCTCTCCGTCCGCCAGACAAAGTGGCTGGGCGAACACTTTGCGTGGCTGATGACCGATGTGCTGCCGCACAGCAAGACCCGTTATCACGTCGCCCGCGAAAACATTCAGTCTGCGTTTCCGGGTGAGTACACCCCGGCGGAAATACACCAGCTCATTCAGGATATGTGGCTGCATCTGTTTCGCGTCGTCGCTGAGACCGTACAGTTCTCCCGCAAGATGACCCTCTCCAACTGCCGGGAAGTGATTGTGTTTCGCAATCGCAGAGCGGCTGTGAAAGCGCTGTGCAGCGGCCGACCGGTGTTTGTGCTGGGAGGACACTTCGGCAACTGGGAAGCCTCGATAGCGACCTTTGGCGTATTTGATTTTCGCATGGGGGTTGTGGGGCGTGAGCTGGACAATCCCTACCTGCACGAGTGGTTCGCCCGCTCGCGTGAATTGACCGGCCACAAACTGCTGCTCAAACAAGGAGGCTGGGACGACATGACGGCCCTGCTTCAGGCTGGCGGCAACCTGGGGCTGCTGTGTGATCAGGACGCGGGCAAACGCGGCGTGTTCGTGGACTTTTTTGGTAAACCGGCATCAACATTCAAATCGATCGCTCTGATGGCACTGGAGCACAAAGCGATTCTCATTGTCGGTTACGGCATCCGACTGCCTGACGACTTCGACAATGCCCGTTGGGCTCAGTTCGAAATCGGCTGCGAAGAGGTGATCGACACCGCTGAGATCACCGGCGACGATGAGGTGCGGCAGATTACCGAGAGATATACCGCCGCTTTGGAAAGCGCCATTCGCCGCGCCCCCGAGCAATACTTCTGGGTCCATCGCCGCTGGAAGACAGAGCCGCGACAAAAGCGACAGACTCAACGGCAGCGCGAGGCCGCCTGAACCGCGTGCCGCAGCAAACTTCTCCGCGCATGAAAAAAGCCAGGCAGCCCACGGGTGGACTGACTGGCTTCAGGTGCATTTTCCGTTAGAACTCGCCAATCACATTGCCGTCGTTGCGAGCGGCGAGGTTGGTCAAGATGTTGTTATGGTCCGTGTTTTCGCTGATAAAGCGAACAGAGCCGTCTCCCAGCAGGAAGTGAGCCCCGCCCACATGGGAACTGCTGAAGTTACGACCGTAAAGCTCATTGGCGTTAATGTACGACCACGTTTGGCCCGAGTAGAAGCCCGTCATGGAGTCATACTCGGCGTAGGGAACCGCTGCTGAGGAGTTGCGCTGCCCCATCCAGAGGGCGCCCTTCCAATTGTTAGGGCTCGCTGGTGCCCGCGTCGACTTTTCACCATACAGAATCGTGTTGCTGCTCCCGTCGGTAATGTCACGCAGGCCGATGTTGGAGTTTCGGAAAAAGACCCCGTTGCCATTTGTGTTAATGGGGGCCGTGTTACTGCCACCGCAAGGAACGTAGTTGGACTTCCCGAAGTTGCTCATCAACGTGTTGATGCCGCCCATGGGGTCAGACGGGCAGATGTGCGGGGTCACAATCGTCTTGGCGAGTTCGCTCAATGAACCCGTTCCGGTGTCGGTATGCCATGGGGCAGCGGGAGCCCCCCCCATTTTTCTGGCCATGATCAGGTTGTATAACGGCGCCTGATCGATGTAGGGCAATGTGTGCATGCCAGGCCCAAACTGACTGTCGGGTGGCGGAGTCTTATCGCTTCGCCATGAATCCGAGGCTGTGTTCGTTGTGACTGCGAGGTATCCCGGTGGGAACACGTTGTGCGTATCGTGGTAGTTGTGGAGGGCGAGGCCAAGTTGCTTCAGATTGTTCTTGCACTGTGATCGCCTCGCCGCTTCGCGAGCCTGCTGGACAGCAGGCAGCAACAGGGCAATCAAGATGGCGATGATCGCAATCACCACCAGAAGTTCAATCAGGGTAAAACCTCGACGTAATACTCTCATCTGCGCGTAACCTCTCTTCGTGGACATGATCGAATGACAAAAAAATCTCTTTCAAGCCATTTGGCAAGCCGATACTGCAATTGATAGCAGGTGGAGCGGATTGTCTGGCAACAAAAAGAGAGTGAAGTGTTCGTTCAGTCTATCCTATTGGCGGGGAAAAGCAACAACGATAGTTGATGTATGTGCCGGTTGGCGTGCATCGACCCGGCGCGAGGGGAGATCGTCGCGATCCTGTGAATCTGGGGATGGCCGTTGCTGGTAGAGCGGTCTCGCTGGAAGTGATCCAGGGTCGGCGAGTTATGCGATGATACACTGGCTCGACACGTGTCGAAGTTGTGAAGGACTTCATCCTGTGTCTGCAGAGAGATGGGATGGCTGTGCCAGAAGGCAGACGATGCAGTACGCACCGGAAGCTGTGGCGATGGTACATCGAGTGGGCATTGGCACTTACGAAAGGGTGTGCAGTGCGTAGGCCAGTGAGTGCAATCGCGTTTCCACGTTGTCCGCGCGAGACATGAAGACGACAGGCTTTGATGTGCCCATCAGGATGCCGCCGAAGCGGCAGTTGGCGGTGTACATGATTCCCTTGACCGTGAGGTTCGCCGCGAGCAGGCTGGGAAAGACCATGCCGTCAGCGGCACCGGTCACATCACCCTGAATTCCTTTGCGGGCCCCCGCCACTTCCGTATAGGCAAGGTCGAACGAGAGAGGCCCCTGAACCGAGCACGGGCCGAACTCGCCGGCTTCCGCCCGGGCGGTGAGTTCCACCTGCGCCAATGTTTCCGGCATCGCCTCGACCGGCTTTTCGGTGGCAGCCATCAGGGCGATACGCGGAGTCGGGCAGCCGAGCCTGCGGGCGACGTGAATGACCGCCTCCAGAATCTCGCCGTGCTGTTGCGGTGTGGGGGCAATGGTCACGCCGGTGTCGGACATGAGGAATGTGCGTCGATCGCGCGGGATCTCCATTAGCACCACCTGGCAGATCGTCTTCCCGGTTCGCAGTCCTCCCTCACGCTGGAGCACGGCCTTCATCAGCGAGGGAGTGGGGATCTGACCTTTCATCAGCAACTGCGCCCGGCCTTCGTGGACGCAGCGAACCGCCTGCATGGCTGAGTCCGGTTCGTCTTCGATGATCTCGAATGGGGCGATGTCGATGTCCATACCAGCAGCCATCTCGGCGATCTTCCTGGGATCACCAGAAAGCATGGGCCGGACCCAGCCTCGACGGCGGGCCAGTTCCAGGGCCTGGATGACGGTAGAATCGGCCCCGCCAGCAGCAACGACCGGAACGGGCGTACGGAGTTGATCGGCAGCGGCGAACAGTTCATCAAAGGAACGCATCGTGTGCAGTCCTGGCAGTGCTACTGGGCCAGCAGCTGATTGACGAGGGGGAGAATGTGGTCCTGGTAGTTAAACGCTTCCGGATCGCCCCCCTGAAGGTCCGGAAAGCGACCAACCCATTCTCCTTCCTTGCTGAAGACGTACACGGCCGGCACCGAATTGTGAGGGATCTTCTCGTTGAAGACCGTTTCCGCTGGCGTGCTGCAGACGACGTTGTCGAAGGTGGCTCCCTGCGCATTCAGAAACTTGAGCACCTTCTCTCGGCAGGCCTGAACGGGCTCGTCTTCCAAACCATCGAAGTCGAGCGAAACGGAAATGCAGGCGACCTTGTCTCCCTGCTGCTGGTGCAACTTGACGAGGTTGGGAAACTCTTTTCGGCAAGGCAGGCAGTACGTGGACCACAGATCCATTACGACAACCTTGCCCTTGTGTGAGCGCACGAGAGCTTCCACTCCGTCCCAGTCGAGGATCTGAGCGTCGATTGCGGCTGCGGGAGCGGCAGGCTCTGCTTCGGGCATGGCTTCTTCGCTTTGCCCGGCAGGCGCGGGGCCTGCTTCCTCGGGGGACAGAACTGCAGGTCCCGGCGTAGGCACTTCCGGAGCAGAATCAGCCGGTTCCGAAGAGGGATTGCATCCACAGACAACCAGACTCAGTCCCAGCAGCATCCATGACCAGCATCTCATTCCGATTCTCCTTGACTCAATTCCGGGTTCATCACTGAAGTCGCTGTATCGTTGCAAACATGTTCTCCTGCTGCCAGTCGAGGTTGCCCGGCAGCGGCACACCAGCGTACAACCCGAACACCCGCCGCGGAAAGAAAACGGGCTGTTTTTCCGCATCGTTCGAGTCTCTCACTTTGTCAGGACCGCTCATGACTGGTTACCGTAAGCCGCTGCAGGGAACTTTCGTTGCGATGTTGATGTGCATCGCTGCTGTCAGCCATGGGGCAGACTGGCCGCAGTTCCTGGGGCCGCAGCGAAACGGGGTTTCGTCCGAGACCGGACTGATCGATGCGTTTCCGGCAGCGGGCCCGAAAGAGCTGTGGCGGATCGCTGGAGGCGTCGGGATGTCGGCCTGTGCGATCGAAGGAGAGCTGGGATGTACGCTCATTCAGGATGAGAAACACCAGATCCTGCTCGCGTTTCATCCGGAGACGGGTGCCATTTTGTGGCGTTGTCCGTTGGCTCCAGCCTATACGAATTCGATGGGAGATGGCCCGCGAGCGACGCCGACGATTTCCAATGGGACGATCTTTGCCTACACCGGCGAAGGAATTCTGGCAGCAGTTCAGGCAACGGATGGCCAGCTCCTCTGGACGCAGCATCCAGTGCGCAGCCACAAAGGCAAGCCAGCTGAGTACGGAATGGCCTGCTCGCCGCTGGTGGTCAAGGAGCAAGTGATCGTAACGATCGGCGCTCCGGAAGCGACTGTCGCCAGCTATGACGTGAAGACCGGTGCATTGAACTGGAAAAGCGGAGCCGGCCACTCCTGTGGGTATTCCTCGCCCGCCCTCCTCGTTGTGAGCGAGACTGCTCAGGTTGTTGTGTTCAGTGGCGATGCGGTACTGGGCATTGATCCTCAGGAGGGATCGGTGCAGTGGGAGCATGCCTACGTGACCGACTACAACTGCAACATTGCGGTGCCACAGTCTATTCATGGGGACATCTTTGTTTCCGCAGGTGAGAACCACGGCAGCACGCTGCTGGCGGTTTCACCGGCTGGTCAGGTGACCGCCCGCTGGGAATCGCAGGGGATGAAAAGTGTGCTGCGCAACGAATGGCAGACATCGGTCCTGCTGGGCGGTTTCCTGTATGGGTTCGACAACGTGGGAAGTGCCGGACCGGTGACGCATCTCACGTGCATCGATGCGGCGACGGGCGACGTGCGCTGGCAGCAGAAGCGGTTCGGCAAAGGCAATTTGATTGCAGCCGATGGGAAACTGTGGATCAGCACGATGGATGGCGAACTGGTGCTGGTGGCTGCCCGCCCGGATCAGTTCACGGAACTGTCGCGGGCACAGGTCATTCAGACAACGCGGCAGAGCCCCGTGATTGCCAGCGGCAGACTGTATCTGCGCGACAACGCGGAGATTGTTTGCTTCGACATCCGCAAACCATAGGCCGCTTGCGGTCCTCAGCCACGAATGACTTCCCGGCACTGGGGGAAGTTGCTGCATCCCCAGAACGAGCCTCCCCGATTCGCGCCGCGAGTTGCCTTTCGCTGAACCATCGGGATACCGCACTTCGGGCAGATGGGGTCCTTTGATGATGGGGGAACCGGAGGAATTGCGGCGGACTGCCCGACCTCGCCTTCAATCGCCGCCGCGATGTCGGAGACCGAGTACGTTCGTGCTGCGGGAATGCGCAGCAGCCGAAGTGCAGCTGCGTCAAACACTTCGTTGACGAACAGGTCCCGGTCCTGACGGTCTTCCCGCTGATGACTGGAATCATCCAGTTCAATTCCTAATCGCGGATGCATCGTCGCGGGATCGCACAGGACGAAGTCGACATGTTTGCGGTCGATTCGATTCCTCCAACTCAACTGCCCCTCTCCTCGCGGAACAAAAAACAGGTCTGTCAGGTTGACCTTGCAGCTGATGACCCAGCGATCGCCAATCGCCAACTGCAGAACTCGGAAAAAGCTCAACTCCGCTGGCGAGAGGAAGTCATCTCTCAGGCGATAAGGCAGCTGTTCAGTAGCGGCTGGATGTATGCGGAAGCCAAGGAGTCCCAACAGTTGACCCAGGCATCCCAGGTTGGTTTGCGCGCCCCCCATTGTGCTGTGATCTCCAGTTTCGAATCAGCCCCGAAAGCGGAGACTCTGCCAGAAGACAGAACGCCTGTCACGCCTCATGACTCACGGAATCGCGAGTTTTGAATAGACAAAATTGGAATTGTCGATGGGTTGCAAGTCCTTTCCAGGTAAAGTTTTATTGTCTGTTTGTTGGCTTGATTGTATTGAGCTGCGTTGCTTTATGGTTGCAGTATAACTCTGGAGATTATAGTCTGAGTAGACACGTGTGTTGATTCAAGTCAGAACGGTTGGTTCTAGTCGGCACAAGTGTTCATTTCGTTTTGAACCGAATTCTCGGTGCAATGTTGCTTGGTGTCGTCTCGGCGATCTGCTGTGAAGTCATCCACGTCACTCATTTCAAGATCTCATTTCTCTGGAGGTTTGTATGCAACTGCATGCTCGTAAAAAGTCTGGATTCACGCTGATTGAGCTTCTGGTGGTGATTGCGATCATCGCGATCCTGATTGCGCTCCTGCTTCCTGCCGTACAGCAGGCCCGCGAGGCGGCCCGCCGCTCCCAGTGCAAGAACAATCTCAAGCAGTTGGGACTGGCACTGCACAACTACCACGATGTCCACAAACAGTTCCCGCCGGCTTGTATCTATACCGGGACGGGCGCTGACGCCGGTCAGCCAAACTTCGATTCCAGCCGATATGCGGATGGTCGATCAGACGGTTGGGGAGCCACCTGGGTTGTGCTGACTCTGCCCTTCTTCGATCAGGCGCCTGCCTACAACCGAATGGATTTCAACCAGAATGCCCGTGCTTCTGTTAACGAAGCCATTACCAGCAAGCCAATGACTGCGCTGCTGTGCCCTTCACAGCCTGGCGGTTCAAGGAATCTGACGCAGGACAGTTCCAACTTTGCCAAAGGGCACTATGCCATTAACGGTGGCACGCACTACCTGATGGCTGAAGCCAACGCGACAAGTGGGAACTATCGGGGGCTGTCGAGTATTGCAGGGCAATGGGGAGCCCGATTTCGTGACATTACCGATGGGACCTCCAACGCAATTGCACTGTCCGAGATTTGCGTTGACACCACCGGAAATGGTGGAGACGACCGGGGAGCCTACGGTTACTGCTCCGGTCCTGTGTTCAATGTTCGCGGGACATCGTTTGCGACTGGCATTATCACCCCCAACGATCGTTCGCATCGGGACTCCACTCCGTATGCCACCAACAACACAAGCCACAAGAACTTCAACGTCCAGAATAATCCCGACAACACACGCGGAGGCAGTGGGAAGGGAGCACGCAGCTACCACGTTGGCGGCGTGCATGTCACGCTGGCCGATGGCGGTGTGCGGTTCATTAGTGAGAATATCGACGAGTCAACCTGGGTGAACCTGATGACGATCAGCGATGGGGCTGTCGTCGGCGAATTCTAGGAATCTGTGGTGCGGCGAATGTCCAGGCAAGAACGTGTCCGGGCATTCCTCCGCATTGTTGCCCCAAGTCTCTATCCCATGCGAGCTAATATTCATGAAAGCGTCTGTTCTGTCTGCCGTTGCGTTTTGTTTGGGGCTCCTGTTGGTGGGATGTGGAGAGTCCCAGCCGGTCGGGGGAGCAAGGACAGCTGCGGAGGCAGCGAGTGAGACGGCAAACGCCGTCAAGAGGTTCGTCATGCGGGCCGAGGGTAATCCTGAGACAGCCGCTGAAGATCTCGCCATCCTGATGGAGACATTGGAGGCCAGCGACAGCGGAGAGGCGGGCGAAGCTCTCAAGGCATCTGCCAAGGATCTGGCATCGGCTTATGAAAGCTCCGATGCCGGTGCGATTCAGGCAGCGATGGAGGCCCTCTCGGCGAAAGCCAACGAAATCAATCCGGAGCCTTTACCGGCAGATCCCACATAGTTGCGGAGCGGCTGATGACTAAAGAAAACGCCCCCTGCTGAGCTTTCTCGGCAGGGGGCGTTTTCACTGGTCTTGGATGAATCTACGCTGGCGGTGTGAACTCAAACCGGTCGCACTGGGAGAAGAATTCCAGTGGGTTCTCGTACACGACCTTGCGAATCTTCGCTTCGCTGTGGCCT
Organism: Planctomycetaceae bacterium; assembly: GCA_020426515.1. Lineage (GTDB taxonomy): Bacteria > Planctomycetota > Planctomycetia > Planctomycetales > Planctomycetaceae > JACKHO01. Next base: position 676 of record JAGQPW010000113.1, on the reverse strand, counting down.
CGTTTCCGCATTTCCTGGATGAAGTCCGGAACGGCGACCGGGTTACTCGGCCCCCAGTCACCAGCGCTGTTGACCATGATGCGGTCATCGCCGTACCGCTCGATGATGTCTGCCGCACGGGCTGGCGTGCACTTGGTTGTGGGGTACAGTGTCATGCCGCACCAGAAGCCCCCTTCCTTGGCGAGCTTGACGGTGTGTTCCTCCACGTGGTCGATACAGACGCGCTCGGCGGGAATGTCGTTTCGCTCCTGCAGCATGTCGATGATCATCCGCGTTCCCTTGTACTTGTCGTGCAAGTGGGGCGTGTGGATGAGCACCAGCTCGTTGGTCTTCGCGGCGAGATCGAGATGCTCGCGGAAGATCGTCGACTCGTTGGGGGTGTTCTTGTTGAGGCCGATTTCCCCAATTCCCAGCACGCCGGGATTGTTCAGGAACTCCGGAATCATGGCAATGATTTCGCGGCCCAGAGAAACGTTCTCCGCTTCCTTGGCGTTGATGCACAGCCACGTGTAGTGCTGAATGCCACTCCATCCGGCCCGCTTGGGTTCGAACTCGGTCAACTGCAGGAAGCAGTCCGGGAAACAATCGAAGCTGCCGCGATCAAACCTCGGCCAGAAGGCGGGCTCGCTGATGGCGACAAAACCCATCCGGGCCCTTTTATCGTAGTCATCCGTGG